>NZ_RKMG01000090.1 GCF_003797145.1 Aerococcus agrisoli | reverse complement strand
ATTCAGTTTTCAAAGAACAAAGTTATATATTAGAGAGATAAATCTCTCAAAACTAAACAAAGAAGAGTCGAACGCTTGTGTATTCCGTAATATTCCTTAGAAAGGAGGTGATCCAGCCGCACCTTCCGATACGGCTACCTTGTTACGACTTCACCCCAATCATCTGTCCCACCTTCGGCGGCTGGCTCCTAAAAGGTTACCTCACCGACTTCGGGTGTTACAAACTCTCGTGGTGTGACGGGCGGTGTGTACAAGACCCGGGAACGTATTCACCGTGGCGTGCTGATCCACGATTACTAGCGATTCCGGCTTCATGCAGGCGAGTTGCAGCCTGCAATCCGAACTGAGAATGGCTTTAAGAGATTTGCTTGCCCTCGCGGGTTTGCGACTCGCTGTACCATCCATTGTAGCACGTGTGTAGCCCAAGTCATAAGGGGCATGCTGATTTGACGTCATCCCCACCTTCCTCCGGTTTGTCACCGGCAGTCTCATTAGAGTGCCCAACTGAATGCTGGCAACTAATAATAGGGGTTGCGCTCGTTGCGGGACTTAACCCAACATCTCACGACACGAGCTGACGACAACCATGCACCACCTGTCACTTTGTCCCC
>NZ_RKMG01000089.1 GCF_003797145.1 Aerococcus agrisoli | reverse complement strand
GCCAGTAGCATATGCTTGTCTCAAAGATTAAGCCATGCATGTCTAAGTACACACGGGCGGTACAGTGAAACTGCGAATGGCTCATTAAATCAGTTATGGTTCCTTTGGTCGCTCCCCTCCCGTTACTTGGATAACTGTGGTAATTCTAGAGCTAATACATGCCGACGAGCGCCGACCTCCGGGGACGCGTGCATTTATCAGACCAAAACCAACCCGGGCTCGCNTAATACATGCCGACGAGCGCCGACCTCCGGGGACGCGTGCATTTATCAGACCAAAACCAACCCGGGCTCGCCCGGCGGCTTTGGTGACTCTAGATAACCTCGAGCCGATCGCACGCCCCCGTGGCGGCGACGACCCATTCGAATGTCTGCCCTATCAACTTTCGATGGTACTGTCTGTGCCTACCATGGTGACCACGGGTAACGGGGAATCAGGGTTCGATTCCGGAGAGGGAGCCTGAGAAACGGCTACCACATCCAAGGAAGGCAGCAGGCGCGCAAATTACCCACTCCCGACCCGGGGAGGTAGTGACGAAAAATAACAATACAGGACTCTTTCGAGGCCCTGTAATTGGAATGAGTCCACTTTAAATCCTTTAACGAGGATCCATTGGAGGGCAAGTCTGGTGCCAGCA
>NZ_RKMG01000088.1 GCF_003797145.1 Aerococcus agrisoli | reverse complement strand
GTTTGCTGGGGTGAAGTTTTCTGGGTCTCCTAGGAGGTTGGGGGAGAATAGGGCTAGTGTTAGGAATGGGGTGAGTATGAGAGTTAAGCCCAGAATGTCTTTGAAGGAGTAGTATGGGTGAAATGGAATTTTGTCAGAGTCGGATGAGATGCCTAGGGGGTTGTTTGAGCCTGATTCGTGTAGGAAGGTGAGGTGGATGATAGTAATACCTGCGATTGCAAAGGGGAGGAGGAAGTGTAAAGCGAAGAATCGGGTAAGGGTTGGGTTGTCGACTGAAAATCCCCCTCAGGCTCACTCTACTAGGGTGTGTCCAATGTAGGGAATTGCTGAGAATAGGTTTGTGATAACGGTGGCCCCTCAGAATGATATTTGGCCCCATGGGAGAACATAGCCCACAAAGGCGGTGGCTATGAGTGTGAGGAGGAGGATTACTCCTGTGTTTCAGGTTTCCTTGTAGAGGTANGATGTGAAGGAAGATACAGATGAAGAAGAATGAGGCGCCGTTTGCGTGGAGATTCCGGATGAGTCAGCCGTATTGTACGTTCCGGCAAGTGTGGGCTACGGAGGAGAAGGCTAGGGATGTGTCTGCTGTGTAGTGCATGGCTAGTAGTAGGCCGGTGAGGATTTGGGTCATGAGGCAGACTGCTAATAGGGAGCCGAAATTTCATCAAGCAGAGATGTTGGATGGGGCTGGGAGGTCGATTAGGGAGTTGTTAATTATTT
>NZ_RKMG01000087.1 GCF_003797145.1 Aerococcus agrisoli | reverse complement strand
ATCAAAGTGTTTGACAATGATAAGGGGTAATTATAAACTACATGTAAGTTCATTCAGCTACATTTGTAGATAAAGGTGGTATTACCAAAAGGAGAGAAATCGTGTGAAAAAAACAATTATAAGTAGTCTTTTATCTGTAGCATTATTAAGTTCTTATCCACTAGTGAATAAGGTAGGCGCGAATACACTTGATGATGCAGATAATGCTGCTCAAAC
Organism: Aerococcus agrisoli; assembly: GCF_003797145.1. Taxonomy (GTDB): domain Bacteria; phylum Bacillota; class Bacilli; order Lactobacillales; family Aerococcaceae; genus Aerococcus; species Aerococcus agrisoli. The sequence goes on along the minus strand of NZ_RKMG01000087.1, from coordinate 519 downwards.
TGGCTCGAAAACGGTGGCTAGCAAAACAACGGATAAATCTCAAACAGGCCACGAAGGTATGGAACATGGTGAATCTGGGGAAGAAGTACAAGACTCAAGCCAATTTTGGAGAGCGCGTACAGTAGAAGAAGTACAAGCAGATGTTTCCCAATACGATACATTAGAAGAACTTCAAAATTACGAAGTGGTTTGGGGAGATACTCTCTGGGCGATTTCTCAAAGTACTAATTTTTCAGTAGACGATTTAACTGAAGCATTTAATATTAAAAACGCTGATTTAATATTTGCTAACTACACACTTGAAAATCAACCATCATTAGAAGATAGCTATGAGAACCAGATAATTAGCGAGTCCAAAAAAACAAGAGATATGGATAATATGGGAGATATGAAGCATGATGAGTCGGGAGAAATTCCAGAAGGCTTGGAAGAAGCTGAAAATCCGATGTACGAAGTAGGAGAATCTGTTATTCTTCAGCGCGATCATATGCCTGGAATGGAAGGTGCCGAAGCAACTGT
>NZ_RKMG01000086.1 GCF_003797145.1 Aerococcus agrisoli | reverse complement strand
TTTAAAACTTTGCAACAGAACCGGATTTTTTAATCTGTTGGGTTCTGAGACGGAATAAAAAATATAAATTCCGGTAAAATTTAGTGCAACAGATCATTTTTTTGTCGGTATGAATTATTCAGGAATAATAATATGTTTTAATTTGGAATCAAAAGCGCACTTGCAAGTAAGTTTACTTCAATACATGAAATTGCTTAAAGTCGTGTATATAAAACCTTATTAGCTCAAGGGAATATATACACGTTTTTTTAAGTAAGGAAACCTGAATATTTTAATCGACACTTATAATAGACAGCGAAAAATCAATCAGATCAATACCTAGTAAGTGTTGATTTTAGTAGACTCTTATCAGATAGTTGATTAGTTTTAATTATTTTTTTTGCTCTAAAAGGATCGGAATTATATTTAATAAAATCGATACAATCGTTAAACCCCATAGGACTGTTGTCATAGTAGGTACTACATCTAATAAAGCAGCCCAATCTTTTACCTTTACCCAACCGGATATCATGCTGTACCCTGCAACAAGCGACAGTGCTGTGAATGACAATCCCATTGCCATTGCTAATTTATAATCTTTGCCTACTTTATATAAATAAAGATTTAAAACAGTTGCTACTATAGCAATAGTTCCTAACACTAAAAACATAATTATTCCTCCAATTATTTTGATTTGTATGCAGTGTTATAGTTATCTTATTCTAAGCATTCGACTTATCAATACATGAAATTACATAAAATCATGTGTTCCAAACCT
>NZ_RKMG01000085.1 GCF_003797145.1 Aerococcus agrisoli | reverse complement strand
GGAGCAGTTGTTCGTAATCATAAATGGTTTGTTGAAGAAGAATTAGCTCAATAATCACTAGTGGTACATTAAAATACCTACCAAACTTAAAGTTTAAGAAATACTAAAAAAGGACGGATACTTATGAATAAATACCTAAAATTTGCCCTCATGATTTTAACTTCAACAGTCATTATGTACTTTCTAATGTTTGTGAATGTCAATGAATTTGCGCACATTTACTTTAGTCAAACCCGTGTTTATATGGCTATTTTTATGGGTGCAGTCATGGCTATCATTATGATGGGTTTTATGTGGAAAATGTATGATAATAAAAAATTAAACGCCGTTATAATGGGGCTTTCAGTCTTACTCGTGCTGGGATCGTTTGGGCTTATTCAAAACCAAGTTGGCGTAGACGATACTGCTTGGATGAGAGCCATGATTCCACACCACTCTACCGCTATTATGACTAGTGAAAATGCCAATCTCACAGATCCACGAGTACAGCAATTAAGCGAAGAAATTATACAAGCACAAGAAGAAGAAATTGTTAAGATGGAACAATTAATTGAAGATATAGAAGAAAACGGAGAAGAATAAACATTCAATAAATTTAAAAAGTAAAAAGATCCCTATACACAAGAAGTCTATGATAACTTCCGTGTGTATAGGTTTTTTCTATTTTTCCGCTTTTTCTCAATTCTTGATTTCCTAAATACGATAAACAATTAAATTGCTCAATAGTGTTCATCATATTTAGAAAATATAATTTTAAAAATATGGAAGGTGCCGAAGCAACTGT
>NZ_RKMG01000084.1 GCF_003797145.1 Aerococcus agrisoli | reverse complement strand
TCCTTGACACAGGGTCCATTTTAGTCACTAGTAGGGGTTCTTTATTGAAAATAATCTTCATTTGTCTAAAATGCTTACATATAGTTTAAGAAAGTAGTCCTGAGTAAGGTGGTATAATAACGAGATAATGTAATTGAATGATAAGGAGATCATGACTATGTTTACTGAAAAATTTTATGATGTATTAAATTATGAAGGTGCCGTTTCTATCACCTCTTGGGGAAACACTGACCCACATGTTACATGCACGTGGAACTCCTACTTAGTTACTAAAGAAGAGGATATTATTCTAATCCCAGCAGCAGGTATGACATCAACTGAAGAAGACCTTGTAGTAAATGATCAGTTAATTTTAACCTTAGCAGCCCGCCAATTAGAAGGCTTTAACAACTATCAAGGAACCGGCTTCCGCATTAATGGTAAAGGCGAATTCCTAACAGAAGGCCCATACTTTGACGAAATGAAAGAAAAATATCCTTTCATCCGTAAAGTATTACAAGTCACCGTATCAGACCTAAAACAATTGCTTTAATACCTACCTTTAATGAGCTTTTCGTCAAATCAGGCTGATGAGAAAATTTCCAAGTAATCATTTGATTGCTTGGTTTTTTATATCTTTAATTTTTACTATTTATTGAATTTAATATTTATTTTCCTCATCCAATCAGCCCTAAAGTTGCCTGCGTGCTAGAGAGTTCATAAAAAATATACATTTGTTGTTAAACTATACGGGCCCCCTGAAGCTAGCAGACAAAACTAACTTTAGGAGGCCCTTATCTATTCCTGAACAATTCATACTTT
>NZ_RKMG01000009.1 GCF_003797145.1 Aerococcus agrisoli | reverse complement strand
AGTTCATTATAAAATCCGCCTTTAAAAGAAATTATACCATATCGAGGAATTTCTAATATTTAAAAAAAATTTAAATCCGCATTTGTTATACTGTAGATAGTAAACACAAGGAGAATCATTATGAAAATCTTACACGTTTGTTCATACTATTCAACATCGCCTCTTTTTCAACAACTATTTGATCGCCAAGTAGCTGCTGATGTGGATATCGATGTATATGTACCCATCTCAAAACAATTTCCAGAAGACCGTATCGCATCAACAGCACCGTACGCTCAAACCGTTCGCGTCTATAATCAAATGGAGCGCTTTTTCTACTTCTACAAACAGAACAAAATTTATGCTGATCTAATCAAACGTTACGACACTAGTCAGTACGATATGATACATGCTCATTCCTTATTTACCAATGGTTATATGGCCTATCGTATTCATAAAGAACACGGGACACCATATGTTGTTGCCGTTCGTAGCAACGAAGTAGCCGATTTCTTCAAAAAAGCGGTATGGTTACGACCAATTGCCTTCAAAATTTTACAGAATGCCAGTCAAATTATTTTTATTTCGCAAAATAACTTTGAGCATACATTTAACAACTATATTCCTGAAAAAATAAAAGCAGCATTATTAGCTAAAACGCTAGTATTACCAAATGGTATCGATCAATATTGGCACGATAACGCATATGAAAATAAATCCGTATCCCTTCATAAGCCCTTAAAAATCGTTACAACTGCGAAAATTCAAAAAGCTAAAAATTTAGTTACTTTGGCAAATTATGTTAGCAACTATAATGATGAAGTTGCTCCTGCAGAATTGCATATTATCGGACCAAACTGGGATCAAGCAATTCTAGATCAATTGCTTACAACTCCCGTTGTCACTTACCATGGTCCAAAAAACAAAGAAGAAATTGTAGCCTTCTACCGTGAATCTGATATTTTCGCACTATTATCCTCACCAGAAACATTTGGCTTAGTTTACGTTGAAGCGATGAGTCAAGCATTGCCTGTAGTGTATACCAAAGGTGAAGGTTTCGATGGATACTTCACAGATAAGGAAATTGGTATATCTACTGACCGATTTGATAATCAAGCTTTCAATGATGCCCTCAATTACATTCAAGGTCATTACGAGGACATGTCCTCCAAAGCAGTACAAGCATCCAAAAAATTTAATTGGGATGACATTCATGACACATATATGGGTATATATCACAAAATATTAAAATAAATAAAAATGCTAGTCACATCAACCAGATGGACTAGCATTTTTTATACATTAAGCTTTTTCTAGAAATTCCGACTGCAAAATACCATAAACATTTATATCCCTATACTCGCCTCTTAAAGGGGTGTCCTTACGATGTGTACCTTCTAAAGTAAAATGATTCTTTTGCGCTACACGATTGCTGGCAATATTTTCAACATCAGCCATTAAAAGGACTTTATTCAAGTCCATATCTTCAAAAGCTATCGCTAAAACGGCTTGAACAGCTAACGACATCACACCTTTACCAGCAACCTCTGGGCTTAACCAATAACCTACTTCAGCTCTTTTAAAATCTTCAATAATATTGTGCAAATCAATGGAACCAACAATTTCATCATTATAGGTAATCATATACTGACGTGCAGTGCCTTCTGCCTCTTGATTGAAACGCAAAATCAAGAAATCTTTTTGACTTTTGACACCATCTTTCTCAACATTATCTACGAAATCTAGAAATTCTCCAATATATGCTTTATTTTCTACCACTAATTTATAAATGCTTTCACTCATCTCAAGTGTTGGCTTAATTAAAGCAACTTGATCGCTCAATTGAATTTTAAAGTAATGCATGGCTACCCCTCCTTATTTGCTAGATGTTTTCAATTTTTCAACCAGTACGTTGCGGTCTACAAATTTATAAATTAGTTTTTCCAAATTTTCAAATATTTTTGTTAATGTCCAACCAATAATCCATGATCCACAAAATACTAATACTGCCACTAGTAAAACAGCCGGTATGAATGTAATTGGAGACAATTGAATTAACGTATCTACAATAGGTAAATTCCAAATTAGTTCACGCATTTGCCCTTGTTCATGAACCAAGTAAACACTCAACGTATACATGGCAATATAATTAATTTTTGTTGATTTCACAGTGATTTTCGAAATGAACATGAAGAAGGCATAGGACATGATGATTTCAAATGGTCCATTGTAATTTAGGAAATCTATTTGTGGGAAAAGAAATTGCAATATACCCGTTATCAACCCTAGTCCTACATATATACCTAGGTATTGCTCTTTGCTCAGATCTTTCACAAAAGAACCGTATAATCTGATATGGGCCCCTACAAAGTACAAGTACATAAAAAATATTAAGGAGAAACCGGAATTAAATGCAATGATTTGCTCTGTCTCTATAAAAAACGGCCAAATCACACCAACTAAAGTTGTTAGAAAAATCCATTGTTGCAATTCTTTTCGTGAAAAAGAATGTATGATTTTATTTAATAATGGAATAAAAAGATAAAGTGCAAAATAATTGGATATAAACCAATATTCTCCCCTAAATGTGGCAAATAACTTACCAATAATACGCCAAATATCGAAATTGATTGCACCAAACGCCATCAAAGTTATTAATAAAATGGCTGAAATAAATCCTGGCAATAAAATAACATTCAATACTTTGCGAAATTTCAATTGTTTAGCATTAATAGAAAAATAGCCAGTTATGATGATATATACGTTCACACAAATATAAATAAAAGACCTTAATAGTGAAAGTAAAAATGTATTCACCGATGACAATTCTAAATGTTTAGCCATTACATTATGTGTGATTACGTGGGAAACAACTATCAAAAACATGGCGATGATTCTTAAAAGTTCAAAGTTTTGCTGTCTTTCTTTCATAAAAAAACCTACCCATTAACCAAATTTGAAATACTCATATTCAATAAGTTTATCACTTTCAATGGTTATAGGGTAGGCAAAAAAAGATTGCTTTCAAGCCTTGCTAATATTTCAAAGATTGTTATGCAAAGTATTGATCGATTCCTTTAGCAATAGCACTTGCTAATTTATTTTGATATGAATCAGTAATCAATTTACTAAATTCATTCCATTGTGACATATAGCCTAATTCTAGTAATACAGACGGCATCACTGCTTCACGATTGACAACAAAATCATTTTCTCGAACACCTCTATCTAAGGCGCCTGTTGCTTCAAGTGCTGCATTATGAATAAATGTTGCTAATTCTATAGATAAATCGCGTCGTTCAGGATTAATAGCTTCACGATAAACATATTTATCTGTTGTTTTTGGTAGGTATTCTTCACCTGGTGTATATTCATAGTAGTATGTTTCGATTCCAGAAACATAACCTGCAGAACTTCCTGGCATTGCGTTATGGTGAACAGACACAAATATATCTTGATAGCTATTATTCGCAATATCCGGTCTATCGTATAATTCAACAGCAGTATCATTTAAGCGAGATTGGTACACGATATAGCCTGCATCCGTTAATAATTTTCTTACCTTATTAGCTACTGATAGATTGATATCTTTCTCAGCTACGCCATAATAATAAGCACCAGATTCATAGCCACCATGACCTGGGTCTAAGAAGATGTATGTATTGGCTAATTTTGTTTGCGTATCAGCGGAAATTGTTGGCGTACCACCAAGAATAATCAAGTGGTCCACATTTTCTTCGCGAACTGCAAATTCCTTTTGTTTACGAATATTTGTATTGTTATCATTTTTAACAAGTAATACACCGGTTCCCTTTTTCGCGGCTAATGCAGCAGATGGTAAAGCATCAGAAAAATGTTCGCCTGAAGCCACGTATAAAGTATCTGTTTTACTTGGATCAATGTACTCGCTAATAATGTTTTGGTTAACTTCATAGCGATCTTGGCCTTCGATTCTGCGAATTTTGGCGCCAAGTGCAATCATTTGGTTGACTACACTATCCGAAATGGTGTTATTTGACCCAATAACCGTCCATTGGCTTACTAATGGAATTGCATCTATCACAGCTTGCTCTAACTTATTATTTTTTGTTAAATAAATCGGTGTTAATCGACTTGCTGCCACAGGTGCAATTGATAAGGCATCTGAAGCTACTTCACCACTTGCTAAAAATGCTTCATAAGGTGCTTTCACATCTTCTTTCAATTCTTTAGCAATATTTGCCGCTAAGAAATAACGATTTGAACCATCCACGCGACGTACGTTCACACCCGCATCTGCGATTGCTTGTAAAATGGCTTCAGGTACCGATGTTTCTCCACCTAAAACAACAACTTCTGATGCCTTCAAACGTTTAATCTCAGCTAACGTTTCTGCTGGTAATTGATTCGCTTTTGTGAATAAAATTGGTGCATCATAAGCTCCTGATAAAGACGAGCCCGCTAATGAATCTGCAAAGGTAGTCCCATTTGTTAATAAGACAGTATCTGCTTGAGTCCACCCTGCTTTTGAAATTTCAACTGCATTTAAATAACGATCTCTCCCTGAAATTCGTGTGACATCAGTTTTGGCATTTGAAGTACTGGCAGCAGTTGTTGCTACACGACTAGTACTTTGTGTGCTAAATAGACTCATTGCTGCTTCAGATGTTGCTTCAGTCGCTACTTCACTCTCAGCTATAGCTGTTTCTTCACTTGTTGTCTCAACTGCAGCATCAATTTCAGAACTTTCCGATATAGCGTCTGCTGGAACTGATTGACTTTCTGCTACAACTTGATTTTCAGCACTTTCAACTACTGATTCAGAAGAAGATGCTGTATTCGAAGTCGCTTCTTCTAACTTAAGTGAAGATTCAACTATAGGTTCGTTACTTTCACTTGTTGCCTCAACCGCACTTGCTTGGCCTTCAACAGCTGATGACTCAACCGTAGCATCAACCTCACTCGTACTATCATCGCTTGAAGAAACACTTGTTGCTTCATTATCTATACTACTTACAACCGCAGAACTTTGAACTTCTGATACACTGTTCACTTCTGCTGCTTCAATTTTATCAGCCACAAAACCACTCAAGATAAATGGGGTCGCAAAGATTAACCCTTGCACCAAAATCTTACTTCTCAAACTTTTCTCTTTCATAAAAAATCCTCCATATACCCAGTGACCTTTTCATTACATAGATTATAACGAAAATTTAATAAAAAAAGGTGACTCTTTTCATTTGTCACCATTTTGTAAAAAAATTTATATTTCGTCAAAAAAAGAGGCTAGGATCTCCCTAACCTCTACGAAACGACTTAAAGCATAAATTACTTAAACATTGTACCTAAGGTTAATTGGAAACCTTTATCAAATGATGCATCTTTTTGAACTTTGATTAGTGATTGGTAATCGAAATCAATTTCACGGTCTGGTGTATCTGACTCACAAAGTACAGAAATACCTGCACATGTTGAGTTAAATTCTTTCAACATTGAGTTCATACCTGTAATTGTCCCACCACCATTTAGGAAGTCATCAATGATTAATACATGTGATCCTTGTGGTAATGATGATTTGGTTAATTCCATTTTTTCAACTCGACTAGTACCTTTGGTCGCGTAGTTGATTGAAACTGTTGACCCTTCTGTTACCTTAGAGTCACGGCGTACAATTACGAATGGGATATTCATATATAAAGCAACCATTTGTGCAATTGGTACACCTTTAGTCGCAATTGTCATAATCGCTGTTGCTTTTGATTCAGCATAGTAACTTGCAATGATTTTTCCGATTTTACGTAGTTGTTCAGGATCACTCAACAAGTCTGTTAAATAGAAATAACCACCTGGTAGAATACGATCATCCGCTGATTCCAATTGGTGGATTAGGTTTTCTACTTCCACAACGGCATCTTCTTCAGACATTGTTGGAATATAGATGACACCACCAGCTGCACCTGCGACTGTTTCGATTCGACCGAAACCGCTCAATTCAAATTGTTCTTTTAATATTGTTAGGTCTTCTGAGATAGAAGATTTAGCTGATTCGTAACGTGACACAAAGAACGTTAACGATACCAACCGATGAGGGTGTGATAGTAAATACTGTGTCATGTCCACTAATCGTGGGCTACGCTTGATTTTCATATATTCCAACCTTTCAGATTCTTTCGTCTTAGATTACATTATATATTGAAATTTCTTAATTTGAAAGGAAAATTTCACTTAATGTTCGTTTATTTTAAAAAAATGTATAAAAAATGAGGTGATTCACTGAATAACCACCTCATTTCCTAAACATTCGTAATTAGCTTTTAGTTATTTTTAAATATCCACTCTCAATGACAAATAGTAAAACAAAAATTGCAACGATTGTTGCTCCTGGCGGTGTATCTAAATAGTAAGATGTTGCCAATCCTGAGAACATCCCCACCATAGCAATCACGACACCTAGTGCAATCACTCCATCAAAATTCTTCACCAAACGTAAAGCAATGGCTGCAGGCATTACAATAATCGCTGACACAAGTAAGGAACCGGCAATCGGCATAATTAAGGCAATAGCCATACCTGTCACAATTGAAAAAATAATGGAAATCAATCGAACTGGTAGACCCGCCGTAAATGCGGTATCTTCATCAAATGAAATTAAGTATAGCGGACGCTTGAAAATGATATAAGCTGCTACAATGACCACCGCTAACCCAATTAAAATAGCTAATTGTAATGGTGATACCGTAATGATTGACCCAAATAAATAGGAATTAATCGATGACGCTGAATCTACCTGATTCAACAATAGTAACGCCAATGCCATACCACCCGACATCATCATGGCTACGGAAATATCTGAATAATTTGCATATACCACACGTAAGTATTCTAAAATGACGGCTGCTGCTGCCACAAATAAAATCGTCGTAATCGTTGGTTCCACATTTAATAAGTAACCAAAGGCAACACCGGCTAAGGAGATGTGGGCCAAAGTATCTGCCATCAAAGACTGTTTACGCATAATGAGCAACAAACCTAAAATGGGTGAAATAAATGAAATTGCAGTTGCGGCTAAGAACGCCCGTCCCATGAACTCATACTGAAACATCTCCACGGTGAATTCTCCTCTCTAACTAAATGTATTCTTTTATCGTAATATTCATCTAAAACATTATCATCATGCGTCACCATCAAAATGGCTTTCCCATGTTTCTCGGTATTATGACGCAACAATTCATAAAAACTTGCACGAGATGATTTATCCATCCCCGTTGTTGGTTCATCCAAAATAAATAAGTCAGGATCTGTTGCAAAGACACGGGCTAAACCGATACGTTGTTTTTGTCCACCAGATAGGTCACCAATCTTTTTATTTCGTTGTTCTTCCATACCAACAGATTTCAATGCACGCTCAATATGCATTTTGTCGTCTTCATCTAGCTTCTTGAACCATTTTCCTTGTTGGTAACGACCTGAGGAAACAAATTCATATACGGTACTTGGGAAGCCTGCATTAAAACTATTCAATGTTTGCGGCACATAGCCAATTTGTAATTTATTACCTTCACTATTGGTTTTAGAAATTTTGACGGTACCCTCATTAGGACGTAACAAGCCCATAATATTACGTAGTAACGTTGACTTCGCAGCCCCATTCTCACCCGTTAAAATAACGAACTCTCCCTGATCTACAGTAAAAGAAATGTTGTTTAACACGGGTTCGTTGTCCCATGAAAAACCTAAATTATCAACTTCGATATAATGCATACGATCCCTCCTTAATGCACAACTTGCGACAGACTTTCTAAATTCTCTGTCATGATTTTCATGAATCCTTGCCCATTCGCCGGATACGTTACAATGTCTACACTTTCCATAGATTGCAACTCACCTATGTTCACGCCGGTTTCAGCAGCAATTGTATCCGCAATGGTCGATGACCCACCTTTTTGGATATACATGACGGATACAGCATTGGCGTTGATATAATCCACAATCGCAGCAATTCGTTTTGCAGACGGTTCGGCTGACTCTGTTAAACCAGTTACGGCCACTTGATTTAAGCCGTAGCGGTTAGCCAGGTAACCAAAAGCCGCATGTTGCGTCAAGAATAGTTTATTCTCAGCATCTGCGAATAAGGTCTGGTATTGCGCATTTAAATCAAACAATTGACTGGTCATTTCATCCATATTTTCTTGATAGAATTCAGCATTTTTTGCATCATAAGCACTGATGGCTTCGGCGATTGTTTGCATCTCCGTAGCAGCATTTACCGGATCAAGCCATGTATGTGGGTCTACATCATGATTATGCCCATCGCCTTCTGAATGCGCTTCTTCAGAAAGTTCCTCTTCAGCAACTTCGTCTTCGGCATGTTCTTCTTCAGCAGCTGCATCGCCCTCAATCGTAATTACATCACCATCGATTGTTGCAACATCAGCGGATGCTTCGATGACTAATAAGTCGTCATTTTGTAAACTCTCTAAGAGACTCGGCACCCACGTTTCCATATCTTCACTATTGTATACAAATACATCTGCTTCGTTTAAAGTCGCAATATCACGGGCACTCGGCTCGTAATCATGCACTTCTTCATTAGCCATCATGGCGGTTACTTCCGCAGTATCGCCAACAACTGCCTGCGTTAAGGCTTGCATCGGGTAAAAAGTAGTCACAATTTTTAAGCCATCGCTTTGCTCATTCGAGGCAGCATCACTTGTTCCTGTCTGGCTACAGGCTGTTAAAAATAGTACGGCCATTATGGCAACGGCCCATTTCCATATTTTGAAAGCTTTCACGTAATCCTCCTCATCTCTATCATTTCATATATATATGATTACTTCGTCATTTAAATCGTACCGATTACGATTTGCACAAATGATAATATAGCACACTTACAAAAAGCTAGCAAGGAATACACCCAACTTTTGTGAAAAGAATTTCTTGACCTATATATCGATTGTGCTAACACGCGCTGATTCGCATCTTATCCATAATCATTACGTGGACAAGAAAAAAGCCCCTGGAGCTAATCCACGGACTCAGTCATTACGATTTAAATTGTTCAAATGGTTCTGGCATGACACGGACCATATATACTTCTTGGCAAAATCCTCTCAGTGCATTATAAATGCGGTGGCCACGGCTATATACTTGAGTAAACCCAATAATCGTTGGTCCTGAACCAGACATTGTCACCCCATCTGCACCAAAATGAAGCATCTGTTGCTTCAATCGTGCAAGCTGAGGATGTTGGGAAAAGGTTACACCTTCAAGTGAATTGCCGATTGCAGCCATTAAATCATCATAGGAACCATTTTCCAAAGCTGCCAATACTTTCGGCGTATTTGGTTCATATTTTAATCGATCAATATCTAATTGTTGGAAAATTTTCCGCGTTGACACAGATATCGCTGGTTTTGCAAGGATAATCCAACACTTAGGCGCGGGTTGAATCAACGAAATTTTTTCCCCACGACCTTCTACTAAGGCCGTTCCCCCAGCAATAGAATAGGCCACATCTGACCCAACTCGGCTAGCCAAGGCTTGTAGTTCGGATAGTGGCAGGTTCATATCCCACATGGTATTCAGTTTTCGAAACACGGCTGCGGCATCTGTCGAGCCACCACCAAGTCCTGCTGCAACAGGAATCCGTTTTTCAATTGAAATGTGGACACCTGATTGGATGTTACCCACTTTTTTCATCAATTGCGCAGCTTGAAAAGCATGGTTGCGATTATCTTCCGGTAAAAAAGCCCGACTCGTTTCAACGATAATCTTATTCTCTGGTATTAATTCAAACGTTAAGTAGTCCGACAAATCAATAGAGGCCATCACCATTGCAACTTCATGATATTGGTCATCACGGCGAAATAAAATATCCTGGGCAAGATTAATCTTGGCCGGTGCAACTTCTCCTTCTATCATGTGCAAACCTCCCATCTATTAAATTCCGTATATTTATCACTTAGTTTACCAAAAATACCGCCGATAAAAAAGAAAAAAACCACAATATCAAGCTTTACCTAAGCAAAGTTCTGATACTGCCGTTTTCGATTATGGTCTTCTTCTATTTAGAGAAATTAGTCAAGTGCTTCAAACTCAATTTCTACTGATTCTGTCAATACGTCTGAGTAGCTGTAGCAAATACGTTCAAATTTATTTTCGTCTTGATCTAACTCAACTACGAAAACAGCAGGGAAAGTGTCGCTAAGCACCCCTTGACGTTTCATAACGCGTTTACGTCCGATTTGTTGTGTTAAATGGACGCGTTCACCGATTTTACTCTCAAGTTCAGCTTTAATTGTTGCAATATTATTTGGCATGCCCTCACCTCTCTTGCAGTATTATATCATAAATTGCAAGAAATTTAAATACCATTTTTGGCTTTTCATGTCAAGAATTTATTACATTACAAAATTATGAAAAATATTACTTATTTTTCAGCATCTACATACGTAATTTCTTTTTGGAAAAGCGCGTCTGCCAATTTGCCGAAATCTTCAATCGTAAGGGTTTCTGCTCGTTGTTTTGGATCAAGTCCCGCTTCGTCAAGGGCTGCTGTCATTTTCTCAACAGTATCCTCTTCCTTACCAAAGGCTGCACGTAAATTATTCCATAAAGTCTTACGGCGTTGTTTGAAACTTGCGCGAACTAAACGGAAGAAAAAGGCTTCATCAATGACTTGGATGCGTGGCGTATCCAATTTAGTCAAAGCTAGAATAGCTGAATCTACATTTGGTTGTGGATTGAAAACAGTTCTCGGTACTGTAAAGGCGATTTCTGCGTCGCAGTAGTACTGAATGGCTACAGATAGTGAGCCATATGCCTTGCTACCAGGTGCTGCTGTTAAACGCTCTGCAACCTCTTTTTGCATCATCAAGATAAATTTATCAAATTGGACGCTGGCTTCCAATAAGTTGAAGATAATTGGTGTGGTGATGTAATACGGTAAATTGGCTACTACGACCGTCTTGTCAGCTGGACCCATCTTCGCGATTTCCGCATTTAAGTCAGCTTCCAAAATGTCTTGGTGTTTCACCGTTACATTATCGTATTGAGCCAAAGTGTCGGCCAATACCGGTAACAAACGTTGGTCAATTTCAAAAGCCAACACTTCTTTGGCATTGATAGCCAAGAATTCTGTCAATGCACCAATACCAGGGCCGATTTCAATTGCGTTGGTATCTTGGTCCACTCCAGCAACATCAATCATATGTTGTAAAATTTGGGGTTCAGTCAAGAAGTTTTGCCCCAAAGATTTTTTGGCATCCAAATGGAATTTCTTTAGAATTTCACCCGTTCTTGATGGTGTTGCAATATATTTTGTTGGTTCAGTCATCTTATTCACCTGTTTCTGTTTGATAATTTGCCAGGACAGCTTCCACCTGGTCTAGGGTAATTTGAAATAAAGCCAAACGTTTGGCTAATTGTTTGCCATTTACATATCCAATATGCAGTTGGCTTGCTAAATATTGTCGTTTTTCTTTTGACCCACTGCCTCCGACTAATCCTAATCGAATTAAGGCGTTTTGTGGAATCACTATCGTTGTATCCTCACTATCACCAAGCGTGTACACATGGCTCAAGGCTTCTTCTATCGCTGCATCTGAGGCATGCTCTACCCCTAAACTACCTTTATGGTCTGGCTTCGCATCTTTTCGCTCGATAAAGGCATGTTGCACATCCGGTACAGCATCCATGACACCTTGACGGATTTTAGTTCCAGAGATATCTGGATCGGTAAATACAATCACACCATGTATTGCTTGAGCTTTTTTGATATCCTCCAGGGTCTCTTGGCTTAAGGCAGATCCATTTGTCTCAATTGTAGTGACATCATAGATGGCTTGCAAGCGTTGCGTATCTGATTTACCTTCTACGACAATGACTTGTTTGATGCGTTTCTTGTCCGAACGAGTATGGGTGCCAGTTTCTTGTGTATCTACCATCATGTCTAGCCTCGTTTCGTTAAATTCGTGCCGTCAAAATCTAATCGGAATAAATCACATGCATTTTTGAAAGTTAATGCTTCAAAATCTGCTAAGCTCGATTCACGTGTTTCCGCTAAAACTTGCGCCACATAGGCCACAAATGCAGATTCATTACGTTTGCCGCGTTTCGGTACTGGCGCTAAATATGGTGAATCTGTTTCAATCAAAATCTTGTCATCCGGTACAAGTTTGGCAGCTGCACGAACATCATCCGTCTTTTTAAATGTCGACACACCTGAGAAAGAAATATGCATCCCTAAATCAAGAAATTTTTGTACCCATTCATCTGTTTCACCATATGAATGCATGATACCACCAAAGTCCCCTACTTTTTCATCTTTTAAAATGCGGTAGCAATCTGCCGTCGCATCACGATTATGAATCACAATCGGTAAATGCATTTCACGGGCAATGGCCAATTGACGGCGGAACACTTTTTCTTGGACGTCATGTGGACTAGTTTCCCAATAATAATCCAAACCTGTTTCACCAACCGCAACAACTTTAGGACTTTCAAGTGCTTTTAGCAAAAATGACTCTGCCGCCGCATTATAGTCAATCGCTTCCGTTGGGTGCCAACCATAAATACCCACCATGTCAGGATTTCCTTGAATCATCTCTTGGGCACGACGAATCGTGTTCACATTAAAACCAACTAAAGCAAAACCTTTCACGCCCACTTCACGTGCACGCAAAATGGTCTCTTCACGGTCTTCATCAAAGTCATCAACATTTAAATGTGTATGTGTATCAAATAACATAAATTTCCTTCCTTAACTTAGAAAAAGACTGGATAAAAACCCAGTCTTTGCGTTGTACTATTGTTTAGGCAATTTCTGAACCATTCACTGCATCATCCGGAGCAAATACAACTTGTAATTTGCCGTCTTTTTCTGCAGATAAGATCATACCTTGAGAAATTTGACCCTTCATCTTACGAGGTTTCAAGTTTGCAACGATGCATACTTTTTTACCAATTAAGACTTTTGGATCTGGATAGAATTCACGGATACCAGATAAGATTTGACGGTGACCTTCGTCCCCAGCATCTAATCTGAATTTCAATAATTTATCCGCACCTTCTACGAAATCTGCATCAATTACTTCAGCAACTTTCAATTCCACTTGATCAAAGACATCATATTTAATTTGGCTATCTTTGCTTGACACTAAGGTCGTTTCTTCTGGATTGAATTCGCTCGCTACTTCTTCTTCTTCAGCAATAGCTGGTTTAGATGCAGCCATTTGTGCTTGAATATAAGCAACTTCTTCATCGTGATCTAAACGTGGGAAGATTGGTTGACCTTTTTCAACAACTTTAGCTGTTTCAGGGTATAACCCAACTTTTGCATTTTCAAAACCTGCATCTGTTGTGAAGTCTAAACCTAATTGATTAAACATTTCAGCAGGTGTTTCAACCATAACTGGTTGGATTAAGATTGCAATGATACGTAAAGAATCCACTAAGTGGTACATTACTGATTGCAATTGATCTGCAGATGCTTCATCTTTAGCAAGAATCCATGGTGCAGTTTCATCAATATATTTATTGGTACGTGAAATGATTTCCCATACATGGTCTAAAGCAACTGAGAATTGTAAATCATCCATTGCTTTATGGTAACCAGCTAATTCGCTCGCAATTAATTCTTCTAGTGGCGCATCAAATTCAGTCACTTGACCAGGATAAGCGCCTACTTGACCACCTAAGTATTTGTTAACCATTGAAACTGTACGGTTCAATAGGTTACCAAGGTCATTCGCTAAGTCGTAGTTAATGCGGTTAATAAAGTTATCTGGTGTGAAGACACCATCTGAACCGAATTTCACTTCACGCATTAAGTAGTAACGTAGAGAATCTAGACCGTAACGTTCTACTAACATTTCTGGGTAGACAACGTTACCTTTAGATTTAGACATTTTACCGTCTTGCATTAATAACCAACCGTGACCAAATACTTGTTTTGGCAGTGGCAAGTCTAATGCCATCAACATAATTGGCCAATAAATCGTATGGAAACGAACGATTTCTTTACCCACAAAATGAATGCTTGCTGGCCAGTATTTTTCGAATCTTGTCATGTCGTGGTTAGGGTAACCTAAAGCAGTAATATAGTTTGCTAAGGCATCAATCCATACATAAACCACATGTTTTGGATTAGATTTAACAGGTACACCCCAGTTAAATGATGTACGTGATACAGCTAAATCTTCCAAACCTGGCTTGATGAAGTTGTTAATCATTTCGTTCTTACGTGTTTCTGGTTGAATAAATTCAGGATGCTCTTCGTAGTAAGCTACTAAACGATCCGCATATTTACTCATTCTAAAGAAGTAAGATTCTTCTTTTACTAATTCAACTTCATGTCCTGATGGTGCAACCCCACCAATCACCTTGCCATTTTCGTCTTTGTACACTTCAGCTAATTGAGTTTCAGTGAAGTATTCTTCATCAGAAACAGAGTACCAACCTTCGTATTCACCTAGGTAGATATCACCTTGAGCTAACAGACGTTCAAAAATAGCTTGAATTGCTTCTACATGGGCTTCGCTAGAAGTACGCATGAAAATGTCATTTGAGATTTTCATTGTCTTCCATAATTCTTGCATGCCAGCAGCCATGTTATCCACGTATTCTTGTGGTGTAATGCCTTGTTTTTCAGCTTTTTGTTGGATTTTTTGTCCGTGTTCATCTGTACCCGTTAGGAATAATACGTCATAACCACTTGCGCGTTTGTAACGTGCTAAGGTATCAGATGCTACAGTTGTATAAGTATTACCGATGTGTAATTTACCACTTGGGTAATAAATCGGTGTTGTAATATAAAAAGTTTCTTTATTTTCAGCCACGAATGAGTGCCCCCTAATATTTATCTAGTATGTTCCGTAATAGTATATCACAATTGATCATATTTTTAAGGGCATTCTTCTTGCTTACCTTGACTTTATCATGATTGCGCTTGCTAGAGTACCCGAAGTGCAAACTGAGCTTGAAAACGACTCGTATGTCCATAAGAGACATTATGTCCGGGACTTGGGCTATGAATATAAGCACCTTCACCAAGTGCTAAAGCAACATGATACACATCGCCATTATCTTCAAAGAAATATAAATCACCTGGCAATGCCTGATTGACCGGGATTTTATCCCCAAAGTATTGTTGCTGTTGCGTCGTCCGCGGCATATATTTTCCTTCTTTTTTGAAAATATACTCAATAAAGCCCGAACAATCAAAACCACCTATCGTATTGCCACCCCACACATAAGGCTGCCCCAGTAAGGCAATACCTTCTTGGATAATAGCTTGTCGCTCCTGATCATTTAAATAGATATCAGAAATTTCAGGGCTGACGAGTAACTCAGTCGTATTGGTGTTTGCTTGGTCACGCGTTTGACCATACACAAGTTGCGCATTGACGAAAAAACCACTGATGCTGATGAAAAAAATACTAAGCAATTTCAATTTCACATATTTCATAAATAAAATCCCCTCCTGTTCAAATGACGTCGTCACAGTCATCCTAACAGGTTATAAAGCCCGTTACTATAGGATTTACACAACTTTTACCAAGCGTTTCGAGGGGCTTGTTACGTATACGACACACACTAAAACAAGTGCATCGTATTTTGAAAAAGAAAAAAGCACTATCTCAACTAAGAGACAGTGCTTTATGAATAATATGATGAAAATTAACCCTCGATTGTCACAAGGAAGTATTTTTTCTTACCACGACGAACCACGATGTATTGACCTTCGATGGCATCAGCAGCAGAAATTTCGTAGTCTACATCTTGGATACGTTGGCCATTTACGTAGATGGCACCATTTGTGATGTCTTCACGTGATTGACGACGAGAACCTTCGATACCTGCGTCAACCAACCAAACTGCCAAGTTGTTTGCTTCTTTTGGCATAGTTGATCCTGGCATGTTACCAAAACCTTGAGCGATTTGTTTTGCAGACAAGTCAGCAATATTACCAGAGAATAAAGCCTCAGTAATGGTTTGTGCATCTTTCAAACCTTCTTCACCATGTACAAATAGCGTCATTTCTTCAGCTAATGTTTTTTGAGCTTCACGTTTTTCAGGTTCAGTAGCCACTTTTTCTTCTAAAGCATCAATTTCTTCTTTAGATAAGAAAGTAAAGTATTTCAAGTATTTCACAACATCAGCATCATTTTGGTTTAACCAGAATTGGTAGAATTCGTATGGAGATGTTTTTTCTGGATCTAACCATACTGCACCACCAGCTGTTTTACCAAATTTGGTACCATCTGCTTTTAACATCAATGGAATTGTTAGTCCGAAGGCTTCGGCTTCTGGTCCTTCTTCTTTACGGATTAATTCTAGACCAGACGTAATGTTCCCCCATTGATCTGCCCCACCAATTTGTAAACGTACATCTTCATTTTTGAATAAATGTAAGAAGTCCATTGATTGTAAAATTTGGTATGAGAACTCAGTAAATGAAATACCTGTTTCTAAACGAGAAGCGACAATATCCTTTTTGATCATGGTGTTTACATTGAAACGTTTCCCAATGTTACGCAAGAAATCTAATAGGGATAAGTTGCTTGTCCAATCATAGTTGTTCACCATACGGAAGTCCGCATCTTCTTCTTGCAAGAAAAGACGTTCCATTTGGCCAGCAAGTTTGCGTGCATTATCTTCAACTTGTTCCATTGATTGTAGATTACGTTCTTCAGATTTACCTGATGGGTCTCCGATTGAACCAGTTGCACCACCGATTAAAATAACAGGACGGTGACCAGCTAATTGGAATCTCTTTAAGACCATGAATGGAATTAAGTGACCGATATGTAACGAGTCCCCTGTTGGGTCAACCCCGCAGTATAAGCTGATTTGGTGATCTTTAATGTAGTTTTTTAATCCTTCTTCATCTGTTTGTTGATTAATGGCACCGCGCCATTCTAGTTCTTCAATAATATCCATGAATATGCTCCTTTTTCCTTTTGTTAAAATAAAAAAATCCCTGTACCAAGTCAAAAACTTAGTACAGGGACGATTGTTTACCGTGTTACCACCCAAATTGTTATAGATACATTGAACTATAACCACTCTTGTGCGTTAACGGGCACTAGCCGTCTTTAGAAATTGCTCCCGTGGGTAATTCGCGCTGTATCTTTGCCTAGTTTTCACCAACCACTAGGTCTCTTGTTGCCAGATATCTCACTACTCCGCTCATCACTGAACGCCACAATCATTGCATTGCACAAGGCTATTTGAATGTGAAGCAAAGGCTTCATAATGGCATTTTATCATTGTCATTCAATAAGTCAAGTCATTTTGATTGTTTAACAGGGTGAAAAGCGCATACTACCACTCTTCGTGGTTCCAAGAAATACCATCTAGTTTTCCTTGTGCTTGGGCGATACGTTTATCAGTTTCTGCAATTTCAGCTTTGATTTTTTTTAATAAAGCAATCGTTGCGTAATTATTAGCCTTTTGGACAGCTTCATCGATGATGGCTTCCGTCCAAGATAGATTGTCGTCCATCAGTAGATCCTTTCTCGAGTTAAAAATAATCATTTCTTTTCCCCCTATCGCCAAGTCGTTTTCGGTAACTGTGCTTCAATGTCGGCTAAATTATCCATCGCATCTGACCATTCATCTGCAACCAAATTCAATTGGTCTTTCAATGGTTGATCAAATTCACTAGAAATTTCTTGTAATGATGCAATGAGCCAGGCATTTCGTTTCGCAAAATTGGCTTGGGTAGGCAGTTGTAGATACTGTCTAAATTGTACCAGATTTTCTTGCTGAACGTGCTCTGGTTGATACGAATGTTGTGCTAAAACAAATGGTGGTAAATATTTTAAGCCAATCGCACGAGCAAAAGATTGGAAAGGTCTTAGCAATTCAGAAATGGTCACATCTTCACGTCCACCGGCTTGGTACTGACGTAGGGGTACACCTACTGAAATAATGACACCAAATTCTTTATCTTTTAAAGCCTTCGTATTTTGATCTAAGAATTCTTTTGAAAACACTTCTTGAATAAAGTCTGATACCAATCCTGGTGCTTGATACCAAAATAATGGAAATTGTAGAAACCAGCGGTCTGCGTTTAAAATTGCTGTCTGATATTGGTGAATATTCTCGTCTGTAAAAGGTCTTTCAATTTGGATAAAAGGGACTGATTCTGGTCTAGCTGCATATAAAAATTGATGAGATGCTGACGTTTCCATTTCTGGATGGCCGCCGAAAACCACACTTTCCACTTTTCCACCTACTTTCTGGTCGTTTTGATTAACTACATCATAACTAAAATACGAAACCTCTCCAAATAGACTGCTTGCAAATTGATTATGTAAATACTATCAAGCTTGAACATGTGCACTTATTAGTCAAACAAAAAAGACCGGCATCCAAATCCGGTCTCCTGATCAATACTGAAATTAACGTGTTTCTAGTTTTTTAGCGATTAATTCTGTCGCTAAGTGTGTTCTCGCAATGAAATCTTCAGCTTGTGTTGCAAATGATGCTGCTAGCTCTGCATCTTTCAAGTATTCAACATTTTCAACGACATTTTCATTTGCAGCTAGGACAGCTGTTTTTAACATAGAAGTGCCCACAGTTACATCTGCTAAAACAGATTTACGTCCTAATTCAGCAACTTGAATCATAATTTCTAATGCATGCGTTGCATTCATCATAACATCAAGTGGTACTTCGGTAGCAATCTTCAAACCATCTTGGATAGTTTGTAAACGAGTTGCTTTTTCTTCATCAGAATCTTTCGGCAATTTGTATGCATCAAATAATTGAGTAGATGCTTCTTCATCACCTTTCACAAGGTCGAACAAGTTTTTTTGATGTGCCGTCATATGTGCAACTAAGCCACTCAATAATTCTTTATCGGCATTTTTTTGTTTTTCAATCGTAATGTTTAATACCATGTTACCCAAAGCTGCACCCATTGATCCAGCATAGGCAGCTGCTGAACCGCCCCCTGGTGCTGATTTACTAGATGCTAAGTCCTCAATATATGCATACATTTCCATGAAATAATCGTCTCCTAAATCCTTTTTTCTCTATTATATACTAGTCTGTCTTTATATCATTCTAAAAATGTTAAAACATCGTTAAAATTGGCAAAATAAGGATTGGCATGAACATAGATGGTGCAATGTTCATAACTTTAATGTCCGTTACCTGCATCAGATTAAATCCTAACCCCATGATTAACAATGACCCTACAGCCCCTATTTCGGTTGTTACCTCGGTGGCTAAAAATGGTGCTACAAATGAAGCTAAAATAGCCAATGCAGCCTCATAAACAAAAAGTGGTACCGCTGAAAAGGCAGCTCCTATGCCCAAAGTTGATGAAAGTACAAAAATGAATACAAAGTCCAAGATGGATTTCGCGTACATAGTAGAATGGTCAAGGGATAATCCTGATTGCAAAGATCCAATAATCGCCATTGCGCCGACAGCCACAAATAATGTGGAAGAAACAAAGGCCTCTTGGAAAGTTGATTCGCCATCACCTGCAAAACGTTCCTGTAATTGATGCGCGAAATGATTAAATTTTCCTTCAAAATCTAAAGATTCCCCAATGAGTGTACCGAAAACCAATGAGAGAATCATCACGATTAAATTTTCTGTCTCCAAAGCACCTTGAACACCAATAAAGACAATCGCTAACGAAATTGCTGTCATGATCCCTTTTCTCGTACGTTCAAGTAGTAGATGTCCCATCGAACTCCCAAGCCAACCACCAAGTAATACACTTAAGGCATTTACAATTGCCCCCCAAATTACCATCTATACTTCCTCATTTCATTTTCATTTTTTCATAATATTTTCATTATTATAGCAAAAAGTGTGTGCTTTCTGTTGTAAATGTCACATTTTGCTCCAAAATGATATTCATGTTACATTTTATAACACGATACGTAAAATTGCGCTTGCAATTATGTATTTTTATGTAGATAATACTCAAGTAGTATAAAACCAGGAAGAAAAAAAGGAGTTAAAATTATGTCAAAATGGACAAGAGAAGCAATCTTTGAAGATGCAAAAGCGAAAAACGTACATTTTATTCGTTTAGCCTTTTCAGATGTTAACGGTATCTTAAAGAACGTTGAAATCCCTGTATCACAATTGGACAAAGCTTTAGACAATGAAATGGCCTTTGATGGTTCTTCAATCGATGGTTTCGTTCGTATCGAAGAAGCTGATATGAAACTATATCCAGATTTAGATACTTGGACAGTTTTCCCTTGGGGATCTGACGACAAAAAAATTGCGATCTTAATCTGTGATATTTACACAACTGATGGTGAACCATTTGCTGGTGACCCTCGTGGTAACTTAAAACGTATGGTTGAAAAATTAGATGACTTCGGATTCTCTTCATTCAACTTAGGTCCAGAACCTGAATTCTTCCTTTTCAAAATCGGTGAAGATGGCAATGCAACAACTCGTGTAAATGATGTTGGTGGATACTTTGATGTTGCACCTGTAGACTTAGGTGAAAACTGCCGTCGTGAAATTGTACTTGTCCTTGAAGACCTTGGTTTTGAAGTAGAAGCTTCTCACCATGAAGTTGCTATCGGACAACATGAAATTGACTTCAAATACGCAAACGTTGTTGACGCTTGTGACAAGATTCAATTATTCAAATTAATCGTTAAAACAATTGCGCGTAAATATGACTTGCATGCAACATTTATGCCAAAACCAATTTATGGTATCAATGGTTCAGGTATGCACTGCAACATGTCATTATTCAAAGGTGACGAAAACGTATTCTACGATGCAAATACTGATAACCAATTATCTGAAACAGCTATGCAATTTATCGCTGGTGTATTAGAACATGCAAAAGCAATTACTGCTGTTGCTAACCCAATCGTTAACTCTTACAAACGTTTAGTTTCAGGCTACGAAGCACCAGTAAACATTGCTTGGTCAACTCGTAACCGTTCACCACTAATCCGTATCCCAGCTGCACGTGGTAAATCAACTCGTGTTGAATTACGTTCAGTTGACCCAGCAGCTAACCCATACTTAGCATTAGCTGCTATCTTAGGTGCTGGTCTTAAAGGTATCGAAAACGAAATGGTTGCTCCTGCACCAATCGACCGTAACGTATACAAAATGACTGCTGATGAATTAGCAAACGGTGGTATCGACAAATTACCTAACTCTCTATCTCGTGCATTAGACGAATTAGAATTAGATGAAGTTGTACAAGAATCATTAGGTGCACACATCACTGCTAACTTCTTATCAAGCAAACGTATTGAATTCCAAGAGTACTTACACCAAGTTACAGACTGGGAATTGAACACTTACTTAGAACAATATTAATCCTACAATGTACTAAAAAAACCGCTTCGGCGGTTTTTTTGTGCAATCAAATATAAAAAGGGTGTCGATCATTTTCATCGACACCCTTTTCTTTTATTAAAAATCATCCCAACTGTCGTCGTCATATTGATAGTCGGTGTGTTTGTATGTGTGTGTTGGTTCTTGTGGTTTTCGCTTAGTGATATACACTTTTCTGCGTGGTCGCTTCACTTCTTGACGGTGGCGATTAGTAGAAGCTGAATCCCCAGCTTCAAACCTTCTAATTTTTTCTGGGTAGCCATCTTCTTCTAGGGCTTGTTCATAGAAGTTAATCAAAGCCAAGGTATAGTATGGTTTCACATAGAAATAGGCTAAACCTAAGGTAATTGGAATTAAGATGAACCATCCGATAAATCGGATATGTAACCAGATAAAACGGCCCTTTCGACCACGCATTAAGCGACGGCTTTCAGTAATTGCTTCATTGGTCGACAACAAAGGAAAATCTATAATCAAAAAGTTACTTAATGCATAGGCCATCCATTTGTAGATGACTGGAAAAAAGAATACGAGTGACCAAAGTACAAGATAAACCCCTTTAATGAAATTGGCCCAGCCATAACGTAAGGCATCATTGAAAAATGGTCGCACCATGTCACGGAAAAAGTGCAAGGATTGTTGGTTATTTTTGATCATCAAAGACCGTAAATAAACCATTTCCGTACCCGCGAAGAACACTAAATTGAATAATAGAAAGACGATGATTACTGGAAAAATACTTGCTGTAATTGCTGCTTGCACTAGTCCTAGGACCCAATATAGCCCTGCAAAAATCAAGGTAAATATGATGAACCAGGCTCGATTATGCACGAGTGTATCTTTTGCTTGTTGTTTGCTATCTCCGTTCAATGTTTGCCACCTCCTCTTTATAGATGATAATCGTATCGAATATACACATAGTTTACCAAATCTTACTATTTTGACATCAACCCTAGGACCTATTTCACAAAAAAACAACCCTGAACCGAACTCGTCCAAGGTTGTTGAAGGGGATGTCAGTTGAACAATTAATCGCGTGAACGACCACCAAATAAAATCAAGACACGTAAAAGCGATAAAGCACCAGCAATCGCTGCAGCAACATATGTCATGGCAGCAGCACGTAGCGTTTTACGGGCATATGGTAATTCACTAGCGGTTAAAATATTACCCTCTTCCATGATTTTTAAAGCACGGTTTGACGCATCAAATTCAACTGGTAAAGTAACCAATTGGAAAATCAAAGTTGAGGCAAATAAAATAATACCTATATTAATTAAGGTTTCATTGAATCCTGCAATTGCACCCATAATCAAAATTGGCCAAGAGAAATTAGATCCAATATTTACAATTGGAACAATTTTTTGACGCAACGTCATAAAGAAATAGCCTTGCGCATCTTGCACAGCGTGACCACACTCATGGGCAGCAACACCAATGGCTGCGATTGAAGTCGAATCAGCGGTTGCATCTGAAAGACGTAATACTTTATTTGTTGGATCGTAGTGGTCAGTTAAATTCCCTGCAATACGCTCCACACGTACATTCGTAATACCTGAATATTGCAAAATATATTCTGCAACTTGGGTACCAGTCATTCTTTTTTCAGTTGTATATTTACTATATTTATTAAATGTGCGGGTTACATTCGCACTTGCGATACTTGCAATAACCCCACCAATAATAATGAGGACGATGGTCCAGTCAAAATACATACCAGGTATCATAAAATCACTCCTTTAAGGCTTATTATAGCAGTTTCATCCACTAGAACCAATATGGACAGCCCTATTCAGCTGCAATAATTTGTTGGTGAATAATATCAATCACTTCTTGGCTCTCTGGAATTTGATCTAAATAAAATTGATGATGCATAAACTCAAATTGATAATAATTACTTTGTTGGTTGTGGGCACGTAAACGTTTGTGCAGCCAATGCCCATCACAGGCAAAACTATCATCAGTACCATTCACGAAATCAATCGCCGGCAACTCTTCAGTTGGCATCTTGGCATAGTTTAGGGCCGGATTCTTTTGCCTCCACAAAGTCTTAATCGCATTCACACGCGTCGCATCGTACACCACGTCTTTAGGATTCACGGTCACGTCATCGAACGTACCATTTAGCCATGGTGATAAAAGGAATACGCGCTTGATTTTCAACTTATCTTGGACTAGGAAATCAGCCGTCAATAAAGCTGGAATGGCCCCCGTGTCGCTCGACACAAAGTAAACATCCTCTAGACTGCGCCCCAATTGTTTCGCCATCTCATGTATCAGATTGCTGATGCGTCTTGCTTCATCGATAATGCTTTGGTTGGCAAAGGATTTAATTAATACTGCAGAAACGTTGGCTTGACCATCAAATGATTTGGCCAACTTCTGCACAAAGCGCCATTCCTTTTCTTGTAAGGTATCGATACCACTACCACCATGGAAATATATAATCCAAGGATTTGCAGTAGTTGACGACAATAGATTTGTTTCTAAATCAATGAGTACACCATTTTTCCCACGAAGAATTTGGGCCTTATCATCGCGTGTGATAAAAAATAGGTCTTCGTGATTTTTGGGACGGTTGGCGTACGCTTCGGTTGCTTGGATTTTTTTATCTGTTGGCATAAAACGATCCGCCTCCTTCTTTACACGTAAGCCGCCTTGGATTACTTTGCTTTTTAATGACCGTTCTTGGCTCATGGCATGGTATACGTAGCCAATACCAGTGGCAGCCGCTGCAAGTCCTAGTCGCCATAGTCTGGCGTTATCTAGCTTTTTGCTCATGGTCTACAACTCCTCAATTCATCGTTCAATCTGATGATTTAATGTAATTTTTAGTTAAATCTTAGTGTCCATTTATATGAAAGCACTTTTATGACTGTTAAAATAGGTTTTTAATTGTCATCCGATGGTTAGATTTTCTTATCTATTATTATAACGGATATCTTTCTGCTTAATAGGGACTTAAGACCGAACTTAGAAAATTCTTGAGAATTATTAGAAAATCACGTATGATAAAATAATGATATGATTTATTAGTTATTATATACCAAAATTTGTTAGATGGGAGTACAAATGAATTATGACGAAAAAAGCTAGTCTAATGGTAGCTGGATTAAGCATCCTCCTTCTTTCTGCATGTGGTGCCACACCCGACCAGGTGATCAGTCAGGCACAGCAGGAAGCCAATGATATGACCGAATCCTTGCAGATCATTCAGACCAATGAAGCTGATTTACAAACTGACTTCGAAACTGATTTGGCTGCAGATAAAAGTTTAGCCAATATGGCGGAGGGTGGCCAAGGTGAAACGCGTGCGAATTTAATAGCCCGCCAAGATGCTTTTGAAACCCTTAAAGAGGATTATGAAAACCTACATAATCAAGCGGCTACCTTAAAGAAATTTGATGAAACTGACTTCACTGCGGAAGAAGACTTTTCTAATTTCAGTGAAATGCGCAATCTCGTGTTAACTGTTGATGAACAGATGGCCGGCTATGTTGAAAACTATCAAGCTGTATTAGATGCAGAGAATGATTATTATCAACAGCTTGCTGCTGAAGATAGTGACTTAACTGTTTTCACAGATGGTATGACTGGCATCAATAGCCAATACCAAACTGCTCAGGAATTGTTGGCTGAAGTCTTACCTAATTTAGCCAAGTTAGCTGAAGATCCTGAAGCCTAATGTTATTGAAGAAGAATGGAGGCCAATATTTTGGACCAAAATCAATCAAATCAACCTACACCATCAAAACGACCAACCCCACAAGGGCCTAAATTTAATTGGAAGTTAGTATTGTCGCTCGTCGTGGCTATGCTAGTCAGTTTATTGCTTATTTTCGGTATAAAAACCGATTGGTACGGCTTGGCGAATATGAACTTTGCAAATGAGTCAGCTTCGACAACGTCTAGTCAAGCAACTAGCACGTCATCGAGTGCAAGTAGTGAATCTGTTGCTTCCTCAAGTGTATCGAATGAGGATACTGAAGCAACACCGGAATTGTCGGCTAACCAAAATGATTTATTAGCCACACCTGAAACAATTCCAGATAAATTTGTTTACGATTCAGGTTATGACATTGCCTATCCCGCTGAAGGTGTTAAAGGGATTTACCTTTCTGCTGATGGTGCAACCAACCCTACTTTATATGAACAAAATATGGCTTTACTAGATAACACCAACCTAAATACTGTTGTACTAGATGTCAAAGATGACTATGGAAACATCACCATGGACCTGCCAACCGAAGATGCATCCGTGAATGCTGCTGAAACTGATGCCATTGATGGCAAAACTTTGATGCAAACTTTTGAAGACAAGCAAATTTATCCAATCGCGCGTATCACAACCTTTAAAGATACTAACCTAGCGAAGGCAGAACCGGAACGTAGCTTCCAAACAGCTGATGGCCAAGTATGGACCAACCATGGTGGCGACGCCTTCTTAAATCCATACAACAAAGATAACTGGGCTTACCTAGTGGAAACAGCCAAAGCCGCAGCACGTGCTGGATTTAAGGATATTCAATTTGACTATGTACGCTTCCCTGAAGCCTTCGAGATGTTCGGTGAAAGCTTAACTTATGATATGGGCGACTATGCTGAATACGGTAAGGATTCAACTGAAGCCCGTCAAATGGTTATCGCTGATTTCTTAGCCTATGCCCGTGAGGAATTGAAACCTTATGGCGTAGAAGTATCTGCGGATATGTTTGGTTATGTAACGGATGTGGTGGCTACACCAGGTATCGGCCAAAACTTTAACATGATGGCTGAAAACGTGGATGCTATCTCAGCCATGATCTACCCTTCACACTGGGGACCAGGCTACTTTGGATTGGATTATCCAGACTTACACCCATATGAAGTTGTAGATGCCTATATGAAAAAAGAAAATGCATTGATGCAAGAGTTGGATTCACCGGCTAAATCACGTCCATGGTTACAAGACTTTACCGCTTCATACTTAGCGGATGGCACATGGAAAGAATACGGTCCTGCTGAAGTACAGGAACAAATTGACGCTGTCATTGATAACGGCGCCACTGAATACTTACTTTGGGATGCAGCCAACGAATACTCACCCGATGTAGATTACAAATAATATTGCGATGAACGAGTCTGATTTTGATATCAGGCTCGTTTTTTGTTGTTGATAAATGACAACGATCAGACTGGTTCCGGCAGATGGTTCAAAAATGAAGCTACAAAAAAGATCGGAACCTCTACAGATTCCGACCGTTTTCATATTTATTATTTTTGATTACGTAATTTCGTGATAAAGTCTTCAATTTTATTCATGGCAATCGTCAATTCACGAATTGAGTATGCGTATGAAATACGTAGGAAACCTTCCCCACCTTCACCAAAGGCTGTACCTGGCACTACGGCCAATTTTTCAGCATCTAGTAAAGCTAAGGCAAATTCTTCACTGGTCATGTTGAATTCACGAATGTCTGGGAATGTATAGAAGGCACCACGTGGTACGAAACATGGAATACCCATTTCACGGAAACGACCTAATAGGAAGTTTCGACGTTGTAGGTAGTCTTTACGCATCGCTTCTACTTCATTGTCACATTCTTCTAAGGCAACGATTGCTGCATATTGTGATACCGTTGGTGCTGCCATAATGGTAAATTGATGTACTTTTAACATTTGTTCTACCAATACTTCAGGACCACATAGGTAACCAATACGCCAACCTGTCATAGAGAAGGCTTTGGCAAAACCATTGATGTAGATTGTACGTTCTTTCATCCCTTCAAATGACGCGATAGAAGTGTATTTATCTTTGGCATACCAAATTTCAGAATAAATTTCATCAGTTAACACGTATAAATCATGTTTCTTGATAACGTCCGCAATTTTTTCTAGTTCTTCACGAGATGCTGCTGCACCTGTGGGGTTATTTGGATAGTTTAAGATAATGGCTTTGGTTTTGTCCGTAATTTTTGCTTCAATACCTTCAGGTTGCAAGATGAAATCATGTTCACTTGGCAATTGAATTGGCACTGGAATACCACCTGCTAATTCAATTGAAGGTACGTATGAAACGTAAGAAGGATCCATCACAAGTACTTCATCACCAGGGTTAATCAGGCCGCGACAAGCTAAGTCAATCGCTTCTGATCCACCAACTGTCACAATTACTTCTGTTTGTGCATCATAATGGATGTCGTATTTGTTTGAAAGATAGGTTGAAATTGCACGGCGCAATTCAATTAATCCGGCATTGGCAGTGTAGTAGGTTTTACCTTTTTTAATTGACCGGATTGCTTCTTCACGGATTGGCCAAGGTGTTGGAAAGTCTGGTTCTCCTACCCCTAATGAAATGACACCTTCTATTTCATTAGCAATATCGAAAAAACGTCGGATACCAGAGGGTTGCATGTCTAATACGGTTTGATTTTGAGATTTTGTCATTGTGAAATCACCATTCGTCCACCGTCTTCTTCAATGTCCTTATAAACGACACCTTGTTCTTTATAACGGTTCATTACAATATGTGTTGTTGTTGCGCTAACTTCATCGATTGAAGCGAGTTTTGAAATAAATTTAGAGATATCTAGCATAGTCAAACGTTTCGTCAATAATAAGAAATCATAAGCACCTGACATCAAGTAAAGTGATTCTACTTGGTCATACTCATAGATTGCTTCTGCTACTTCTTTGTAAGATACGCCGTGATGTAAGTCGACATTTACTTCAACCATTGCTGATAGTAAGTTGTCATCTGCAACATCCCAGTTAATCATTGTGTGGTAACCAGCAATAACGTTTTCGTTTTCGTAAGCTTCGATTTGAGCGACTACTTCCTCTTCGGTTGAGTCAATCATATTGGCGATTGTTTTGGGTGCTAGCCGAGCATCTTGTGCTAAAATGCGTAACATTTCTTTTTTCTGTTCAATATCCATTTTATATCCCTCCAAAAATCTGCGCTGTAGCCTAAATCATACTTTTAAACTGACAGCTTGTCACTTATTTTAAGCATTTTTAAGAAAAATTTTGCTTTTCTTTGCATGCGCCTTCCTTATTATAACAAAAATATACTCTTTATTGGATAAAAACCATTCGGAACGGTATTATTCTTGCTCTGATTGAACGCTTTTCTCACATCCTAAAGTTGAGCTCGCTTGGGCAGACAGGCCTCCACTTCGGAAATATTTGCAGCAAGTTTCACTTGCTACTGCATATTCCCTCCAGTGCTCCCTGTCTAAACGCCCGCGCTCGCATCCTATTTCATTCTTTAAATTTATTTACATTCTTGTTAATTATTTCCTAAAAATCTCTTTTTCAAAACATGGTAGAATGAGTGTACCAACCAAAAGCACATTGGGTGCCTGCCAGGTTAGTAGGAGGAAATAGAACATGGAAAAATTTACAAAACGATTAGCATTGACGAGTGGTGTGTTAGCGCTAGGTTTAGCCGTTTTAGCACCAAGTAAGTCAGCCGACCGGGTCGCAATTGATCCAATGTTTACGTATGGAGAGACATTAACTGACAGTCAATTCGAAGAAACAAAATCATTATTAGGTGTTGAAGATGGCACTGAAGAAATTGAAGTCCAAGTTAGCGAATTAAACGATTTATTGCAAGATAGCTATCCTTATTCTCAAGTATATTCATCAGCTTATATCACGGCTGCAGATAACGACGGTGGTGTAACGGTAGAAATCGCCACACCAGATACAATTACAAGCATCACCGAAGCCCAATACGAAAATGCGGCAATCACTGCCGGTGCAATCGATGTGAACATCAAAGTTGCATCAGCTGTTGAAGTAGATGGTTCTGGTGCCTTAGCCGGTGTTTATAAAGCCTTTGAAAGTGCTGGCCAAACCTTAGACGCGGATGCTCGTGAAGTAGCCCAAGATGAATTAGCCGTTACATCTTCTATTACTGAAGAAAACCAAGATACTGAAGGCTATTCAGATGCAGATTTAAATGCAGCCATTGCTGACATCAAATCTGAAGTAGCGAGCTTGAAAGACGAAAACGGTGGTAGTATTTCAGTTGATGAAATTACCGTTATCGTGAATAATGTCATCAACAACTACAATTTAGATGGCGTTATTTCACAAGAAAACATTCAAGCCATCATTGATCAAATGCAAAACTTCTCTGCGCTTGAATTAACTGAAGAACAAAAAACACAGTTATCAAACCTTGCAAGTTCATTAACGGATGCAGCTAGTACTGCTGCTAGCAATGTAGCTGAAACAGCAAGCTCAGCAATTGCCAACACCGATACTGAACAATTGAAAGAAGACTCTCTTGGTATTTGGGATCGCATCCTATCTATCGTAGATAACATCTTTGGTACAAGCTTCAGTTCTAGTAGCGATGCAACTAGCGAATCAACAGCCGAATAATCTGAAACAAACTTGTCCTCAACGACTAGATTTCCATACATATCTAGCCGTCGGGGACTTTTTCTTTATTTTCTCAGCATGATGCAAACAACTAATAACGCAATTTTGTCAATCTGGCCTTATAATAAAGAGAATATAACAAGGGAGGCTTTGCATATGGATGATAGTGTGAAAAAAGAATCTTTAATGAACGGCAATTACGTGAAAAGTATGGTCTATGGTGGCCTAGATGGCATCGTCACCACCTTCGCCGTGGTTGCAGGTGCTACCGGTGGTGCACTATCCTTGGAGGTCGTCATTATCCTAGGTTTCGCCAACCTCTTGGCTGATGGTTTATCCATGGCAGTCGGCGACTATTTGTCTAGTAAATCTGAAGGGGAATTTGTACAGAATGCGATCCAAAAACGTCGTTTGGATTTTCAAAGTGACTTCGCAATTGAAGTCACTAAACTATCTGAAAATTACCAAAGTAAAGGCGTCTCTAAAGCAGATGCCGACCAAATTTCATCTACCTTAGCCAACTATCCGAACATTTTTGAACAAGAACGGATCAATAGTGAGTTTGGGGATGAAGAAATAGAAACCCATCCTATGCGTAATGCCTTAGTTACTTTCTTCTCATTCTTGATTTATGGTTTTATTCCGTTAATTGCCTATGTGTTTGCTTCAATGAACACCTTCTTGATGGCCAATACATTCGCTGTGGCATGTGTTTTAACGGCTATTACCCTCTTTATCCTAGGTGCGTCAAAATCACGCCTAACCCATACTAATTGGTTTAAATCAGGTATGGAAATGCTCTTAATTGGGGGTGCAGCCGCACTTGTTGCCTATGGCATTGGGGTAATCCTAGGTGGCTAGCGGTTGACGATTAGTAAACCTGTAAATGTAAATAGTGAACGCAAAAATACCGCCACAGCCATTGTTGACTGCGACGGTATTTTTTAACAATTATTTGTCATTTACTAAGTCTGGGTAAAGCGTTTGAATAGAAAGTTGGTCATTAATTAATTTAGCTGACGGATCTAATTTCGCTTTTTGGTCAACCCCTTGTTTCCAATATACGGCTAGGATAATTAAGGTAATGGCTGCCCCACCCCAGTATGCGAGGTTGCTTAAACCTAAGCCAAATCCGATTGGTTCACTCAATAGGTAAACGACAACGGCGTATAGCATAAAGATCCCTGGTACCAAGGTAACGAAGTAGTTTTTACCTTTCAAGAATAAGTAACGGGTTGTTACAAGTAAGGCTAATACAGCTGTAACTTGGTTAGCCCAGTTGAAGTAACGCCATAAGATGTTGAAGTCTACGAATGTTAAGAAGAATGAGATCACGTAAATCGGAATAGTGATTGCCATAATTTTAGGTAATGTATCTTGTTTCACGTTGATGTAGTCTGCAACGATGATACGTAATGAACGGAATGCTGATAAACCAGATGATAATGGTAATACGATAACACCTACGATAGCGATTGTACCGAAGAAACTACCTAATAACTCGATTGAAACAGCATTTACAACTGCAGAAGCAGTACCCGCATCGATCATACCACTTAAGGTTTGACCGTCGAATAAGGCTAATGATGCAGCCACCCAAATCATGGCGATGACACCTTCAGCGATCATCATACCGTAGAAAGTGAAGCGACCTTCGCGTTCATTTTCCATTGTACGAGATACCATAGGTGCTTGTGTCGCATGGAATCCAGACATGGCACCACATGAAATGGTGAAGAAAATCCCTGGGAAAATAGCCAAACCTTTTGGATGGAAGTTATCTAGTGTAGCTGGCGTTAATTCCACCATTGTATGGTCGCCAAAAATTAAGCTTAGACCAATGGCAATTGATGAAATGATTAGAATCGCACCAAACCATGGGTAAACTTTCCCCATTGCTTGGTCAATTGGTAAGACTGTAGAAATTAAATAGTAAATAAAGATAAGCACAATAATCAATAATAACGGAACGCCAGCTGGTAATAAACTTTGAATCAAAGCTGCTGGTGAAGAAACAAATACTGTACCTACTAACAGTAGTAATAAACAAGCAAATAAGTTAACTACGTGCATGGTTGCTTTGTTGATGTATTTCCCTGCTAGTACAGGTAATTGTGCCCCATTGTTACGCAATGAAACCATACCCAACATGTAGTCATGAACCGCTCCGGCGAAAATACACCCAAAAATAATCCAAATATAAGCTACTGGACCATATAATGCCCCCATGATTGGTCCGAATACAGGACCGGTACCGGCAATGTTTAATAATTCAATAATTGCATTTTTCCATTTAGGCATTGGCACGAAGTCTAAGCCATCTCTAAGTATCTCAGCCGGTGTTTCACGGTCTGGATTTGGCCCAAAATTTTTCTCGATATATTTCCCATATGTGAAATAACCGATAATCAATGCAGCAACACCAATAATAAATGTCCACATAAAAATTTCCTCCCTTAAATCAATTTGCGTCCCCTGCAAAAATTGCAAGCGTTTGCACATATTCATTATAGTTATAGCTAATTAATTAAGTCAATTGTACGTTCATATTAAATATAAAATACATTTATACATATAAAGATATTTTATGATGTTTCCCTATCATTAATTGTGCAAAACACCTATTATTTAAGGCTTTCGTGCCTGTTGCTATATCACAATTTTTCTTGGCTTAGGATTTTTATTTTGACATTAAATACATTCATATAAGTACAAAATTGTCTTATTTTTTGTATAGGTTTTCCAGCAATTTGAACCAACAAAAAAGCACCCTTTAAAGGATGCTTTGCGGTCATTAAAATTGATCACGTAAATCGCGTAAGGCTTTGAATTCCTGCACATCTGCAGCCTGCATGAAGATATTAATCACTTTCTCACGGCCGATTGTTGATGGGTAAGTTGGATGTTCTGAGTCGATAACTGTCTCCACTTGCGCCAAGGCTTCCGCTAGTACCTCATTTTCTGGTTGGACTGAGTGGGCAAATCGTAAGTTGGTTAAGGTATACTCATGACCTGCGAAAACAGCCACATCTTCGTCTAAACGGCTAAAGGTTTCTAAAGCATCGAATTCTGCTTGGTAATCCCCTGTGAATACACGACCGCATCCGGCTGAAAACATCGCATCGCCAGAGAATAGATACAAACTGTCCACCATATAAGACAGATGGCCTTCTGTGTGTCCTGCAGATAATAAGGCTGTGACTTCATGGCCTAATACGGTAAATTGGTCCCCATCTTCAATATAGGTCATATCAAAGCCTTCAATCTCACGCGGCCCATAAATCTTAGTATCAGGGTATTGCGCGACAATCTCAGCCACCCCATCCACATGATCATGATGTTTATGGGTTAAAATAATCGCCATAGCTTCAGGCTTTTCAGCTGCCACATAAGATAGTACATGTTTTGCTTCCCCTGGGTCCACGATAATCAATTGTTTTTCATCTTCAATGACCCAAATATAATTATCACTTAGTGCCCGAATTGGAAAAATATTCATCTTATTACTCCTCACTTTACGCATACGGCAAATGTCTTTTTCATCCCTATATTACCATATCCCATGAAAATGCTCAGCTATTTCGCAACAATTTTCAATGTGTGAAAATAAATTTTCAAAAAATCCCAAAACCATCATTGGCTTTGGGATGCATTCATATTCGACTAAGCTTTATGCTTCAAAAGTGACCTGTCCATCTTCATTAAATACTGCAATCGCATTGGTCGCCAATTGTTTCTCCATCATTGCTTCTAAAATATCAGGTGCCACTGTAGCTGTATGTGCCCCAGCATTTAAAGCTGATACCACTTGACTAGTATTTTTAAAACTTGCACCCATAATTTCCGTTGCTAAATCGCGCTCATCAATAAACAAGCGCATACTAGTAATTTCTGCAAAAGGATCAATATTATTATTCAACATCCGATTCACGTAAGGGGCTATGAAATCACAACCAGCTAAAGCCGCTAATATTCCCTGGTCTGCTGAATAAATTGCCGTTCCCAACACCTTGCGCTCTGGCTCGGTTTCCTTTAAATACTTAATAAATTTTAGCCCTTCAAAATTAACAGGTACTTTTATGGCAAAAAGAGCTTGCTCCTCAATTTTCTTAATCTGCTCGAAATCTGCTAGTAAGTCATCAAAACCATTCCCTACCACCTGGCAAAACACATGGCCTTCTGTTGTTGCTTGAATTGCCTGCAATTGTGTCCATCTATTCCGCTCAATTTTACGCAGAATACTTGGGTTTGTTGTAACACCCTTCAATATACCTAACTGGTCAAAATGTTCGATTAATGTGATATCCGCTGTATCTAAATACATAGCTATTCCCCCTCACTAATGCTCCTGTGTTATTTTGCTTCAGTAATGATAGTTAAGGCATCCATCATATCAGTCACAATAATATCTGCCTTACTTAAATCCTGTTTCGGGTAGTCTGGATTGGCAAAACCAATCGTATACATGCCGGCCGCTTTGGCTGCAAGTACCCCATTACGGGTATCTTCAATCACAATACATTCTGAAGATGGTGCTTGTAATAAATGCGCAGCTTTTTCAAAAATATCCGGATTTGGTTTTGAACGCGCAACTTCTTCCCCACTAACTAAATGTGCAAATTGTGAGGTAATACCAAGTTGCCTTAGATTACGCATAATTTCCAATTTAGGTGACGACGAAGCGACGGCCATTTGATAGCCACGTTTGCCAAGTTCGTCGACCAATTCGACGCTATTTTTGATAGCTCTCACGCCATCTCGCTCGATCATGGCTTGACGATAGCGATTCATTTTATCAATATAAGTCTCCACACTATCGGGTAAGCCCAACTCATCCTTCATCGTTTGCCACATAAAATCATAGGTGGTACCCATGAATTGATATTGATACGAGATATCCTTCATAAAACCTTGCTCATGCAAAATATCTGTTTTAGATTGTAGATAGGTATATTCTGAATCGACTAGAACCCCATCCATATCAAAGATAATTTTCTTCATAATTTCACCTCAAAAATAAATCGAACCATTGCTGATCCGATTTATCAATTTTTTATGCATGAATTGATATTGCTGTACCTACTTCGATGTTTGGCAATGGTTTTGCTTCAACATACAATGTACCTGCAAGATCGGCAGTTGTTGCGCCATTAAAGTTAATTGTGATGTGACCTAGATCAACTAAGTTTTTTTCAACGACATTACCAACAGCTGTAATTTCATAGCTATTGTCGTCGAATTTTACAGTCATACCAGGTTCAATATGATCTTCTAGTTGATTTACATAAATATTAAAGCAATATTCTGCTAAGTCTTGTGATGCATCCTTACCAAATAATAAAATCATATTTTCGGCTTGGAATAATTCGGCTTGTGCGCCAATGTCAAATACTTCTGTTTGATAAACTGTCATCTATTGTCCCCTTTTCTAACTGTATAAACCAAAGCTTGCTAACCATGCAACGACGATACGTGGTACACCATTTAAGAATCTAGAATATAATACTGCTGGTACACCAACTTCAACCGTTTCAGCATCCGCCTCAGATAATCCTAATGCTACTGGGATGAAATCGCAACCATTTTGTGTATTGATAGCGAATAATGCTGGCAATGCTAATTGTGGAGGAATATTTCCTTTACCAATTTCTACCCCAATTAATGTACCGATAACTTGACTGATTACCGCACCAGGACCTAGTAATGGAGAAAGGAATGGAATTGAACAGATAAAACCGATGATCAATAGTCCCCAAATATTACCTGCTAATGGCGCCATAGCATTGGCTATCCATGTACCAATACCAGAACCTTGGATAATCCCTATGATCAAGGAAACGAAAGCCATGAATGGAATGACAGTATTTAACATCGTTTGAACAGCTTCACGTGCAGCTTGGTTAAAGGTTGCAATCACTTTACCTGCACCCATACCGATTTTAGTAACAATACTTGTATCCGTACGTTGTTCTGTCATTTTCTTAGAAGTATCGTATGTTGCTTTTTTCTCATCAGCTTTTTCACTTGCAGCTACAGCAGCCGTTGCTGCTTCACTTTCATCCGCAAGTTCAATTTGATTCATACCCACGTTAGATACATAGATGTCCTCGTTGATATATTGTGCTAATGGACCAGCTTTACCAGTTGG
Source organism: Aerococcus agrisoli (assembly GCF_003797145.1). Lineage (GTDB taxonomy): Bacteria > Bacillota > Bacilli > Lactobacillales > Aerococcaceae > Aerococcus > Aerococcus agrisoli. The sequence goes on along the minus strand of NZ_RKMG01000009.1, from coordinate 34,290 downwards.
GATTACGTTGATTGTTGGAATTCCTTTTTTCGGATAAATACCGCAACGTAATGTACCACCACAGTCGATGATTGCTAAAGCAATTTCATTATCTGGAATAGACGTTTTAAATCCATTTACAGCTTCCATACCTGTTAATTCTTCAATTTTGTCAACGATCTCAGGGCGTTCACCGCCACCTACGACATAGATAAATTTATTTTTTTCTGCAGTCGGTGTTATGGTTAACGGTCCACCATAGCCCCCGTTACCTTTACGTACTTTAATGCTCTTGTATTCAGTCATGATTCATTTCTCCTTCACTCGATAAATTAGATAACGGTTTCAACAGATTTGCTTAAAACAACACCTTGTTGTTTAGAGATACGTTCAGTGATAAAGTCCGTTGACCAACCACCAACAAAGTTCATTACTAACCCTACTAATAAGTAGCGAATCGCAAGTTCCATTTCGTTTAAACCTAATTGTGCAACACCGTTGGCGATACCTAACCAAACGAATAATTCACCTGGGTTGATATGTGGGAAAATCCCGTTACTTGTATGACAGAATTGCATTTGAGCTGCAATATAAGATGGTTTATAGAATTCTGGTAAGAAACGCCCCATTGTCATAGACATTGGATTACCCAACATAAAGGCTGCTACGAAAGGTAAAATCATGTATCTTGAAACTGGGTTTTTCGTTGAAATACGTGCTAGTTTTGTCACACGTTCTTCACCTAACAACGCAATTAAGGCATTCATGGCAATCATCAACATCAATACCAATGGTACGATAGATGTCATCCATGAGATAAAGGTTTCCCCACCTGTTTGAAATAAGTTCATAAAACCTTGTGCAAATTGAACAATCCACTCCATAATTAAACACTCCTCTTATTAAATTTACTTAGTAACCAATTTTTTGCCAAACCAACATTCATAACTGTCTCTTGCAAGACATTTCCTTTTTTCTCTTCTACATAATTACCAATCGCCACACGTAGATAAATTTCACGTGCATCTTCCATAGCAATCTGAATTAATTTATTTTCTTTTTGAACTAGCGGATGATATCTGTCAATAAAATGAATATCCTGTCCAATGTATTCATTTCTAGGTTTAAATCTAGCAAGTACTGTGACACCCTGCATGATACGTGCATCTAAAATTTTATCGTCTTTATCAACAGCGAAGAAAACGATTGTACCGGATTGAATCTTGCCCGATCTGCGGCCGATTGCAACCTTACCTTTTCTTCGTAATTCTTGATATACCGTATTGAAATGTTTTACTTGAAAATAGCCAAATGCCGTTTGAATTAATAAGGCTGCTATTGCCACAAAACCAAAAATATATGTAAAAGCCATTATTCAACCCCCTCATCTTCCTGAATCATTGATGTCCCTGCTTGCTGCCAAGCATAGACTTTTTCTTTTAATTCCACACTATCTGTTGCTGAAAAAATAAAATCATAAATTTCAAGCAAGGTGTCTATTTTCTTATCATTCATCTCATCTGGCACAGCCAACATCATGACCAACTCGACTGGACCATTTTCCGTTTGGATTGCCTCTTCGAACGTACCCATGATAATTTCAATCTTACTTGAGCCACTATTGCTAGCATGGGGCATTGAAATCCCTTTACCAAAAACTGTTGATTGTAATTGTTCACGTTCTTGAATACGTTGTGCAAATCCAGCATCCACACGGTTGGCTTTCTCTAGCGTTTTTGCCATCACATTCAATTGTGTTTCATATGATTTATTTGCTTGTAATGCAATATGCGAAATACGCACATCTCCTTCACGGCGTAATTGTTGTTTTTCAATGCGATCCCACTCTTGTTTGATTTCTAATGCGTCAAAAGTAGGTAAGATTTGGATGACTGGTACATCCGTCTGCAAGTGTCGTAAAGGAATCGTGGTAAAGATAGCGAAGTAAGTTGAAAAATCTTCTTTGCTATAATCTGCTTCCGAAAAGTTGGTGATATGAATTTCATCACCTAACACTTGCTGCAACCGTTGTTTTAACAGTAACGCTGTGCCTAGACCTGTATGACAAATCACCGCTATTTCTTTATAGTCATCCTTGCTTCGATTATTCACCAACATTTCCAAATATAAAGTAAGATAATTCACTTCCTCTTTGACCACTGGTCGTCCTATTGCTTTACTGATTTCATCACAACAAATTTCTGCCATCGCATAGGATACTGGATATTTGATATGAATATCTTTTAGTAGGAGGTCATTCGTTTTAGGTCTAAAAATTACTCTATTGATAAGGAAAACCAGATGCTGAAACATTTCATCATATAACAAATTACTATCAATATTGACGGCAAAAGTGTCTTGCAATCGCTGCATCATCTTGTCAAAAATATCTTTGACATAGGCTACGTTTAAGTTGCGATTTATCCCTTGATTATACAAATTTAATGGAAAGGCCATGAAAGCTTTCTCGTACTGACTGATTGATAGCTGAAAGGCTAATTCAATTTCACCAGTTAATTCATCCAATAAATCCGAATCCTTAAAATAGTAATAGTCTATCTCACGATCTAAGATATGTTGTTCATGAATACGAGATAAAGTCACTGTAATTGAACGTTTCAGTAAATTTTGAATTCTGTCCGTAATATCGAATGCCGCTAATAAGTCATTCAGTTGATCGTTTATACCTGGAATGAGTGAGTCAATGGCGTAATAATCTAAGATAAAATGAACATAGATGAGCCGAATTTCTAACTCATTCCCCTTTAAGCTTAGACCTTTACTCGTCTTCCCTATCAATTCGACTTGGTAATCTTGTAACAGGCTTCGAATTTCTTTAATATCATTCGCTACTGTATTTCGACTTACATTCATTTCATCAGCCAAATCCATTAGTTGAACTGTGTAGGAACTATCGATTAATCGTTTCAAGATATAAGCAAATCGTTTCTTAGAAGAATTAAAATCACTGTCTATCTTAAGGCGACCAGATAAAATCTTTTCGTATTCAACCAAATTAAAAATCTTTAACGTATAAAATTTGTTTTCATATTCTATAGAAGCAATATGTACCAACTCATTATTCAACAAGGAAATATTACTCTTAATCGTTTGTGGTGAAATGCCAAGGTACTCAGTCATTTCATCCTGACTAATCGTTGGACTCGTTTCAAACAAATTTAAAATTTTATACCATCGTTCGACGAGCGCCAATTCAATACCTCCTATCCTCTTGTTTTACCACCTGCCACATTAATGGTCACACCCGTAATATAGCTTGATCTGTCTGATACTAAGTACAAGACAAGATCAGCAACTTCCGTCAATTTTCCACTACGGCCTAATGGAATTGTACTTGTGTTTGAATATCCCGCACGTAATTCCTCAACTGATTTACCTCGAGTGTAGGCAAGTGCTTCTTCATAAGCCAGTGTACGTAAACCTGTTTCTTCCATAATACCCGGTGCGACACCAACAACGCGTACATTGTGTTTACCCAATTCCTTTGCCCAAGAGCGTGTGTATGAATAAACAGCTGCTTTAGTAGCGGCGTAAACACTTTGTCCTTCTGAACCTTCAAGACCTGATTCAGAACCCATGTTGATGATAACACCATCTTTTTTACCAACTAGTACACGGCCAACTGTTTGGGCAACAATGTAAACCCCTTTTTGGTTAATAGTCGTTACTTTGTCAAAAACATCTTCAGATAATTCGAACGGTCCTTTTTCGTCATTTGCATCTACCAATAAACGTGGAATATTAATACCTGCATTATTGACAACTGCATCGATCGTACCAAAAGTATCTAATACGCTTTGTACACTTGCTTCAACGCTATCTTTACTTGTTACATCAGTCGCCACGAACATTAAATTTTCGTGTTCTTTGCCATTATCCTTCAAATCGAAGTTTGCGACTTTCACTCCAGCTGCTAACAATTCTTCAACAATTGACTGACCAATCCCTGAAGCACCCCCAGTAACAATTACAACTTTGCCTTCTACTTCTAACCAATCCATTTATCCATCGCTCCTTTGCTTTTTCTTTACACGCTTATAGTAGCAATGAAAACGGTTTATATTAATCCAAGCTTTTTTCAAGCTTTGATAAATTTATTGGTTTATTGAAAAAAATGGTTACACAAAGGTTGCTAACTTTCCCTGCTATATCGTTTTTTTCATTATATTTTAATTTGTATATTTGTCCACTAAAAAAGAACCATATCTTGAAAATATGGTTCTTTTGTCTAAAAAGTATTTATTCTTAGCGTTTATCACCAGCAATGACACTAATATTGCCGTCTACTTCAAGGACAGCCATCTTGACCTCAGCAACGTCGGCTAAGCCATGCTCGCGAATGGCTTCCAGCAAATCATTGGTGGTAATCTTCGATTTTTGAAGGTTGGCGTCATTCACCTTACCCTCATAGACTAGCAGGTGTGCATCCCCTTCTAGCATCTTACTAAACCAAGGAATACGGTACATCCAATTTTTGAAAATCATATTCACGATGAATAAAGTAGTTGCTGCCACCAAGCCTCCAAGTAAACTTGTATTGGCTCCGACCATGGCATTTTCCCCTTCTAGCTCAAAGTTGTAAACGCCCATGAATGTGTTACTATATTATTAATTAAAAGTTATTTATGATATGGTTCATTGTTCTGAATTCTGAAGCTTCTATATATTTGTTCCGTCAATACAAGTCGCATCAATTGATGAGGCAAGGTCATTTTTCCAAAAGAGATTTCTTGATTCGCGCGTTTATAAACAGCGTCGCTCGTACCCAGAGAACCACCAATAATAAAGACAAGGGTTGATTTCCCCTGCGTCATTTGCTGTTGCATATGTTTGGCTAGTTCAGGAGAAGACATCATTTTTCCGTTGATTGCTAAAAGGTAGACATAATCATCATCTTTCACTTTTGCTAAGATGCGTTCACCCTCAGCATTCTTGACTAGCTCATCTTCCGCTTCACTGGCATTTTCCTTGGTAGGTTCATCTTTGACTTCAATGACTTCAAATTTTGTATAGCGACTCAAACGTTTGGCATACTCTTCGATACCTTGTTTTAAATACTTTTCTTTCAGTTTTCCAACTGAGATAATTTTTACTAACATGCAAAAAGACTCCAATCATGCAAAAATGCTTATTTAAAAGTTTTTCTTTTCTATTTTACTTTATTTTTCTAATAAAGTGACTATAATTAATCGTATTTGTAATTATTAATTTTTTTAAAATTATATAAGGAGGGCTTAACGATTAATATTTTTCGTAAAATGCTGAGTTATGTTGCCAACCCTGTTGGTCACCTATCCAGTGCCAAAATCATCGCGTTATCATTCGCTTTGGTAATCTTTGTAGGTTCTCTACTATTGAACTTACCAATCAGCCAAGTGGCAACGTCAGATGCTACATACTTTGACCACTTATTCATCGCCGTATCTGCAGTCTGTGTGACCGGTTTATGGGTTGAATCTATATATGATACTTACAACATTTTTGGTCAAATTATCATGATGATCCTAATTCAAATTGGTGGTTTAGGACTGATGACTTTTATCTCTGTCATCTACTTCAAAATCGGCCATAATGTGCGAATGAGTGCCCAAGTCGCAGTTACAGGTGCCTTGAATAGTAATTCCCTAGACAACATCTCAAATTGGCTAGGAAAAATCTTCAAATATACTTTCATTATTGAAGGTATTGGTGCTTTATTATTCGCCACTTTCTTTATTCCAGAATTGGGGTTTGCTAAAGGTACGTTCATCAGTATTTTCATGGCTGTTTCAGCCTTCTGTAATGCTGGATTTGATCCCCTATCCAATATGTCAATGATAGGGTACCAAACTGTTCCAATTATTAACTGGACGATTATTTCATTAATCGTATTAGGTGGTATTGGTTTTAGTGTTTGGTTTGATGTTACGAATCAAGTTAAACAATTTGACTGGTCACGTCCAAGAATTGCGATTAAAACTGCAATTCGTAAATTACGACCACACACAAAATTAGCATTGGGAATGACCGTATTAATTATCTGCCTAGGTACCATCTTATTCTTAGCTTTTGAATGGCAAAATGAAGGTACCATTGGTGATATGACTGTTGGCAACAAAATCATGACTGCTGTATTCCAGACAGTTACCATGCGTACTGCTGGTTTTGCTTCAATTGATTATACCTTAGCGCATCCCGTGTCAATTTTAATATTTATTGTCACAATGTTTATCGGTGGTAGCCCAGGTGGTACTGCTGGTGGTTTGAAAACAACTACCTTCGCTTTAGTTATCATGATGGCTATTGCTGAAGTTAAACAAAAAGAAAACGTAAACTTTGTAAAACATACGATTCCAGCACAATTGTTACGTCAAGCTTTCGTTATTTTCTTACTTTACATTGCTTTATTAATTATTGGTTCAGGATTAATTTTAACCTTTGATCCGCAAGTTGATTATTTATATATCTTGTTTGAATCAATTTCAGCCTTTGCAACTGTAGGTGTTACGGCTAACTTAACCCCTACATTAACACTGGCTAGCCAAGTTGTCATAATGTCCTTAATGTTTATCGGTCGTATCGGACCAATGACAATGTTCATTTCCTTGTTACCAGATAAGAAAGATAAGACAAGCGATATTCAATATACAACCACAAATATTTTAATAGGATAGGTGTAAAAATAAAATGGGAAAATTTAAATTAGTTGGTATTTTAGGATTAGGTATCTTTGGTTCAACAATCGCCAAAGAATTATCAGAGAATGGTGTCGAAATCATTGCTTGTGACCTTGACCAAAAGAATGTTGACCGATTAGAAGGATACTTAACAGTTGGTTCCGTTGGTGACTTCACCGATATCGACTACATGCGTGAATTAGGCTTCGGCCAATGTGATGCTATTGTTGTTTCAACTGGTACTAACCTTGAAGCTTCAGTTCTTGGTGTATTAAACGCGAAAGAGTTAGGTATTAAACACATCATCTGTAAAGTAAAAAATAAAACAAACCGTAAAGTGTTATCAGCTTTCGGTGTAGATGTTTTAGTTCAACCTGAAAAAGAATCTGGTATCCAAATTGCTCGTCGCATGATCCACAATACTATCGAAGAAGTAATTAAATTAGACGACGAAACTTCATTAGTTGAGTTCCGTGCCCCAGACCAATGGGTGGGTAAAGCTTTAACAACATTAAATACTCGCCAACGTTACGATATCAACATTATCGGTATTCGTAAAAAACGTCGTGACGCGTTAACAACAACCTTCCCTGCTGACTACGTGATCCAACCTGATGACATCTATGTTGCCATTGCCAACACAGATAAATTTGAAAAAGCAGACTACTTACGCGAAATTCGTTAATCTAAACAACACCAAAGCGGTTGAAAGAGCAAATGCGCTCTTTCAACCGCGTTTTTCATACACATTTTTATCCACATTATCCACAATTCGTTTTCGCTCAGAATCCCCTTAAACCAACATTTCCATTTAACTTTGCAGTTATCCCCGTACTTATCCACATTATCCACAGTTTTTACACAATTGAACAAGCCCTATATTATACTATTTAAAGCCTTTCCATATACTTATGCACATTTTCCACTTTTTATCCCCAAGACTGTGGATATATTTTGGGGATAACTAGCTATAGCAACATATTTCTATCCCCTCATTATTTGATTCAACAAACAAAAAAGCGCAAGCCACACAAAATGTGGGCTTACGCTGTATGTTTTAGCTATTATTCAGTTACAGTGCTCGTACTTGAAGATTCTTGTGCTTGTAATTGAACGGTCGTTTCTTGTAACTCACCATCACGGTAGTAAGAAATTTCCACTGTAGCAGTTGGATCTTGGCTGTATAGTGCTTGACGGAATGATGCAGAATCAGTTACTGGTTCACCATTGAAGCTTACAATAACGTCATCAGCTTGTAATCCAGCAGCTTCAGCTGCAGAACCTACGGCCACTTCAGCAATATAAACACCTTCAGTTACATCTGTTGGTAATTGTAATGTTTGAGATTGGTATTCAAGAGATACACGGTTCAAGTCTACCATTGAAACACCTAATTCTGGACGGATTACTTGGCCATTTTCTTCTAATTCAGCAATAATTGTTTGAACATCATTAGATGGAATCGCAAAGCCCATACCTTCAACGGAAGAATCTGAAACTTTCATCGAGTTAATACCAATTACTTGTCCAGCTGCATTTAACAAGGCACCACCAGAGTTACCAGGGTTAATCGCTGCATCTGTTTGAATTACATTTGCTACCCAGTCGTATGTACTATCACCGTCAATATCGACTGATACCGAACGATTTAAACCAGAAATAATCCCTTGTGTAACAGTTGTTGCGTAATCAGACCCTAATGGAGAACCGATAGCAATAGCAGGCTCACCTACTGTTAAGCTATCAGAGTCACCAAATTCAGCAACGGTTGATACTACATCTGAAGAAATCTTCAATACAGCTAAGTCAGTCCATGGATCAGTACCCACTAATTCAGCCTCTACTTGTGTACCATCTGCCATAATGATATTAATGGCATCTGCGTCGTCGATAACGTGGTTGTTTGTCACAACATAGGCTGTGTCTCCATCAACCTTATACACGACACCAGAGCCTTCAGATGAAGTCTCTAATTCAGTTGAAGCATCGTCACTAGAAGATGATTCACTACCTTGTGTAGGCGAAGTAAATCCGAATAAATCATAAGTCGAAACGGATTCAGTCATGTTTACTACTGAAACAACTGAATCCTGTACTTTAGCAACCGTTTCAGAAACGTCAGTCGTTACATCTAGGCTAGTAGATTGTACTGATCCGCTTGAATTTGCTGCTTGCGCACTTGAAACTGCAGAATCAATCATCGATTGAACTTCTTCAGTCGAAATACTTGTGTCATTATTAGCCGAGGAGGTAACGGCATAACCTACCCCACCAACTAATAAAGTAGCAATTGCGCCCCCAATCAAACCTGATTGCAAGGGTGTCATCTTACGGGCTTTCTTTTCTGGTTTATGTGGTTCATTTGGGTTTTTAATTGGTTCGTCGTTTTGGTTATTGAATTGATCGTTATTTTGAGACATATGCTCATCCCCCTCGTTGTTTATTTTGGCCTTTACAATTAGATTATAATAGGAAATTTTGAATAGTTTGTGACTTTTTAGGGCCAAATCTATAAAATTTCATAAATCCCAACTATAAAGTATAAAGATCAGTCGGTTTTTCTGGATTCGTATCATAGACCTCAAATTGCTCATGAACCCCTAAATCAGCCTGGGTCAAGGCAGATACACACGTTTGATGTGCGATGGTCTTCATGTTATTTTCTTTGGACAAATGACCAAGGTAAATTCGTTTGGTACGGTCACCAATCATATCAATCATTGCTTGCGCGCCAGCATCATTTGATAAATGCCCTTCGTCGCCCAAGATACGTTGTTTTAACGACCATGGATATGAACCCATGCGCAACATATCGATATCATGATTGGACTCAATTAAATAGCCATCCGAATTTTTTAGTAGACCTACTAGACGGTCACTGACATAGCCTGTATCCGTTAGAATGGTAAATTGCTTGTTATCTTTTTGAAAAGCATAAAATTGCGGTTCAGCTGCATCATGGCTCACACCATAAGAGACGATATCCACATCATCTAGGGTTAAGATATCCCCTTGTTCGATAATATTTTGCTTTTCAATTGGTATTGTACCAACTTTATTGCCAATTGCACGCCATGTGGCTTCATTGGCATACACATTCAAATTATATTTACGCGCTAGCACACCAACACCCTTAATATGGTCTGAATGTTCATGTGTGATAAACAAAGAATCAATATCCGAAATATCGCGATTGATTCCTGCTAGCAAATCCTTTAATTTCTTCCCACTAAAACCTGCATCCACCAAAATCTTACGTTTGGGGGTTTCTATATAAGTCGCGTTTCCACTAGAGCTACTGCCGAGCATGGAAACACGCATTGTAAAATCTTTCTTTGCAGTCTCCACGATTGCCTCCTACATGTTGTTTACTAAGTTTTATTGTTTGTTTTCTTCTGAATCTGTCTGATCTGCTACAAATTCTGGTTGCCATTTCATTCGTTTCAACGATAAATGTGCAATTGATTGGGCTGAGCCCATCAAAGGTAATTGTAAAATTTGTGGATCTTTTTCTACATTTTTGGCTAACTTCACATTATTTGCAGCTACCCATGAATAAAGGTATTTATCATCTAACCACTCATTACTTTGGTTTGACCAAACTTCACCAGCCGTAGTTTGTTGCACTAATTGTTTCAAGTAAGATTGCCATTGTCTATATAAGGCAACCCCTGTCTCCGTACGTAGTGGTAGTACATTTTGTTGAATCAGATACACAAGCGCCAAACTCAAAATAATAAGTACGATAGCCCAAATATTCACCTGACCCAATTGCACTTGCCAGTAGCCCACGAAGAAAGTCCCAAATAACCATGCTACCATATAAATCGTTAAGATAGTATGGAATACTTGATTCATTTTACTATAAACGCCCTCTTTATTTAAGGCTTGTTTCGCATTTTGACGGATTTTACGTACCAATTTACGGCCTAAACGTGTGAAAAGTACAACACCCTTACTAGCAGGATTAAAAATCAGTTCATTCAACGAAACCACTTGTCTTTGCGCATCTGTTTGCTCAACAACCGCTGCTAGCAGTAATTGGCCAGCTGGATGGTTCGTTTCATTTGTCAATGGTGTTACTTGAATATCTGCGATTTGACCGCGTTTATTGGTAATAAAATGAGCGGCGAGCGTCTTATTTTCGATCATTTCTAAAATCAACAGGACAATGGCCTGTGTATTCGAGTATTTTTTACCTGTTAACATGGCAACACTATGTGGTGCGAAGTAATTAGGTTTTGATTGCACGGCCCCCTTTAGATCAGGAACAGCCGCAAAAATAGCACGTTTGCGCATAAACAAGTAGATTGCATAGCCTAGAATGATGATGAATAAACCACCAGACACAAGCCAAATTTGACGGCCTAAACGTGTTTGCAGATTAGACTCGGCTGTACGGCTAGCTTCCATCTCTTTAATGATTGATTCGCCTTCTGAATCTTTTCCAACTGTTTGATTGTTGGCAAGAATTTCAACTGGCATATACATTTGAACCCCAATCACTTCATTCGCAGCTAAGTTTTCCGCTTTTATGGTTAGACTCGTGCGATCATCTGACCATGTTAAAGTCGTTTTGGCTTTGGAAGACACGATAATGTCAGATTGATCCGCCGGTACTGCAGCTGGGAAATTTAAGGTTACAGATGCTTCTTCAGTATCATAAGGTAAAGCTAGGAAATTGGCTTGTAGAATCGACCATTTTGCATAATTCGTCCATAAATCACTTAAGGTTCCAGTAACTTGGGCGATATGCGGTGCATTTGTAATCGTATTGTAGATGGTAATATCCATACCATCTTCACTTTCGGTTAGTGTGTATGTACCCACATCATTAGAATCGCTCGCTACAAAGGGGAAGAATGCTTCCGCACTCACACTTTTCATATTAATTGCTAAGTCAGTTAGCTTGCCCAGTTCTCCTAATTCAATGCGATGATTGATTTCATTCACTGTGCCCTTCACATCAAAGCCAAATGTTTCAGTTTGCTTCATACTACCGTCATCTTGAACATCGATGTTGCTAGTATAATCGGTGACCTTCACTTCTGCTTGTACATTGGCCACTTGACCAGCAAACATAACAAACATGACGATAACCGCCGTGATCCAAGTACTTATTTTCGTGCTTAGCCTCGGATATCTTTTGATAGATGTATTTTTCTGAAACATGACAAATCCTCTTTCCAATTTTCAAACTATTCTGATTACATTGACTATTGCGTTAAAATTGACCCATTGATTGCATCGACGTATACTCTTTGTGTCGTACCTTCACTGGCTTGAATAAATAAAGTCCAGACAGGATGATACAGCGTAATTTCTTCGAGCACTAGGGTTTGACGGTAGGATAGGAAGGATGTCACAATTCTTGCGTCATCCGGAATGGAATTATTTAAAAAGGCATTCTCAATAGCCTGCGCTTGGGTAATAACTGTTCTGTCTTCCCCTTGTGTCGCTGATTCACCGGTAACGGTTTGATCATAACCATAGACGGCATAATTTTCATTAACTTGGAATACAATCTCTCCAGAACCATCCGCAATTGGATAGTTGGCAGCCGACTGTTTCATGTATAAAATAGTACCCGCATTTTGATCATAGGTAACAAATTGATACATGTTGCCATCATATACTTCACTATCCACAAAAGCGTCCAACTGGCTCAAAGCGTCATCTGATAGCGTCCCAGAAACCGTATTTTCCCCAACACCATTCAATGGCACTGGCTCGTTAATTTGTGAAACGATTTGATTAGACTCTGGCACAACTTCAACACTTTGAGTATCACTTGTTACAGATAAGACTTCGTCTAAAGTGATGGTTTTATTTATCGTTCGAATAAATGGTGTCGCCAATACTTCATCTGACGGTTCATCATAGCTAATATTATTTGTCTGCAATTCGGTTGCAATATCTACCGATTGGCTCGCAATCGCTTGATTAAAGGTGCCAATATATTTATCTAAAAAGATATTGACCAAGAAAATATCCAAAATCAAGAAGGCGATAATAAAAATGACTTCAACTTTTCTAAAATTCATCCCTAATTCGCCTCCTCAACATTTGCACTTGCGTCTGCTTCAACGGTGGATTCTGTTGAAGCGGATAGTTCCTCAGCTGAAAGTGTTGCGGATAAATCTTCCTCTACTGCTGTTTTCACAGCCTCTTCACTAACAGGGTCACCTAAATCGCTAAAGTATACAGATAAATCAACGGTTTCTCCTGTTTCTGTATATCTTGTTGCAAGTGACGGATATCTAGACATATCGACAAGATTTTCTAACATATACCATTCGTCATCCATTTGCACATGCCATGAAGGCACTAACTCAACTAAACGAGAGCTTTCTGGATTTTGCACCCAGCGATAGCCTAATACCAATTCTGAAATATCTTGGTTGGCATAACCTGCATTGTTTAATAAATTCAAGGCATCCACACCACTCATAATCGTATATGATTCTGATAAGTCAGAAACCTGCGTTTGAATGGTTAATGAAGATAAGTAAATATTCTTAATTTCATCCCCACTCATGACAAACTGCGTTTTGGCAACATAGTTGTTACCAAATACTGGCTGCGAGTTCACATATTTACGGTAATTGATAATATCGCCATCATTTCCGTTATATTCTGCATACAACCATGAGTCATGGTCTGGTAAAATATCCCCAATTGCCTCACTTGTTGCAGTCACTTGCGAATTCAGACTCGTTGCCGCTTCTTCCCCCACATTTTGGAGTAAAGTAACCTCAAACGTTTCCATATTGATGGTCAATTGACGGCCTTCTGTATAGTAACGTGCAATTGAGTTTAAGGAATAATCATGAATATCTTCTGGCCTTTCAAAGAAATGGTTCAAAAAGTAGGTATTTGGTTGGCGTTCTTGTAAGTAGGTTAAATGATTTAACTGATTTTCTTCCGTGGAAACATACGTTAAGCTATCCGCTAAATTCACTGGCACAACGGGCGTTAATGCATGGTTGTGGTCATCTAAAAAGTTGCTTGTTGTCTCATTAATTTCAGATGCTTTATTTGTCACCGTCAATCCATAGGCAATATTTTCCGCATCATTCACTAGATATACTTGATCAGTGCCTAGTATATAAATGTAACTAGAAATCGCCATTTCTTGTAAATCTGCTGGTAATGTTAATACATCCGCTAAAAATAAATTAACAGGTGTTTCATTGGTTAATTTACCTTCAATAAACTCCTGAGAATCTGCATAATTACGAATGTTATACGCTGAATCCTCTTCATATGAAGATTCATATTCAAAACCAGAGACAATTGTTTTAAACCCTCTAATGGCATCCAAATCATAAATTGCTTCATAACCATCAGTTGCGTTATGCACGATTAATCTTTGGGCAGCAAGTGCATTGGTTACTTCACTACCATCGTCTTCATTGGCATTATTTGAAATGGCCATATTATTCATACCGGTGCTCGTGTCACTAGTACTATCTTCGGTTACTTGACTAATCCAACCATTGATGAGTTTTGGCCCATACAGATTGCTGATAGAGGCCACTAGACTAATAATCGCTAAGACTGCTAATATCGCGTGAATCACCCATTGCCATCTATTCTTCTTCTTCATCAGCCCACTCATCCTCTCCAGCCCACTCATCGCTATCGAATTCTTCAAATGGAAGGGAAATAAAGAAGGTTGTTCCCTTGTTTTCGATAGAGTTGACCCAAATTTTACCGTTATGTAACTCAATCTCTTCTTTAGCAATAGACAAACCTAGTCCTGAACCACCTTGAGCTCGTGATCTTGCTTTGTCGACACGGTAGAAACGATCGAATAAGTGTGGAATTGATTCTTGTGGAATACCCAAACCTTGGTCTTGGATACTTAGTACGAGTTGGTTGTGTGTTGACATCAATCGCACATAAATTATCCCGCCATCAGGTGAATATTTAATCGCATTATTCATAATATTATCAATTACTTGAATTAACTTATCTTGGTCGATTTCAACCCAAACTTCTTCTTCCATTAATTCACGTTTGATAATATAATTTTTGCCTTCATAATCTTCAGACTGTAACATCATTTCAAAACGGTCTAAGACATGGTTGACAAGATCTTTGAAAATCACTAATTCACGGTTTAAGACTTGTTGTTTGGCATCCATACGTGATAAATGTAGTAAATCTGAAATCATTCGAATCATACGGTCTGTTTCTGTCTGAATCACATTCAAGAATTCAACTGCAACAGCTTCATCCTTAATGGCACCATCAACCAAGGCTTCAGAATAAGAACGCACACTGGTTAGTGGTGTACGTAATTCGTGTGAAATATTGGATACGAACTGTTTACGGTCGCGCTCAATTTTTTCGTGCTCGGTGATATCAGTTAAAACCCATACTAAACCAGAAATAAAACCTGACTCTCGTTGAATAACAGAATATTCCGCGCGAATAATGGTCTCTTCTTCTGCAGTCCCATAATTTAACAAGATGGATTCATGTTGATCAAATAGCTCTCTAAATGAAAAACGATCAGATAAATCCAACACTTCAATAATGGACTCTCCGATAACTTCTTCCTGGGTTTTGTTCAGGATATTCAATGAACGGTCATTGATAATCGTGATTTTACCACGTCTATCAGTCGCAATTACCCCATCCGTCATGTGACGTAATACCGAATCCAAACGTTGTCGTTCGGCTTCAGTTAAATCTTGTGCGTCCCCAACCCTTACAGATAAGTAGTTGATAGATTCTGCTAATTGGCCCATCTCATCTTCAGCATTAATATCCAAAGTTGTTGAATAATTACCTTCTGCAATTTGTTTCGTTTGATCACGCATTTTTTGCAGTGGATTAATAATTTGTCTTGAAATTAAAACTGCTAGCCCTGTTGTAAATACAAGAGAGAATCCTGATGCAATCAAGAATAAAGACACAATGTTTTGCACCTGATTATAAATAGATTCCAAGTTTGTCGAAACATTCAAAATACCAATCATAGCGCCAGAAGATGCCGTTGAAAAAATAGGGGTGACGAATTTCTTCACCCGGATTTCTTGTGTCGCATCATAGCCGGTCGTTTCACTACGAATACCTGTATATAACGTCTCTTCAATCGTTGCATCCACAGTTCTTTGGCCAATATAGGATTGAGAAGTCGGATTAGATGTAGCTAATAAGAAGCCATTACTATCAAATAGTTGGATTTCTAATACGCTATCATCATTAAAACGACGCAAAATCGAATTGATTTGTGTCTCTTTATCATCTTCACTTAAATCTTCATCTTCCATAACTGTTTGAATATTATCAATCAGAAAGGTTGTTTGACTCGTTACCTGCTCATCAAAAGAGGTTAACATTTCTGTTTCAAGTGAACGAATAAAATACGCTCCGACAATTTGGAGCGAAATCAGTAAGGTTAATATGAATATAATTGGTATCTTAAAGTGAATAGATTTGAAAAAAGGGATACCCGATTTTTTCTTAGATTTTGCCATACCCTACCTCTATTCTTGTGTAGGAATCTTCAAGAAATAACCAACACCTCTACGTGTAATCAAAATTTTTGGATGACTCGGGTTCTCTTCAATTTTTTCACGTAAACGACGAACTGTTACATCTACAGTACGCACATCACCAAAATAATCGTAGCCCCAAACCGTTTGTAGTAGGTGCTCTCTAGTCATTACTTGGTTAATATGTTGTGACAAATAATGAAGCAACTCAAATTCACGGTGGGTTAATTCAACATCCACACCGTTTTTAGATGCAATATATTCATCCTCATGAATAATCAAGTCACCGATTTCAATGATATTTTCATTGGCACCCTCTTCTTCTGGTGCAACTTGCTCGATAACGACATTATTACGACGAATATTTGCTTTTACACGAGCCGTTAATTCACGGTTTGAAAATGGTTTGGTCACATAATCGTCCGCACCCATTTCTAACCCTAATACTTTATCAATTTCACTATCTTTTGCTGTCAGCATAATAATAGGTACTTGGCTTTCTTTACGAATTTGACGGCACACTTCTAGGCCATCAATTTTCGGTAACATTAAATCTAATACCACTAAGTCTGGTTCAAAAGATTCAAATTTCTCTAAAGCTTGTTCCCCATCATAGGCTGTATCGATTTCATAGCCTTCATTTTTTAAGTTAAACGATATAATATCTGAGATTGGTTTCTCATCGTCCACTATTAATATTTTTTTCATTATCTATACTCCTTGATTTTAAAAAATCTGATCTTGGAAATGTAACATTGACCTATCGCTTTATTTTAACACCTTTATGAACAATTGCCAATTTAGCTACTTAAAGGCTTTCATAGTGTTTTTTTACAAAACAAAAACACCAATTTTACTTACAAAAAAAAGATCGAGGAGGGTAAGAATCTCGATCTTTTTTGAATTTTAATATGTAATTAGGGCTTAGTTGTAAGCAGCCATGCTTACAGCAAATGATGGTGCCCAGTAAGGGTTGATTGATTCTGAATGAACAGTTTCACCAGGACGTTGAGAATGGATGTATTGTCCATTACCTAATGAAATTGCAACGTGGTAAGGAGAACCGTAAGAACCCCAGAAGATTAAGTCGCCTGGTTGCGCGCTACTTACAGAAATCTTAGGACCAGCATATTGTTGAGATGCTGTTGATCCACCAACGTTTACACCGTAAGTTTGTTGGTATACATAGTATACGAAACCTGAACAGTCAAAACCTGCAGGTGTTTTACCACCCCATAAGTAAGGTACGCCAACTTGAGCATATGCATTGTTTAATAATGCAGTTACGTTACCAGTTTGAGCTGCTGCTTGTGCCGCTGCTTCTTCAGCTGCTGCTTGTGCTGCTGCTTCTTCAGCTGCTGCTTGTGCTGCTGCTTCTTCAGCTGCTGCTTGTGCTGCTGCTTCTTCAGCTGCTGCTTGTGCTGCTGCTTCTTCAGCTGCTGCTTGTGCTGCTGCTTCTTCAGCTGCTGCTTGTGCTGCTGCTTCTTCAGCTGCTGCTTGTGCTGCTGCTTCTTCAGCTGCTGCTTGTGCTGCTGCTTCTTCAGCTGCTGCTTGTGCTGCTGCTTCTTCAGCTGCTGCTTGTGCTGCTGCTTCTTCAGCTGCTGCTTGTGCTGCTGCTTCTTCAGCTGCTGCTTGTGCTGCTGCTTCTTCAGCTGCTGCTTGTGCTGCTGCTTCTTCAGCTGCTGCTTGTGCTGCTGCTTCTTCAGCTGCTGCTTGTGCTGCTGCTTCTTCAGCTGCTGCTTGTGCTGCTGCTTCTTCAGCTGCTGCTTGTGCTGCTGCTTCTTCAGCTGCTGCTTGTGCTGCTGCTTCTTCAGCTGCTGCTTGTGCTGCTGCTTCTTCAGCTGCTGCTTGTGCTGCTGCTTCTTCAGCTGCTGCTTGTGCTGCTGCTTCTTCAGCTGCTGCTTGTGCTGCTGCTTCTTCAGCTGCTGCTTGTGCTGCTGCTTCTTCAGCTGCCGCTTGTGCCGCTGCTTCTTCAGCTGCCGCTTGTGCCGCTGCTTCTTCGGCTGCCGCTTGTGCCGCTGCTTCTTGTTCAGCACTGTAGTCAACAACAACTGGTGTTTCAGCTACTGTTTCTTCGACAACTGGCGCTTCAGCTACAACTTCTTCAACTGCTGGTGTTTCTACTACTGCTTCTTCAACAACAGGTGTTTCAACAACAACTTCTTCAGCTACTGGAGCTTCTGCTACTGTTTCTTCAACCGCTGGTGTTTCTACTACTGCTTCTTCAACAACAGGTGTTTCAACAACAACTTCTTCAGCTACTGGAGCTTCTGCTACTGTTTCTTCAACCGCTGGTGTTTCTACTACTGCTTCAGCAGCAACTGCTAAGCCAGGAATAGCTAAAGATTGACCAACAATAATTAAATCGCCTGATAAGCCGTTAGCAGCACGTAAGTCCGCAGCTGAAACGCCAAATGAAGCTGAAATTTTATTGATTGAATCGCCTGCAACAACTGTGTAGTTACCGTTTTCGTCAGCAACATAGTTGTTTACTGGTGCTGCTGCAACTGGTGCAGTAACTTCTGGTGTTTCAACTTCAGTTGTAACATCTGTCGTTGTAGTATCTGCAGCTGGTGCTGCTTGTGCAACTTCACCAGCAACTTTAAGTTGTTGACCAACTAAAATTAAGTCACCTGTGATGCCGTTTAAGTCACGTAAAGTTTGCGCTGTTGTGTTAAAGTCAGCAGCGATTTTGTTTAATGTATCGCCCGCTACTACTGAGTAAACATTAGTAGCATCTGCAACGCGTTTAGTGTTCGCTACAACTGGTGTTTCCAATGTAGGAATATCTAAACGTTCACCAGCAATGATCAAGTCGATGTTGCTGATTGAGTTTGCTTCTGCAATATCCGCAATTGGTAAATCAAATTTGCGTGAGATTGATGAAAGCGTGTCGCCTGATGAAATTGTATATACTTCATCAGCAGAAACATTTGTTGTTGCAAAGGCTGCTAATGCAGCGGACGTGGCCAGAGATGTTCCAACCATTTTCTTAACTGAATACTTCATAAATTTTCTACCCCCTGAAAATTGTTTACATTGCTATTATATACATGTGATGTCGCGAATTCCGTAACAATCAGATTACAAATTATTTACTATTTCTTACACTTTTCGCTTCTCTTTCTCAATAAGTTCGCAAAAAATTGATAATATTTTGAAGTGTACACGGATAAATATTTAAGAAAGGTTAAAGAAAACGTGCATCATCAATGTTTTAAGATTCGTTAAAGATTAAATGAGAATTTGGAAAATGAATATAAAACGCAAAAATATCGTAACAATTCTGTAACAAAGTCGAAAAAGAACGTAAAAAAACCTAGCTATCTTTTCAAATAGCTAGGTAAATTCTGAAATCATGCGCTGTTTAATACAATCCAAAGATTAAAAGTATAGCGCCAGGTAAGTTATTTAGGAAATGCAGAAGGATGGCCGCATTCAGATTCTTGTTTTTCCAGTAAGCCATAAAACAAATTGCACCGATCCCTGCATACAATAGAAAGGAAATCAGATTGCCTGACAAGTGCAAACTAGAAAAGAATAAGGAACTCAAAATAATCGCAGGCCAGAAATATTTATCCAAGAACATCCCCTTACTAATCATGCCACGGAAAATGATTTCTTCCATTACAGGTGCTAAGGTGATGACGCTAAGGCCAAGATTTAAAGATAAGAGGATATTAGGATGATCACCTAACATGCCAAAAATCATTTCATCATTTACTGTTGTATCGGTACCGTAAACCCAGCCCATCAAATAACTCATGGCTGTTTTAAAAATCAAGATGCCCACATACAAACCGGCTACATGAAGTAAATCCTTTTTCGTGAGTGGCTGAAAACTATCTGGATGTTTCTTTTGATAATAACGATAAAACCAAATCGTCACCAAAAACATAAATATCAAGCTCACCACACCAAGAATCAACATCAGATTGTGGTCCAAACTATTCCCATACATTGTATATAATTGCGGTACTGCCACAATAAACATATAGGCAATTGTCCATAAAATCACAATTAAGGCGCCAAAGAAAATACTTTTAAAGCCAAATGTTGCCTCTTCGTTATACGACTGTGCTCGATTTTTTCGAATACCCATATCCACTCACCTTATCTGTATGCCCTAGTTTCCTCCATCAAATATCAAAATTTATTCTGCTGAAAAATCGAAGGTACCTTTACTATGCGCCTTCAAATTCATATAAGAACCGTGCCCTTCGTAAACTTGCAAGGCTACAACATCCTTACGACTCTCTTCATCCGGATATACATCCTTCACATAAGGATTATCCTTCAAAATGGCCTCTAAATACGCTTGGTCAACCGCGCGTACCTTACCATCCACCGTAATCGCTTGAATACCATCTTCATCATTCAACAAACCCGAAATTGACACATGCTCGTTGGCCATCAACTGTTTGTAGAAATCATTACTTTCTTTTGTCATGAAAAAAATACCATTCTCATTTGCAACACCTACATTGGCATAACGCGTGCGCGGTTTGCCATCTGCATCTACGGTCGCAAACACGGCAGCCCCTATTTTCGCTAACACATCCATATAATCTTGTAATTCCATCAAATCATCTCCTTAAAAATCATCTTTCTTCTATTATAAAATAAATAAGCTAAAAGAAGTACCCATATCCTATATAAATGAAAAAAGACTGGGTACGTAACGGCACCCAGCCCTTTATAACACTTTATTGAATTGTATGTGCTAATGTAGCCACAATGTTGTCGCTGGCATTACCCACAAAGAATTGATATTCCCCTGCTTCAATCACAAAGTCATGCGTTGCATCATCCCAGACACTTAACGGATGATTTGTCGCAAATGGATCAATTGTAATGACTACTTCTTGGCTTTCACCAGCTTGTAAGTTCACTTTTTGGAAACCAACTAAACGCATTGGTGGTTGACCGTCCACTGGAATACCCACATAAACTTGCACAACTTCAGCACCTTCACGGTCACCGGTGTTGGTAACTGTTGCTGTGATATTGATGGCAGCATGTCCCTCAGAACTTGCTTGGTCAAGTTTGGCATCATGGATATCAAATGTAGTGTATGACAAACCATGTCCAAAGGCGAAACCTGGTGTCACACCTTGTCCTTGATACCAACGATAACCCATTTCTAAGCCTTCAGAATAATGAATTGTTGGGAAACCTTCCCCCTTCATTGATTCCTGGGTAACGTTCTTCATGTCCGTAAGAAATCATATCTTCATCACGGGCTGGATAAGTTGTAGGTACTTTACCAGATGGATTCACACGACCAAAGACTAAATCAGCGACCACATGGCCATCTTCCACCCCTTGGTTCCATACTTCTAACACTGCATCTGCTTTGTTAATCCATGGTAATACAACTGGTGTTGAATCTTTCAAAACAACAACCGTTTGATTATTTAGCCCTAACAAAGCATCAACCATAGTATCTTGGTCTTTAGGTTGGTGTGGTGTCTTCATGTCGGCACCTTCAGTTGCAACTAAACCTGCCATAATCACAACTGCATCTGCAGCAGCGACTGCTTTTTTCGCATCTTCTAAGTTACTCAAATCATCAGCAACCACGAATAAATCAACTTTTGTAGATGATTCTAAATCAGTTAAAACATCCGTCATCCCTTGAGCTGGGGCCACTGTATATAATGGATCTACTTTCGAAGAACCACCACCACCTTGAGTTGCAAATTGCGCAAATTTGGCCATACCAACGATCAAGACATTGTCATGTGCTGTTGGGTCTAATGGTAAAAGACCCTTGTCATTTTTCAATAAGACAGCGGATTTTTCACCAATACGGCGTGCACGCTCCCCATTTGTTTTGGCATCAATGGTACCAGGCTTATATTCACGGCCAAAGACATTGAATTTAAACATTTGGGTAAAACGACGAATCAAGGCACGATCAATGGTTTCCTCTTCCAATGATTGGTCAGCTAATGCTTCTTTAATATTGGCTTCGTTTAGCCATTTTGCATCCGGCATTTCATGATCCATACCAGCGTTCAATGATCCGGCTGCCGAACGTGCTGACCAGAAATCACTTTGCACATAGCCGTCAAAGCCCCACTCTTTACGTAAAATGTCATTTAATAGGTAACGATTTTCTGTGGCATAAGTACCACGTAGACGGTTATAAGCAGACATAATCGCTGCTACTTCGCCGTCCTTCACTAACATTTCAAATGGTAGTAAGTACAATTCACGCAATACATTTTCATCAATTTCTACAGAATAACGGAAACGTTCATCTTCTTGGTCATTGACTGCAAAGTGTTTACCCATCGCAATCACATCATGACTTTGAATGGCTTTAGTAATTTCTACCCCCATCACACCTGATAAATATGGGTCTTCAGAGAAGTATTCAAAGTTACGTCCAGAAATTGGTAAACGGTGTAAACATACTGCCGGACCTTCTAGCACATGTTGGCCTAGTGTATAGGTTTCTTCACCGATGATGTCACCATATGCATAGGCAAGACTTGGGTCAAAAGAAGCAGCAACACCAATGGTCATTGGCAATGCTGTGGCCTTAGGACTAGGCATACCATCACCCATCCCAACACCTACTGGTCCATTGGTAATGCGGTAGCGTGGAATGGCTAAGTCATCAATTGCGTCAACGTGACGTTCCACTTGAATTTGTTCCGCCAATTTTTCCATACCTTCGTCATCTTCAATACCATCCATAGTTGCATAGATATCAATGGTAGCCATGGCGCCATGTAATTGGTTGATTTTTTGATCTAAATCCATATTTGCAACAAGTAAGCTTGCACGTTCCTTAGGAGACAATGATTCATCCATCCAAGGAAATTCTTTTGTATTTGTATCCATATTTACCCTCCAATAATTGCCGAGTACGCATTCGTTTTCATTTATGAAAACGTTTTTGTTTACCCCACAATCATACACCAACTTTTTTGATTTGACTACCAGATATATGAGTAAAATAACAAAATTTGCAATAAAAACTACTTCTCTATTTTTCCTTGCATTTGGACAAAATGCTTTCATTTGCAATTTCATTTGGCAGCCTTTATGCTAGGCATGATGAAATCAACGTAAAGAGGGAGATCACGTGAAAATAACCATTAGAAGACGTCATATTGGAGAAATCCCCTTGTTAGAGGTGGTACCTAGTGACTATAAAAATGCCCCCCTACCCTTGATTGTTTATTATCATGGGTGGCAATCAAGTAAGGAATTGAATTTGACCCAAGGCCGCAAACTCGCACAAAAAGGCTTTCGGGTCTTATTGCCGGATGCAATGAACCACGGTGCCCGCAAGCAAAATGTTTCTGCCATTCCGTCCTTAACTTTTTGGCAAAGTATTCAAAGTAACTTGTTTGAGTTTGGCGCCATTATTAGCCATTTTCGCAAATTAGACCTTATTTTAGATGATAAGATTGGGGTTGGTGGCACATCGATGGGTGGTTTTACATCAAGTGCCTTACTCACCCACCATCCGGAAATTAAGGTGGCTTCATGTATGATGGGGTCGCCAACGCCGATTCGCTATCGCGACCGCTTGATTCAACACGCGAAGAATTTGACCAATCGTTTTGTGCCAGAAGATTTGGCTGACTTAACGGCTTGGATTGATCAATATGATTTGTCTACCCATATTGATACCTTAAACGGTAGACCTTTCTTGGTATGGCATGGGGAAAGAGACTGGCGCGTGCCTTACGATCAAACCCTACAATTTATTGAGGATAATCAGGATAAAAAGAATATTGTCTTCGTTCACGAGGATGAAGACCACTTAGTAAAAACGGAAACGATGGATTTGATGACGGAATTCTTTGTTGAAAACTTGCTATAAACGAAAGGACCACCAAGCTTGGATGCTCGGTGGTCCTTTTTGGGAGAGTATGTCTTTTTTACAAAAAATTACTCAGCGTTTAAAGCTGCTACAGTGATGTAGTTGTATGGTTTGTTGAAGTGAGGTAAGAAGAAGATGTCTAGCAATGCTAATTTATCAACTGTCAATTGTTCTTGGATTGCTAATGAGAACATATGGATACCCATTGACATATCATAATCTGATGCCATTTGTGCACCTACTATACGACGAGATTCTTCTTCGTATACAATACGTAATTTCACGTCTGCATTATGGTCTGCTGGCATGAAGCCTGGTAATTGTGTATCTTCGATATCAGTGTATTTCACTTTCAAGCCATTCTTTTCAGCGGCACGAACAGAGAAACCTGTTGATACTAATTTTTTATCAAAGATTGCGATACCGTTTGAACCTTGTACACCTGCACCTTCAAGGTGTGTGCCTAAGATGTTAGTTGCTGCAACAATACCTGAGCGAACAGCGTTTGATGCTAATGCAATGTAAGTTGTAGCGTTGGCAGCGTTAGAGTAGTTTGTTGCACAGTCACCAACAGCGTATACAGAGTCGTCGCTTGTTTTGAATGTACGGTCTACTAGGTAAGCACCGTTCACGAATTTTTCTAAGTGGCCTTCACCAAAAGCAGCGTTTGGACGGAATCCAATTGCGTTGATGATAACGTCAGCTTTGTATTCGCCTTTTGTTGTTTTCAAACCAGTTACTTTACCGTTTTCGCCTAAGTAAGCTTCTGCTAATTCACCGAAGTGTGTGTGAATGCCGTTGTCAGTAAGGTTTTTGTCCATGATTTCAGCGAAGTCTACATCATAGTAGTTCATTAATGAATGTTCTTCAGCGTCGAAAAGATGTACTTCTTTTCCACGACGAGCCGCTGCTTCTGCAATTTCAACACCGATGTAACCTGCACCGATCACACATACGATGTTTGCGTCTTCTGCTGCTAAGGCTTTATCAACTTGTTGACCTTCTTGGAATAATTTCAAGAAGTGTAACCCTTCTAAATCGTTACCTGGTAATTTTGGTGCGATTGGAAGAGATCCTGTTGCTAAAACTAATTTGTCGTAGCTTTCTTCTAATTTTTCACCTGATTTTGTTTCAGCGTAAACAACTTTATTTTCGAAGTCGATATCTTTTACTTCTGTTTCTAAAGAGATTTTCGCACCTTTTGCTTCAAAATCTGCTGCGTTTGTATAGAATAATCCTTCATAACTATCGATTTGACGTCCAACCCATAGTGCTGTACCACAACCTAGATAAGATAGATTAGAGTTACGGTCTAATAATGTCACTTCAACATCTTGGCCTGATTCTAAAATAGTGTTAGCTGCTGAGATACCTGCATGGTTAGTTCCGACTACAACGACTTTCATATGTTTATCCTCCTCGGCATACTTGCCAATTGCTCATTTATTTACAAGCACAGAATAACACGCAAATTTCATGATTACAAAACATTTTTGTATCGTTTTAGCGCTTGCACAAAGTCAAAAATTCGCAATTTTTCGACTAAGTTTGTGAAATAGTTGTTAAGGTTAAATGTAAACGCGACTTTCATTGCATTTTTTGTCTTTTTACCAAAAATTAATCGAAATTCAACAAATTCATTTTTTCACAAATTCAACTAGTTTTGTACCGCTATTGTATTTTTATTAGCTTTATTGATATTATAAAATAAAAAACACCGAGCATAGCTTGATGTTTCGCATTATACAAAACCCTGCTATACATGGTGTTTTTCAGTTTTTTTACATAAAAAAGAATCTATAAGTGATATTTCTTCAACTAAAATTACAAGCAATCAATTTCGTCATTCGTGAGTAAGTGATGACGAAAACTATCCAAAAACTTCACATGATCAGTATCTTCTTGATTGGCAGAATTAGCTTCTAGCGTTTCTCTGTAACGTACGTCTAATTTTAAAATCTTATAAATTGAAGCAAGGAATGGTACCCCTAGCAACATTCCTGGAATACCCATAAGTCCTGCGCCAACTGTTACAGCAAAAAGTACCCACATACTTGGTAATCCAATAGAATCTCCCACCACACGTGGATAGATGAGATCACCTTCTACTTGTTGGATGATTAAAACGAAAATGATATACACAAATGCATAGGTTGGGTTTAGGGCTAATAGGATGACGACGCCAATTGCACCAGCCATGAAGGCTCCTAATATAGGAATCAAAGCAAGTACACCTTGCAATACCCCTAGCATTGCGGCATAAGGAATTTGTAAAATCAATAAGCCTGCTGTTACTAAAACACCTAGAATTACCGCTTCCGTAACCATACCCGAAATAAATTTGGAGAATGTTTCATTTGCAACGGCTAAAACGTTCAATAACAAGTTCTCAATATCATTGGGTAAATACACAGCCATAGAGCGAGTGATTTGTTTACCCAATTTTTCTTTAGAAGCCAAAATGTAAATGGCAAACATTAAGGCTAAGAAAATATTGGTTACGGCAGAAACAGAGGTTGTCAACACTGCAATTGAAGTAGCTGCTACACCAGAAGCAATTGAATTCACACCTGAAGCTACACTTGACACAACACTAGACCAATTGACGTTCATTTGGTCAGTTAATTGGTTTAACATTGGGACCAATGCCTCTTGCTGATTAAACCAATTCTGAATGTTTTCTACTAAAGTTGGCACAACTTCGACCAGTGTCATCACGGCTGACGCTAGTTGCGGAATCACAATAATCACAACTGCAGTTATAGCCAAAATGATTACTAATAAAGCGAGGATAATTGCTAACGGTCGTCTAGATGCCTTCAAATATTTATTATCCGACTTAGGAAAGAGATGTTTCTCAAACCAACGCATGGGAATATTTAATACAAAGGCAATCATGCCCCCTAAAATGATGGGGAAGAGAACTGACCATAAGATGCCCACTGCACCAACGATACTCGACCAATAAATTATTGCTAAAATGAAGACTGCGATAAGTGCGAGCCACTGTAGCCCTTGTTTTGTAGGACCTGTCCATTTTTTCATTCTGTGTCACCTTTTCTTTCTTCTATTATTTATCTATTTTAACATAAGCTTTTTTAAAAGCTTGTATGATAAGGATATATGCAAGCGTGAAAATGGTTTTATACTTGCTTAAAATAATCTATCCGTTTACATCAATATCTTCGCAATTATTTGTGATTGATTGTACAATATAGGCAACAAGAATATTTTTGCTATCTATGGATGCACGTCTATTTTTACTGCTGATCAACTTCACTATTACAATTGGAAACGATAGATAAAGGAGAATTATCATGGGAAAATTAGCGAACAAAGTAGCTATTGTTACAGGTGGTGCATCCGGTATTGGCAAAGGTATTGCTGAACTATATGCCAAGGAAGGTGCCAAGGTTGTGGTCGCAGACTACAACCTAGCGGGTGCCCAAGCAGTCGTGCAAGCAATAGAAACTAATGGGGGTATTGCTACTGCCTTTGAGGTAGATGTAGCGGTCAACGCAAAAATGCTAGCCTTAGTTCATTACGCGATAAACACTTATGGCACTATCGACATTTTGGTGAATAACGCGGGTATCATGGACCATAATGAACCTGTTGCTGAGATTCAAACTGAAAAATTTGAACACATCTTTGCCGTTAACGTATACAGCGTCATGTATGGTATGCGCGCAGTCGTTGATTACTGGCTGGCTGAAGATAAACCAGGTAATATTATCAATGTGACGTCAATAGGTGGGTTACTCACAGGCGTAGCGGGTACAACTTATACTGCTTCTAAACATGCAGTCACTGCGATGACTAAGTCCACTGCCTTCATGTATGTCAACAAAGGTATCCGCGTAAACGGTATTGCCCCAGGTGGTGTAGCAACGAATATCGCCTCTACTATGACGGATTTGAGCGATTTTGGCAACAGTCGTATTGGCCAAGTAGCCGCCTTGAATCCGCGCATTGGTCAGCCAAATGAAATTGCGACCGTTGCTGTATTCTTAGCATCTGATGACGCCAGTTTCGTGACCGGCACGATTATTGTTGCTGACGGTGGTTTTACCGCAGGCCTATTATAATTGACTGTTTCTAGAAAAGGAGGGTGGATTTAGAGTTCCGTCCTCCTTTTTTGATTGTTATAAAAAGCATGCATTGTAGTAGTTACGGTACAACTCAACTTCTATACCTTTCTGTCTGTGGCCTATTCTGCTCATATAAGTCACATCTTTAGTTAATGAGGGGCTTATTTTCTCAGATAAGTCACAGCTTTAGTTAACGAGTGGCCTTTTTTTTCATATAAGTCACTGCCTCAGTTACCAAGGGGCCTATTTTTTCAAATAAGTCACAACTTTAATTAACGAGTGGCCTATTTTTTCATATAAGTCACTGCCTCAGCTACCAAGTGGCTTATTTGGCTCATATAAGTCACAGGTTTAAGGATCCTACACTTTAAGATGGAAAAGCCATTATTTATACGCTGCCCCAGTCCACCTTTTGATACCTATCCTATTTGTGTCCACGGCGAATTACTTGTATGCCCTAGCTCATAGGGGTATGATACAGATAAAATACAGCTTCATCCTTAAGCATTCTTGAAGAAAGTAGTGACAGCATATGAAATTAGTACTTGTACGACATGGTCAAAGTGAATTAAATCTCCGAAATGTTTTCACTGGTTGGTTGGATCCCGAATTAAGTGCCCTTGGTGTCAAGGAGGCACATGCGGCAGGTGAGGCACTTAAAGCGGAGGGTATACTTTTTGATACCGTCCATACCTCAGTCTTAACCCGTGCTATACAAACGACTTATTACACCTTGAATAGTTTAGAACAATTGTATTTGCCCGTCCATAAACATTGGCGACTCAATGAACGACATTATGGCGCTTTGCAAGGCCTCAACAAAGCTGAAACGGCGGCCATTCATGGTGATGAACAAGTCCATATTTGGCGTCGTTCATATGATGTGCGGCCACCAAAAGCGACTGGTAATACCTTCGATCGTCGATATGAAGATTTGGATATCGACCATTTGTTAGCCGGTGAAAGTTTAAAAGATACCCTAATACGTACCATGCCTTACTGGGAAGATCATATTGCAGCCGACCTCAAAGAAGGCAAGAACGTCTTAATCGTGGCTCACGGGAATAGTTTGCGGTCATTAACTAAATACCTAGAAAATATTTCTGATGAGGCTATTCCCGATTTAGAAATTGCTACAGGTGAACCAATTGTATATGACGTGAATGATCATCTACATATCACGAATAAGAAAATTTTAGTCAAAAAAACATTTGAATAGCACAAGAAAAGCCAGCGACATCAAGTCCCTGGCTTTTTTGTGTCCATCATTTTTTTCTAGTCGATTCATTTATTCAGGATAATAAGTAAAAAAATGGTTGCATGTTTCATTTATATCGCGAAATAAATGAAACATATTTAAGACTATTAACCCATAAATGGAAATAAATGAAAATCCACAAAATGATTCATTTATCGACTTAAATAAATGAACGATTTAGCGGAAAATTCACTTATTTCATCCAAAAGATCAAGAAAATAAATCATTTTCATTTATATCATCAAATAAGTGAAACGCAATCTTGCTCACACTGTTGTCCTGCCAGCTTATTTTGTATAATTCGATGCGAAACGTTCCTCATAGACATGCGCGAGTGCGGTCAACTCATCAGGCATTGGCCAATTTGCTTCATAGCCATTCATAATATCCCGAAATACATTCAGGCAATTATGCCAGCCTGTCGCAGTCGGCACAATCCAATCGGGACTTTCAAAAGTATGTGAGAACTTCAAGAGTGTGCCCGTGCCCGTTTCTGTAGCTTCTAATCTAATGTGGATAACATCCGTAGTATCTTCAATAAATTCGAATTCACGCGGTGCATCCAACTTTGTAATCATACCGTGATATTTAGCGCCTTCCCCATCATCAAATTTGATGTGACCGCCAACCTTCACGTCCATCACACCTGTTGCAAATGGATACCATTGAGCGAAAATATTAGGATCTACCAAAGCATCAAATACGACACTTGGTGTAAAACGCAATTTCCGTTCAAAATACAGGGTATAGCGATGATCATGTTCTATTAACTGTCCATATGGCATGCAACCACCCCCTTATGCTAAATCCACCAAGTCTTGAATGATGATTTTCTTCATCTGCATCATTGCTTGAATTTGGGCTGGCTTTGTTTGGAGTGCGCCCATATTAGCTGGAATAATCTGCCACGACAAGCCAAATTGATCTTTGGCCCAACCGCATTGCTCTGCTTCAGGTACGAAACTTAACTTGTACCAGAAATAGTCAATCTCCGCTTGATCATCGCAAAGAATGGTGATGGAAATTGCTTCGTTAAAGCGGAAAACAGGTCCGCCATCGAGTGCAATGTATTGATGGCCACCTAAGGTAAATTCAGCTGTAATGACCTTACCTTCCATCCCCTCAAAATGTTCATCTAGAGTGGCATCCGGGTAACGGACAATTTGCTGGATATGAAATCAGGAAAAGTATCTACGTAATATTGGATGGCTTCTTCACAATTGCCATCACTAAACCATAAACAAGGTGCTAAATTTTTCATCGTGTATCCTCCTCCATTAAATGGATTACAGGTGTGTTGTATGCCCTTACATTTTATCACTTATCAATTCTTTTTTATACAAAAATTTATCATTATAAGAATAAAGACATTTAGGTATTTTCTATCATTGAAAAATAATAAGCGTGCGAAACACCCAGTGCCTCACACGCTCATCGTATCTTGGTTTATTTTTTGTTTTTTTCTTTCTGCTTATCTTTTTGGTAGATAGTATCCACCATCACGGCAATGGCGTTATCTCCTGATACATTGGCTGCTGTACCAAATGAATCTTGCGTGATATACAGTGAAATAGCCAGTTGGTTGAAAGATTCTGTTAAACCAACCATTGGTAAGAATGGCAAGGCTGACATAATCGCCCCACCTGGTGCACCTGGCGCTGCCACCATGGCAATACCCAATACCATGATGAACGCAATCATCGTACCCAATGAAATTGGCATACCGTACATCAATAGGATGGCTGTTACAACTGAAGTGATGGTAATCATTGAACCAGCCAAATGAATGGTCGCACACAAGGGTACAACAAAGTTGGCAATTTCTTCAGAAACACCATTTTTCTTGGCAATTTCCACGTTAGTTGGAATAGTCGCTGCTGACGATTGCGTACCCGCAGCAGTTAACCATCCTGGGATTTCATTCTTCATCAAGGTAATCGCATTTTTCCCACCATAAGATCCAGCAAATAAGAACATAGCTGAAATATAGATGGTATGTAGGACAACTGCTGTGATTAAAACCTTCCAGAAGACTGACATAACGGCAAATACAGAGCCTGAATATGACATGTCCGCGAAGTTGAAGAAAATATAGACTGGCAATAATGGAATAACAACTGTTTGCAAGGCTAGGTCAATAATTTTCCCGAAATCTGTGAAAATGGCTAACAAGCCTTCACCACGGCCCTGTGTCCGCAACCACGAGATGCCTAGACCGACCATGAAGGCAAATACGATACCTGACGTCACAGAAAACATGGGTTCAAGACCAATGGAGAACAAGGCAGTTGCCCCTTTTCCAGATGACTGAATTTTGTCAGCTAAATCTGTTGTAATAAAAATGGGGAATAAATTGCTCGCAACAAGATAGGTGAATGTCCCGGCAATCAATGTTGAGCCATAGGCAATGCCTAGGGTGATACCTAATAGTTTTCCAGCATCTTCCGCTAATTCCGCAATCCCCGGAATAATTAAACCAACAATCATTAATGGAATGATCCAGCTTAAGAATTCAGAAAAAATGCCTGAAAGCGTCTTGAATAGTTCGAAGACGAAGTCAGGCAGAAAACTAAATTGCCCAACGATAATACCTAAAATAATAGCAACCACTAACTTCAGTGCTAATGGCATGGTGAATTTCTTTTTTGACATGAGATGACTACATCCTTTCAAATTGTCTTACGCATAGAAAAAGTCCCATAGCATCTATGGGGCTTATATGAGATTTCGCTTACTATTTTAACAGATTTTTAATCAACTTTGTGAGAAAATTCTTTTAATAATTCATTTGCTTCCTGCCATGCTGGGTAATACTGGTCCATTAAGCTATAGAAACGCTTGTTATGATTGGTTTCTAAGAGGTGGACCAATTCGTGGGCTACGACAGATTCTAGACAAATGAGTGGCATTTGCACTAAGAGTAAGTTGATGGAAATCGTCTTTTTATTGATATTGCAGCTCCCCCACCGTGTCTTCATCAGACGCATGGTGAATTTGTTGGCGTGGACGCCCATCTTAGGTTCAAGTCTTGCCGCCACTTCTAACGTTTTTTCTTTTAGGGTTTCCCGCAAGAACTTATCCATAACGATGCCCCTATCGTCTCTGCTAGCCCCCTTTTTCACGGACAGATAAATGGTTCCATTGTCAAAATGACCGCCGCTTGGTTGGCTACTTTCTTCGACTTTTAAGGGATACAATTCCCCAAATAAATGATGCATCTCGCCAGTAACATATTGCTTGGCACTTGCCTCGGCAGTAGCGAATACTTCGGCTTGCATGGCCTCGATTTGTTCAAGATTCGATATGAAGAAATGTTCGATTGTAGCTTTCGAGGCATGCATGGGTACGGATATCCTAATAGAGGGATTAGATAATACAATCCGCAAAGTAATATTTTTGTAGGACGCACTACGATTGATGATCACGGGATGGTCTGCAATAATCATAAATTGTTGCATGGTGATATACTCCTTTGCTTAGGTTGCTTGTGACTACTCGCCTTCGTTGATTTCAGCGACGAGATTATCATAATTAATGTCAGCATTCATAAATGCTTCATTATCAATGGCAAAGTGTTGGTCAAAATGACGGACAGTTTGAATCGCAATATGCCCTTGATTGATGACATAGTCTAAGATATGGCCACCAAATTGTCGATCTTCTGAGATAAAGTGACAATGGAATCCTTGTTTCACTACACCTTCGAATAGATAGGGACCATAGACACCGATACAAGTCCCCTTTACATTTTGGGTTTTAAATTCTGGTTGCACACGGCTCGCCTCAACAAAACGTGGATACGGCTTTTCCGTGCGCGGAATGACTCGCGTATGCATACTTTCAAAGCTACCTTCTATTTTGATCACAGAAAAGGTATGTAAGGATTGTAGCTGTGTCTTGAGCACTTCTTGAAAATCTAGCATATTCATGGGCGTAGCCACATCGAAGGTATGGTGAGATTTGAAGAAGGTCACCGATGCATAGGGTACGGTTTCTTTACCCGTCAATTCAATTAATTGACCGTCTTCGCGAGCTTGATAGGCCTGACCGTCTATGACAATCAATTCCCCGTCTAAGTGGTCCATGGTACCAATACCATAGTTACCGTGTTCGAGTAGTGCATCGATGGTCATTGACCCGTCAAAAAAACCTGCCATTAGGTCACCTAATGTTTGATGTTGGAATAACCTTGTCATCTGAAAAACCTCCATTTACGCGTTCTTTACTTAAACTATACTAAACGTTTCTAGTATTCGTCGCAAGTGAATCTAAAAGGTGAGGCTTGCTATTTGCGTAAAAGATTCCCTATACTTAGGAATGAATGAAATATAGTAAATATGAATGAGGTGAACACATGATTTCACACGAACTCCCATTAATGCCGATTGGCCCTGATGAAAAACGCTGGTTAGCTGAAATTACGGGTGATGATGAAACATTTGTACTAAAACGCGACTTCCAACCCGAACTAAAACCTGGTGTTTGGCAAATTTTTGACGGTTGGTATCAAATTCACGGACAATTTCCTGGCATATCCCCCTTTGAAAAGGAATATGTCATTGTTCAAGATGGTCATATGATGCGGCATTTAGATTTTCGCTATATGATCAATGAATTACCTAAAATCAAGGCTTATGAAGAACAACGCAAACACCGCTTAATTTACCAGATTACGACCATTTTGGATGAGATTGTAGCCGAAGCGCCCTATGAAG
This sequence comes from Aerococcus agrisoli, assembly GCF_003797145.1. GTDB lineage: Bacteria > Bacillota > Bacilli > Lactobacillales > Aerococcaceae > Aerococcus > Aerococcus agrisoli. The sequence goes on along the minus strand of NZ_RKMG01000009.1, from coordinate 215 downwards.
GCGTGGAAGAAGCCCTGTTGGAGCAAAAAGAAGCCATGTCCATGGTCGAAACGTCAAGTGAGCTATTGAATGGCTTGGCTATTTTACTCAAACAAAAAGACCAAATGATCAAGCGATTTAAAAACTACTATGATCAATCGGACTTGAATGAATGGCAATAATGATACAAACGAGGCTGGGACAAAAGATTACAATCATAGATTTTTCGTCCTTAC
>NZ_RKMG01000083.1 GCF_003797145.1 Aerococcus agrisoli | reverse complement strand
CAGTTTTCGGGTAGAGATTCACTCTCCTGCTTCTAATGGTCTCAAATTTTTATGCTAGAAAGTTAATTTTAGAATTCACATCATAACGTGTTGATTCAGTTGGTTCTTCGCCTGGTTTACCAATTGAAATTGCCATGATAGGCACGAAACGCTCATTATCAAGGTTTAAAGTTGCAACTAAGTCTTTTGAATTATAGCCTGCCCATGGATTCGCTTCATATCCGTGTGCTCTAGCAACCAATAATAATTGCATTGCTAACATTGAACTGTCTAAGGTAGCATCTTGAATTAAAAAGTCGCGATCAGCTTTCTCATACATTGGTAAAAATGAATTGAAGATGTCGTCTAATTTTTCTTTGGTAATTCTGCCCTCTTCATACACTTTGGTCCAAACTTCGCGATAAACTTTATGTGAGTGAATATCGCCTAATATAAAGATTGTAACTGGTGCTGTTTCTAATTGGGGATAGTTAAACGGCATCGTGACTGCTTTGACTTTGTTACGAGCTTCTTCATTATCAACGACGACAAAGTGCCATGCTTGTAAGTTACATGCGGATGGTGTAATTGTCGCTTCATCTAACATTTCGACGATTTCATCACGACTGATATTTTGACTAGGGTCAAATCGACGGTATGAACGACGATTGAATACGATATCTTTATAGTCATTATTAACATAATCTTTTGCTAAAAATTTCTCTCTCATGAAAACACTCTCCTTTTCTTATAAATTAATTTTATCGCAAAGCTGGTGGATTTACAATGAGTTTGTGAAAAGTTTAACAATTTAATAAAACCTGAATAATTCATACTTTTAAT
>NZ_RKMG01000082.1 GCF_003797145.1 Aerococcus agrisoli | reverse complement strand
TTTTTCTGAGTTTGTCTTAATTAGTATTAAGACAAGCTGGCACTTTCAAAATTATAAGCTATCCAGCGACGCATAATATAAATGATGTGTCATAATATTATTTAGTAATCAACCTATTTATACTTGATTTTTGTAATCCTGTATTCAATAAAATCCTAATATTGAATCCTGATTTTCCATAGCTTAATCTATACCAATAGTAGTTTATATACTCAATCATTCCGAATAAAAATAATCCAATACCAATTATAAAATCTTTATTACTGCTTCTAATAATTGGTATCACTAAACTTATGACGACTAATACAATCATATTTAATCGTCTTAAAAATTTTAAGAGTTCTATCATCTTATGATTAACTCTTTTCTTGTTGACTATTAAAATATATCTATAAAACCAATACAGACTTCCTTGTAATAAGATAAGTATAAGATATGAAAATGCAACTAAACTAGCCATTCCAAGATCTAATAATCTATATACAAAAATAAAAGTTAATAAAGCTGCAAATTCACCTATTGCTAGGTTTAACAACTGTTTCTTTATCCTACTCAATCTATCACCTCCAAGCTTTATGACCCCTAAAATTACTATGTCGCATAATCTACTTTTTATTAGAATCCAGTATTATACCTAGAGTAAGTCCTAAACTTGGTCCAATAGTTATTCCAAAAAGTAATTTATCAAATATCATTCCTAGTATTATCCCAAATGCTGTACCAAATATTAGTCCTAGACCTATGAAATTTCCCTTACCTTCAATGTTATCATTGTTGGACATACGGGCACCCCCTAAACTTAATTTCCATAACTAGAATTTATATACCGTTGAACTTAATACTACTAATGTTCATCAATTTATAGTTTTGAGTTTTACTTAATTCTTATTGTGACAAACTCACCT
>NZ_RKMG01000081.1 GCF_003797145.1 Aerococcus agrisoli | reverse complement strand
CCATTATTCTGATACACGAAATTGGATAGAATCGTGTATCAAGAACCCTGTTTTAATAGGGTTCTTTTTCTTTAATCTCGTTCAATACATGATTACCTGATTCAGCAAACGAAATCAGGTGTCACTTTTTTGACAAATTTATTTGCCAAAAGAAATAAGAGAACTCCTTAGTTTTTCCAGCAGGGACAAATTTTTTTATTCTAATATTTCATCTAATTATCTCATTTATCCTTAAAATTCTCTTGGCTGAAGCAACCAATCAGCCAACGAAACTTCCTCAATTTCAAATTTTTTATCCGAAATCGTTGCTTGATAATCAATAAAATCATTTGCGTAATCCTTACGATTAAAGATTGCGACCACTTCATCATTTTGTAAGACTCGATAAATTTTATTTTGCATTATCTCATTTCTCCCGTCTCTGGATCAATAGTTTTTGAGTAAACCGGACGATAATCACATTGATAGTTTGCGTNGATTTAAGCTGGGATTCCCAATAATACCTTGATTTCAGTACAGACCAAAAACCCGAAGAGAGTGCCTTCCTCTTTTCTCAATTCTAAATTTTCTTTTCTTAACTTTTCATTCTCAATTGCTAAATCATTTTTTCTATCAATCATTCCAATATCTCCCCAGTTTCTCTATCTATTTTTTTAAAAGGCTTATGCCGATTAGAGCGTAGATAAGCAGTTAAAAAGATCGTTTGACTTCTAACGGTAGGAAACCAGTCATCGAACTTTTCAGATACAGCATAATCAACTAAATCCCCATATTCATAACAGTTAGATTCACGAATCCATTGCACTATTTCTTGCAGAATAACATCCGTATCTACTCCAACATCTGTTAAATATTGACGATATTTAAAACCATTATGAGCAACAACTTCACTTTTATCATACTGATACTTTTCAGGGTTCTGTTGCAAAGTTTTAAA
>NZ_RKMG01000080.1 GCF_003797145.1 Aerococcus agrisoli | reverse complement strand
TTTTTCTGAGTTTGTCTTAATTACCTTTAAGACAAACTCATTCATGAAAATATTAAGTCAATTAGTTGAACACTCCAAGGAGTAAACATAAATAAGGAGAATAAAATAAGCAAAATACTTATAAAAATGGTTACTTTGCTGTCTTGATTGTTTCTATAAGCAGATATCGATCGGATTAAAAGATAAATACCTATAAATAATGTTAGAAAGTACCAAAAACCCATATGAAACACTCCTTTTTAATTTTTTCAATTATGTGATTAATTCCTTAAATTAGACCTTAAAAAAAAAGTAGAGCAGTTTTATACTTTCTTCCGTGTCAAAAAAATCCCAAAGATAACTCCAATAAGGGCAATTGGAGCTATTCTCATGAACAACCACTCAAATCCGTGTAAAACCACTCCGACAACTGCGATTTCAGGGTCACTATAATCCCAACCCAAGTAAGGACTATTTGACACTATTAAAACGGTGAAAATAGCAGCTATAACCATGAACAGTAAAATAAGAAGCCAGTGAAACGTTTTGCTCCTTGTTGCTTTCCTTTGTGCGAGTTGCAAGTTGATGACCTCAAGTTTTTCAGAAATCACTTTTACGTCATCAACCTTCGACTCAATTATAGTTTCCCCAAGCAAAGTGCTTACGGATGTTTCAAACACTTCCGATATAGAAATAAGCATATCAGAATCAGGAACCGACAAACCTTTTTCCCATTTAGATATTGTTTGTCGCACTACATTTAGTTTGATCGCAAGTTCTTCTTGCGAAAGCCCTATCGATTTTCGAATTGCTTTAATATTTTCCCCTAGCATTAGTGATAACCTCTTTTCTACCGCTATTATATAATTAATTACTTGTTGCTATAAGCAACGCAAATTAACATTTTACTATCCTTACACTAATAATGTTGAGTTTTATTTAGTTCTTATTGTGACAAACTCACCT
>NZ_RKMG01000079.1 GCF_003797145.1 Aerococcus agrisoli | reverse complement strand
AAAAAAAACGCCACGTGAATTCCATGTTATATTGAAGTTACTACAACTCTCAATAGACAAGGATGAATTCAAATGACGCAAACCCATGATAACACAGTTTCACGCAAGGGAAAACATCTTTCCTACTCAGAACGTTGCCAAATCGCTATCTTGAAAAAGGAAGGCTATTCCAACCGTCAGGTTGCCAAAGCGCTGGGACGTGTTCCGCAAACCATAAACAATGAGATTGATCGCGGAACCATCACCCAGTTAAAACGCCAAACGCAAAATGGAAAAGTGTATGACACCTACTATTCTGTTTATGACGCTGATGCAGGACAGGCCTTCTATGAAAAGCAACGACTGAACTGTGGCAGACGCCCCAAATGGGCGAACACAAATGCCTTCATTGATTGGGCAGATGACAAAATGTTAAATGAAAAATGGTCGCCGGACGTCGTGGTCGGATTTGCCAGAAAACACGAGCTGTTCGATTGTGCCATCATTCCTGGCACAACCGCTCTCTATCAATGGATTGACCGCGGAATCATGCGAACAAAGAACATGGACTTGCTTGAAAAACTGTCCCGTAAAATCAAAGCGGTCCTCCCAGGACACCGTCCCAACAAGCGTGTTCTCGGGACGTTAATTGAAGAACGCCCTAAAGAAGTTGAAACACGGGAAACGTTCGGTCATTGGGAAATCGACACGGTAGTGGGAAACAAGACCAAGTCGGATGCCGTGCTGCTGACGCTGGCTGAACGGCAGACACGCTTTGAAGTCATCCTAAAGTTGAACGGGAAGGACACCGAATCGGTGGACCAAGCGGTTCAACAGCTAAGAGAACGGGCTGGCGCTAACTTCGATCAATTATTTAAGACCGTTACATCCGACAATGGATCAGAATTTTCAGGTCTACACGATGCCCTGAAAGATGTAGCTGACGTCTATTTCAGCCATCCTTATGCTTCTTGGGAGCGTGGGACGAGCGAAAACCAGCACAAATTAATTCGCCGTTTCATCCCCAAGGG
>NZ_RKMG01000078.1 GCF_003797145.1 Aerococcus agrisoli | reverse complement strand
TCAAATTAAGTGCAACACAGTTTTATAAAAGATTTCATAAGGTGTTTTCCAATTCAAACATTTTTTGGGACGTGTATTTAATTTCGTTGCCCAACCTTGTATCTCTTCATCAGTTGCATCTGTCAAATCAACACCTTTCGGTGAGTACTCTCTAAGGAGTCCATTTGTATTCTCATTAGATCCTCTTTGCCAAGGGGCATGAGGATCTGGAAAATAAATTTGCGTATTATTTAATTCCTCAGTCAATCGGGCGTGTTGACTGAATTCTTTACCACGGTCAGGTGTAATGGTTTTACAAAAATTAGAATCAATACCTTGTAGTAATTTAATCATTTGGTCAACTACCGGCTTAGAAGCTTTCTTCTCAGATTTACCGATTAGTAATAACCTAGATTTTCTATCAACTAGCGTTACTAAGCACGCTTTACCAGTTTGACCTGCAACTGTATCTGCTTCCCAATGACCAATCTCAGTTCGTTTATTAGCGCTATCTGGTCGTTCATGAATCGTATTGGAGATAGGGATCTTTCCTCTTCTCTCTACGTGATTTTTAGAATGGCGTGTTTTACCTCTGTGTCTTAATTTACGGATAGCGCCTCGATTACCGGTTGATAAACCAGGCTCATCGAAGTCGCCACGATAAATTGCACGATAGATAGTATTATAACTGATTTTATTTTTGGAATTTTCAAGGTTCAAACGACCAGAAATTTGTTCTGGAGACCATTGTTCGTTGAGAAATAGTCGTTTGACCAACTGGAAAATAGAGTCTTTATCTAGCGTGCGATGTCTGCCACATAGTTGTTTTCTACGTTTATACTCTCCATGAGCAGTTGACGGTGAATAACTGCCATCCTTGTTTGAATTACGATGTAATTCTCTTGAGATAGTCGATTTAGAACGGTCCAGGGTCTCGGATATATGCCCGATAGTTTCGCCTTGTTCATACATTAGGAATATTGTTTCTCGCTCATTCATGGTAAGATGTGTGTATGGATTCATAGCTTTCTCCTTCTAATAGTTGGTTGGTACATCTATTTTATAGGAAAACTATGGATCTTTTTT
>NZ_RKMG01000008.1 GCF_003797145.1 Aerococcus agrisoli | reverse complement strand
GTTCCTATGCCGTGAAAGAGGATTAAATCGAGACATTGGCTCGATTTCAAGTCTGGAGACCTTGGCTCCAGACGGTCCCACGGCTATAAGGAACGTACACTGAAAGGCCGAAAATCGAAGTTTTTAATACTTTTGCCCCACTTTTTTTGCTTGGGGAAATTTTTTAGTGGAACAAGACAAGCACTTGTGAATTATGCTATGATTAGGACTGTTAGTGTCGGACGCTTCAAGGTTTTTAAGCAAAAAGTTTGAGAATGAAGAAGCCAATTTGACCTAAAGATAGGAGTAGCAAAATGTCAAAAACAATTTTCCACAATGATCAAACGCATTGGATCAACTTGAATTCAGACAATGAAACAGAATTACGTGCTTTATTCGAAGAATACAATCTTGATGATCAAATCCTAGCCTATACTTTAGATAAGAATGAACGAGCCCATTTGGATTACGATAGGAGTACTAACACGCTGGTCCTTATCTTTAATGTACCCAATCAAACCAAAATTGATAACCATTATGAGACCATTCCGATGACTTTTATCATCACCAATCAAACGCTAATCACAATTACCAATAAAAAGAACCAGTATCTATACGTGCATATGAAAAACATGCTGGCACGTGATTCTGGCTTAACCCTGTTTGAATTTCTATTTTCTAGTTTATTCTATATTACGGATTCATTCTTCCCTTATATTGAAGAAATTAATAGTGAACGTGTGAGTGTAAATAATAAATTGAAACAAGAGACAACGAAGAAAAATCTCTTATATCTATCCGATTTAGAAACAGGGATTGTTTTCTTAGTATCTGCATCAAAACAAAATGCTGTCTTATTGAATCAAATTAAAACCCATGCTATATACAAACGTTTGACGGAAGATGAAAAGGAAGAGTTAGATGATGCCTTAATTGAGGCGAAACAGTTGGTGGAAATGACCCAATTATCTTCTCAAATCCTGCAACAACTATCTGTTTCCTATAATAACGTCTTGAATAACAACTTGAATGAGACCATTCGTATCTTGACGGTCTTATCTGTGTTATTAACTATACCAACGATTATCACAGGTTTCTTTGGTATGAATGTGCCATTACCTTTATCAGACAATCCAATGGCTTGGATCATTATCATTGCCATGAGTGGGATTATTTGGGTAACTTTATCCTATGTACTAAAAAGAATATTATAAAAAAAGAACCAGTCTTCCGCTAGGGAAGGCTGGTTCTTTCGATAATACTATTTTTGGAAGGCTGAACGAATTTGTTCGCTAGCATTGCCTTTTGCAATTTCAAGGCCACGTTCACGAATCAAACCACCGTCAAGGGTAGATAATTCACCGTATTCTTGCGCCAAGTAAGATAAGACTTCAATTTCTTTATTTGATAATTCATCTGCATCAAAAGCAATTAAGGCAAAGTATAAATCATTGTAAAGGTATAAGTCGACTTGTGTATGTTGGTCTTTAAAATCACGCGCAAAGGCAATAAAATCTTCTAGAATGTGGAAAACCACAGTGATTTTTTTCTCCACTTTCTTATTTTCCAAGAAAGGATTGCTCCAGTCAATACCATCAAGATTATCTTTAGGTTCAGCAGTTGCTTCTTGACCTTCAGAAAAATCTTTAATTTTTTCGACATTTTCTTTCGCAGCGCTATCTTCATCTTCAAGTTCACTGATTGTATCCATTAATTGTTGGAAGGCATCTTCTTCATCGTTGCCTTCACCAAAACCCTTGCTAATGTATAAATCGATACCATTTCGCTTAGGCATTACTTGGAAAGTGATTGCTTCAGTGTGTTGGAATTTTTTTGAAACGTCGACTTCTTCTAGAACCGTCATGAAAAAACGCTCAACATCATGTTGGTTGCTCATGATATCCATAAAGGAGATACCACGCTCAAGCAAATCTTCAGTTTCAATAAACACGCGGATAGTATTTTCATTAATATATTCCATTTCCATCGGAATCACCCCAATCTTTTAATAGTAGTGTAATCTAATTACTGTAATTGTTAAAGTATTATACTTAAAAAAATAAAAAGAGTACAGAATTTTGCACTCTTCTTTCTATTTAATAACATTTTATTGATATTTTTAGTTTGCTTGTGCTTCTTGTTCTTCATATGAACGTAAAGCTTCTTGTAATTCAAGTGCGCGAACGCTTCTTGGTAAGAAACGACGAATTTCATCTTCGTTATACCCAACTTGTAATCGTTTATCATCTAAGATAATAGGGCGGCGTAATAAGCCAGGATTATCTTGGATTAATTTGAATAAATCATTCAAAGGAATTTCATCAAGATCAACATTCAATTCTTGGAATGCTTTAGATCGAGTAGAAATAATTTCTTCTGTACCTTCCTCTGTCATGCGTAGGATGGCTTTGATTTCATCATTCGTTAAAGGTTCTGAAAAGATGTTTCTTTCGGTATAAGGAATGTCATGTTCTTCTAACCATGCTCGAGCTTTGCGACATGAAGTACAACTTGGTGATATGTATAATTTTACCATGTGTATCTCTCCTTTAAGTGAACAACATTTCATTAACTAACATAAATATATTATAGCACAGAGTTTGTGAATTTTCCATGTATTTTTTTAACCAATTTTGACGTTTCACTAATAGGTTATATGAATATAACTATCAAATATGATAGTTTCTGGATTTTTGCTAGCTATTCTTGAGGAGATAATATTCGACAGAACAGTTTTTGTGAAGCTACTATTGTTCAAATTTAAATGACTGGAAGTGTAGTTCCTTAGCCGTGAAAGAGCATGACATCGAGACCAAGGCTCGATGTCAAGGTAGGGAGACATTGGCTCCCACCGGTGCCACGGCTAATAAGGAACGTACACTGAAAGGAATTACACACTGAAAATCTTTATTTGTCTTAGCCTCTGCAAAACATTGCAGGCTTTCCTATGCTATAATAATAGAGAATTTAAGTAGGGGGATTACAAATGACAAAACGTATTTTTTCCGGTGTCCAACCCAGTGGTACACCTACAATCGGTAACTACATCGGTGCGATGAAACAGTTTACCGAATTACAAAATGATTTTGATGCTTACTACTGTGTCGTAAATGAACATGCTATCACAGTAGCCCAAGATCCTGCTGAATTGCGTAAAAACACGCGTTCATTAGCAGCTTTATATATTGCCTTAGGTGTAGATCCTGAGAAAGCAACTATCTTCATCCAAAGCCAAGTACCTGCACATGCACAAGCAGCATGGATGGTGCAATGTTTAACACCACTTGGTGAACTTGAACGTATGACACAATTCAAAGACAAATCTGCTAAACAAGGTTCAGTTAGTGCTGGTTTATTAACATACCCACCATTAATGGTTGCAGATATCATCCTTTACCAAACAGACTTAGTACCAGTTGGGGATGACCAAAAACAACATTTAGAGTTAACGCGTAACTTCGTTGAACGTTTCAACAACCGCTTTACTGGTAAAAAAGAAGAAGGCATCCTAACAATGCCAGAATTCTACGCACCAAAAGAGGGTGGACGTATCATGAGTTTACAAGACCCATTGAAGAAAATGAGTAAATCTGATGAAAATCAAAAAGGTTTCGTTTCATTACTAGACGATCCTAAAGTAATCATGAAGAAAATTAAATCTGCAGTTACCGACTCATCTGGTGAAATTTCATATGATAAAGAAAACAAACCAGGCGTTTCTAACTTGCTAACAATTTACTCATCAATGTCAGGACGTTCAATTGACGACATCGTGAATGAATACGCTGATGCTGGTTATGGTAAATTCAAACAAGACCTAGCTGACGTTGTAATCTCTGTATTGGAACCAATGCAAGCACGTTACGATAAACTAATGGAATCTTCTGAATTAGATGATATTCTTGCTGACGGTGCAAAACGTGCCAATGAAGTCGCATCTGAAACATTAGCTAAGATGGAAAAAGCTATCGGTTTTAGATAAGCAAATTATTATAGATAATTTTAATCCCGGACTTAAGGTCTGGGATTTTTTTCGGCCAAAATTGACGCCTCTCCCTGTAAATTACGTATAGATATAGTGGAGGCGAGAAAATGGATATTGCGCAAACAAGTGAGGGTAGATACGTTAGGGCGAGTGATATTGTCCAACTAGGATTAGTGCAGTCGGCAAAAAAATGGTACTGCCCACATTGTAAACAAGCCGTATTTTTTAAAATGGGACCACAGACTAGACCACACTTCGCTCATTTTCACCAAAAAGTAGACCATCGGGGCATGGGCGAATCTGATCTTCACCAAGAAGCTAAGTTCTTGATTGCACAACAGTTACAATCAGAACACTTCACCTGCCAACTTGAATACCCAATTGAAGACAAGGCAAGAAGAGCTGATGTCTTTGTGAATCAACAGTCAGGCATCGCAGAAGATTTGACGATTGAAATCCAATATTCACCGATAGCAGGCAAAGCTGTCGTAGCCAGACAGGTAGACTATGGTATTTTTGGCATAGCTGTTGTATGGCTCTTAGGCTACCAGTCAGACTATGCCAGTATCTTTAAAAGTCCAAAAGGTGTAAACCCCAAGGCTAGTGTCGTGAACCGGTTACGGCCCTTTATAATCCAAATTCCGGATTTTGGTTTATGCCTGCCTTATTGGTATGAGGACAAGCAATGTGTAATGCTTGTGCATATTGATGTTTACGGTAAAGCAGTTCGTAAAATGATGATGAAAGTACCCAAATATATTACAGACTTTTATTTTCAGTCAAAAACAGCAGCGGCTGACAACCAGGGAATTAAGATTGAAACTACCAGCTTACCGAAAAATGTCCATCGTTTTATTCAATCTATCCTAGTCAGCCCCAATCAATATGAAAAACGTCTGCTAGATTTTTTATATTTGCATAGCAAATACATCCAACATTTCAATCACCGCATATTTTCCTACCGCCACCAAGCCATTTTTGCCAAACATGTGGATTGGCATTTCTTAGTCATCTATCAGGTACTTGCTGAACAAGGACAAACCTTGACCGAAATCCTATCCTATATGTATGACCACGAATGTTTTTATGACCAAGCGCCATTTACCAAAGAAATGTTTCAAACCTATATCCAGGCACTCATTGACCATTACGATTTGTCATAGCAAATTAGTGTAGGAAAACTTTGCCTTATGTTAAAATGATAATATCATTAAAAAAACGGAGGGTAATTATGGCTAAAATTTTTGAAGCAAAACCAAGAAATGAAGTAGATAGTGAATTTCAATGGGACTTAACCACCATTTTTCCAAGTGACGAGGCTTATGAAGCAGCCTTTGCTGCGTTCCCTGCGAAAACTGAAAAATTTGCATCATACAAAGGCACATTAACAGAAAGTGCTGACCAAGTTGTGGCTGCACTAGAAGAATTACTAGCTGTTAGTCGTGAACTAGAAACTTTATATGTATATGCACACTTGAAACACGATCAAGATACTAGTGACAACAAATACCTAACTTACAACAGCCAAGCTGGCGCATTAGCAGCGCAAGTTAGCGAAAAAATTTCATGGTTCGAACCAGAAGTACTGACTGTATCTGAAGATATTCAAGCAACATTGGAATCATCAGAAGAATATGGTCATTTCTTCCGCGACTTATTTGCGAAAAAAGCACATGTACTATCACCAAGTGAAGAATCATTATTAGCTGGTGCTGGTGAAATTTTTGGCAACTCATCTACAACATTCTCACTATTAAACAATGCCGATTTAAAATTCGGTAAAGTAAAAGATGAAGAGGGCAATGAAGTCACTTTATCTCACGGTTCTTATGGTGTCTTATTAGAAAGTAGCGACCGAGCAGTTCGTGAAGCAGCTTTTAAACAATTGTATGCATCATATGACGCAGTGAAAAATACCAATGCATCATTGATGTCTGGTAATATCAAAGGCCACAACTATACTGCAAAAGTACGTCACTACGACTCAGCACGTCAAAAAGCCTTAGATAATAACAATATTCCAGAAAGTGTGTACGATACTTTACTAGATACCGTACATAAAAACTTAGGTTTATTACACGAATATGTAAACTTACGTAAAGACATGTTGGGTATCGACGACCTACAAATGTGGGATATGTACACACCATTAACTGGTGAAGCACCAATCAAATTTACATTCGAAGAAGCAAAAGAAGTCACTTTCAAAGCCTTAGCGCCATTGGGTGAACAATACTTGAAAGACTTAGAAAAAGCCTTTGATGAAAAATGGATTGACGTGTACGAAAACGAAGGTAAACGTTCAGGTGCCTACTCATCTGGTGCTTATGACACAAACCCTTATGTCCTATTAAACTGGCAAGATTCATTGAACGACCTATATACTTTAGTACACGAATTAGGTCACTCAATGCACTCATACTACACTCGTACAAACCAACCTTATGTCTATGGTGATTACTCAATTTTCGTTGCTGAAATCGCATCAACAACTAACGAAAACCTATTAACATCATACTTATTAGATACAATCAAAGACAAAGAAGCACAAATTTATATCTTGAACCACTACTTAGATGGTGTAAAAGGTACAATCTTCCGTCAAACACAATTTGCTGAATTCGAAAAATTCATGCACGAATCAGACGCAAGCGGTCAACCGTTAACTGCTGATTTCCTAAGTGACAACTACTTTGACCTAAACAAAAAATACTATGGTCCAGCCATTGGCGACGACCGTACAATTGCCTTAGAATGGTCTCGTATTCCTCACTTCTACATGAACTACTACGTATACCAATACGCAACAGGATTCTCTGCAGCCAACACCTTAGCAAAACGCATGGTAGCAGGCGAAGACGGAGCCGTTGACAAATACCTAACATACTTGAAATCTGGATCATCAGACTTCCCAATCAATGTCATGAAAAAAGCAGGCATCGACATGACTAATGCTACATACATTGAAGAAACACTAGAACAATTCAAAGAACGGTTAGACGAATTAAAAGCATTGTTGAATAAATAATGTAAGCTGAAAAATCCTGGAGGGATCACCTCCAGGATTTTTTGTATTCAAAGTTGATGAAATATCAATTATGAAAATTGATATTTGATAAATGGGGTTCAAATATCAAATATGAAATTTCGTAGTCGACAAATCAAGGAAAAAATTCAAATATGAAGTTTCATATTTGAAAAAATAGGCGAAATTCTCAAATATGGCACTTCATATTTGAGAAAATAGCAAAATATTCAAGTATAGGATTTCATTCTAGAATAAGTTACCCCCAACAAAACCACCAAAAAAAGCGTTGAGACCTAACATCTCAACGCTTTTACATTTTGATTATTTTTTAATACAAGTTAAGCGTGGGCTGTTTTTTGCTTCAAGCGCCATTGCTTCCTCAGATTTCATCATCATTTGGTTGGTTAATGATTCTAAGTTTTCTTGTGTGATGTTTGATTCGACTTTCAGACCATATTTATAATTAATATTATCAAAAATTACGACAGTAGGGTTAACTGAAATTTGCATTTGACGTGCAAGTTTTGCATCAGCTACCAAACTCTTTTTGGTCAAATCAGAATCGATATCTTGTTGCCACATTTCCATGTCTAAGCGACTGGCTTCGGCAATTTCTAACATTTTTTCATGAGAGTATGGATTCCCTTGACGACCAAAATATTCTTGGATATTCATTAAGAAGCCACGACCAACTTTTTTGCCTTGAAGTAGTGCTGCCTTATAGGCCTTACAGACTTCTTGGTGCGCTAAGTACAGTTCATTACGCTCGGCTAGGGTCAATGGACGATCTAAAGCTTTTACATAATTATTAAATGTTTGCATGTCACTGGTAGTGATGATGCGGAAATACACTTTATTTTCTGTTTGATTGACGAATTTTAATACTTCTTCTTCACAAGTCAAACAGGCATCACCTAGTGGGTTCACAAATAAGAATACTTCAAATACGTGGTTGTGTTTACAGGGAACAAGGCCGCTGTCTTTACCAGTATTTGTTTGGGTTACTTTCTGTGCCATTTTCTACTCCTTTACTATTTATTTTTTTACAGTTCTATTTCTTCATGGATGTTACATTGTTGTCTGAATACGTACTTCAAATCTAAGCTATCGCCCAATTCTATCAGCTGGAATTTAAAATTGCAATCTATATGGTTCGGCGATGATTTCTTTTAAGCGGGTAAAAATACCTTCTGCATAAAGAAGTTACGCTTGTTCGATAATTGGATCCGCTGCTGACTGTGACATACGACGGATTTTTTGTTTCACGACTTGTTGTGGAATTTCGTATTTTTGCAAGATTTCTTGGAAAAATGCCTGACCACTTTCAGCATCGTGACTTTCAACTTCAAGTTCATAATCTTCAAACGCGCTAAAGTAGCAATGGTCTAATACCATTGTATGACCTTCAACGGTTTGTTGATGACGAACGGTTTTGAATTGACCAATAATGACAAGGTCATTTAACGCAATATCAAATTCCGCTAAAATCTTAGCAATTTCTGGTCCATTTGTTAGTTTACCAGTAGCGACAATCGTTTCAGCATCAGCTGCTGTCAATTTGTCGGTTGTTTCTAGTTTTTGATGATCGGCAACTGGTTGTTTCATGGTTAGATGGGTATAGGTATCAGTGATACGAACCCGAAGACCAATATGTCGCTCGCGTAATTTACCATCTGGCGTATCAAAATAAATATTTGTCTGTGTTAAGGCAGGTGTTTGGTCGAATGCAAACGCCTGAAATAATCGATTGTAGGTCGCTTCACTCAACAGGTTCTTATATTCAATTTCAATATTTTTTGTCATGGTAAACGCCCCTTTTCTAATTTCACTGTTTAGTATAACAAGATTTACATAAACTTTACACTAAAAGGCTTTATATCAGCGTAAAGAAATTATTTTGCTGTAAGTATGCAAACTTTGCCCTTGCTTGCCTTTTTTGTTATAAATATAGATGAAATTGTGTTAGAATAAGTGGGATGCTTATGTGTTTATACTATATAAAGTGGGTGACGAAATGGTGGAAGATTGGCAGAGTTTTCTTGCGCCGTATCGACAGGCTGTCGAGGAACTAAAAGTAAAATTTAAAGGTATTCGAAATGAATTTGAAGAAGCGAATCTTCAATCCCCAATCGAATTTGTAACTGGTCGTGTAAAAAGACCAGATTCTATCTTGAGAAAAGCTAAATTTAGAGAAGTCGTTGAAATGAATGAGCAAAATATTGAGGATGTCATCGAGGATATCGGTGGTATTCGAATTATGTGTCAATTCGTGGAAGATATTTATCGTGTTGTGGAGATTTTACATAACCGTGAAGACTTCGATATTATTGTAGAACGTGACTATATTACCCATAAAAAGGCGAGTGGTTACCGTTCATATCATATTGTGATTGCATATCCAATTGAACGTATTACAGGGACAGACAGTATCCTTGTTGAAATTCAAATTCGGACTTTAGCAATGAACTTCTGGGCAACAATTGAGCATTCATTGAATTACAAGTATGCTGGTGATTACCCAATGGAATTACACAAACGTTTAGAAAGAGCCGCAGAAGCAGCTTTTCAATTAGATGAGGAAATGTCCGCTATACGTGAGGAAATTAAAGACGCATAGCTTGGATAAAACTACAGAAGCATCTGTGAGGAATAATGGATTCTTCTAAGTGCTTCTGTGTTTTTATATCATCAACAATGTAACAAGTGCACGAGGAATGATTTGGGGGATATAGGATGAGAGTTGCAGTTCATTATAGAGACGGCGATAATTCAAAGAAAATTCACGACATAGTAAAAGCTTCCATTGATAATTCTGAGTTTGAATTGGATTATGAGAATCCAGAATTGGCTATTTCAATTGGTGGCGATGGAACGCTATTAGAAACTTTCCATACTTATGCAGACAAATTAGATACAGTACGCTTTGTGGGTGTGCATACAGGTCATTTGGGCTTCTATACTGATTGGACGGAAAGTGAATTGCCTGAATTCTTAGCAGCTTTACGTAATGATTCTGGTGAAAGTGTCTCCTATCCGCTTTTAGAAATAACGATTGAATATAAAGACGGTCATCAAGAGCGCCATATTGCCTTGAACGAGTCTGCTATCCGTCGTTATGAAGGTACCATGACCAGCGAAATTTTCATTAAAGAAGAAAAATTCGAATTTTTCAAAGGTGATGGCTTATGTATTTCCACACCAACAGGATCAACAGGTTTGAACAAATCACTTGGTGGGGCAATTGTCCATCCACGTTTGGATACCATTCAGTTGACGGAGATTGCATCAATTAATAACCGTGTGTACCGGTCGTTGGCGAGCCCTATACTGATTGCCAAAGACGAATGGATTGTTGTGAAACCGGTGGAAGATCACGATATGACGGGCGTATTTTTATCACTCGATCATTTAACATATCAAATTTCAAATGTGGCACAAATTACTTATCGGGTAGCGCCTGAACGGGTGCATTTTGCGCGCTATCGTCACATGCATTTCTGGGACCGCGTGGAGAATTCATTCATCGGGGTCAAAGATGCACCGAGAAGAAGAAGTTAAAATAAACAATATTTTATTGGTAGGGAAGGATCGTATTTGTAATGATGATATTCGAATGGCAAGCTGAGGAGGCTTCTTTGACGCGAACCTTTTTGAAACATCATGGGATTTCTAGACGATTGTTGTCCCGGATTAAGTTTCATGGGGGACAAATTTTGGTAAATGGCGTGGAACAAAATGTACGCCATCCCCTAAATATAGGCGATAAGGTGACAGTTATGTTGCCAAGTGAAGGAAAACAGGAGATTATTGAGGCGATTGATCTGCCAATTAATATTCTGTTTGAAGACGACCATTATATTGCGGTCAACAAACCGGCGGGCTATACGTCGATTCCGTCGCAGTATAATCCTCAAGGGTCGATGGCCAATATTTTAAAGGCCTATTATCAAAGACAAGATTATGAAAACCAGGTTATTCATGTGGTGACGCGTTTGGACCGTGATACAAGTGGGGTCATGCTGTTTGCCAAACATGCCTTTGCGCATGGTTTGATTGACCAACAAATGCAAAAACAAGGTTTAGAAAAGACGTATTTAGCTCTTGCAGACCATCATGTAAAAGAGGGCGACCACGGATTCATTGATGATCCAATTGCTCGTAGTCCACGTTCGATTGTGGAACGTCGCGTGCACGAATCTGGTCAGGATGCCTTGACGGAATTTTGGCTAGACCAAGAGATTGGGGACGTGAAAGTTTACAGAGTTCAATTGCATACGGGACGGACGCACCAAATACGGGTGCATTTTGCCTTTCATGGGGCACCCTTAATTGGTGACGATTTGTATGGTGGAAGTTTAGCCTATCCCATTCAACGCCAAGCTTTGCATTGTCAATCATTGAAGTTTCGTCACCATTTTACGGGTGAGTTAATTGAAATTAAGGCGCCAGTGCCGGATGATATTTCGTCTTGGTTGCCTTTGTAAGCTATAATAAAGAAGGAAAGTAATGAAAGTGTAAGATCAAAAAAGATATAGAGGTGAGAATATGAGTCGTGATGAAGAAAAATATGATGTAGACATTCAAGAAGTAGAAAATGACGAAGTAGAGATCTATGAGCTAAGCCAGCCTACCGATGAAGAGATATACGCGAGTATTATCGAAGCGCTGCATAATAATGATCAAGAGGCATTTGAAGAGGAATTCTTCAAAAACCATACCTATGACCAAGCCCAAATTTATTTAACTTTGGAACCAGCGGACCGTGTGAAGGTGCATCATTACCTGGATCCTAAAGAGTTGGCTGAGGTTTACGATATTATCGATGAGGATGATCACGACCAAATTCTGACTTTCTTATATGACATGGAAGATCATTATGCAGCAGACGTCTTGTCATTCATGTATACCGATAATGCCGTGGATATTCTGAATGAATTGAAACCTGAAAAAATTAGAACCTATATGCATTTGATGCCAAAAGCGGCAGCAGATGATATTAAGGTCTTGATGCATTATGCTGACGAGACAGTAGGTTCCATCATGACTACGGAATTTGTGTCGATTACGACCAATCAAACCGTGAAGTCAGCCATGACCATGTTGCGAGCGAAAGCAGCGAATGCTGAAACAATCTACTATCTATATGTTGTAGATGATGATAACCGTCTAGTCGGGGTACTATCTTTACGTGACTTGATTGTCAATGACGGGAATGTCATGATCAACGAATTGATGTCTGATCGTGTAGTTTCGGTAGATGTAAATGAAGACCAAATTAATGTGGCCCGTACCATTCAAGACTACGACTTCCTAGCCGTTCCGGTTGTGGAAGAGACGGGTGAACTAATCGGGATTGTAACCGTTGATGATGTTATTGACGTCTTGGATGACGAAGCGATGCAAGACTACTCTGGTTTGGCCGGGGTTGACGTTGACGAGCAATTTACCTCTCCATGGGCTTCTGCAAAATCACGTTTGCCGTGGTTGATAATCCTATTGTTCTTAGGTATGGGTACATCTTCATTAATTTCAAATTATGAAGGTATGATTTCTGAAGTAGCGACATTGTCATTATTTATTACCTTAATTACAGGTACTTCAGGGAACGCCGGTACACAATCTTTGGCCGTTGCTGTGCGAAAACTAGCGACGCCCGATGACGAGGATTCGAATTTGGGGTCAATGATCTTGCGTGAAATCCTGACTGGTTTAATCTCTGGTGGGGTTACAGGTTTTGTGGTGATGATAGTTGTTGGGATTTGGCAACATAACTTTATCCTAGGTGGTGTGATTGGAATTTCTATGCTAGCGGCGATTACAGTGGCCAACTTGGCAGGTTCATTGATTCCAATCTTGATGGATAAGTTAGGGTTGGATCCAGCGGTTACATCAGGGCCATTCATTTCGACACTATCCGATTTAACCTCGGTACTGATTTACTTTACGATTGCGTCGCAATTCTTACATTTATTGGCTTAATATTTTTGATGATGCCTGTATTTTTTGCAATAGGAAGTAACTGTAACAGTTGACAGAATTATTAGATTGCTTTAATATTTGCTTATAGCTTTTTCATAAAGTAAAAGAGCAAATTTAATTGATATATATAATTGTAAATAATGTCCACGTTGAGTAGATAAGTAGGTTGATTGATTAGCCCAGAGAGTCCATGGTGGTGTGAATGGATGTAATTCGGTCGATTGAAAATGGTCTAGGAGTGACAAGTGTAGAATGTGTCCACTTTAGCACTTGCGGTTGATAGTCGATAATCTATCTTCGTATGTTTGTACGAATGAGGTAGGCGAGCGATTGTCTATGAAGTAAGGTGGTACCACGTTGTAGACGTCCTTATAATGCAGAGATGTGTTATAGGGGCGTTTTTTCTATAGGAAAGCCCAAAGATGTTAGAGGTCTAGTTTTTTGAAAATGGAGGGAAAATGATATGCCAATTAAAGTAGTTCAAGATTTACCAGCGTTGCAACGATTAACCCAAGAGAATATTTTTGTCATGGATGAGCGTCGCGCGACTATGCAGGACTTCCGTACCCTGGAAGTGGTAATCGTGAACTTGATGCCAACCAAAGAGGCAACAGAGGAGCAGTTGCTTCGCCTTTTGAGTAATTCGCCACTACAAGTAAATGTGACGTTTATTCATATGCAATCTCATCATGCGGCGCATATTTCCGAGCACCATTTGAAAGAATTCTACCGTACCTTTGATGAAATTAAGGACCGTTACTTTGATGGCATGATCATTACTGGTGCGCCAGTTGAAAAAATGCCATTTGAAAAAGTGAACTATTGGGACGAAATCGTTTCTATCATGGAATGGTCTAACAAACACGTTTTCTCAACTTTACATATTTGTTGGGGTGCGCAAGCTGCCCTATACCACCACTATGGTATTGATAAAGAACCACTTGATAAAAAACTTTTCGGTATCTACCAACAAGAATTACGTGACGAAAAAGTGTCATTGATTCGTGGCATGGATGAAGTCTTCTGGATGCCACATTCACGTCATACGACGGTCGCAACAGAGGCTTTTGAAAATTCATCTGAGTTAGAAATCTTAGCGGGTTCAAAAGAAACGGGTGTGGCAATCGCTCAATCCGTGGATTCACGCTTTGTCTTCATTTTTGGTCATGCAGAATATGATGCAGAAACCTTGGATAAAGAATACAAACGTGATGTTGATCAAGGTTTGCCAATCGACATGCCAGTTAATTACTATCCAAATGATGACCCAAGCCAAGCACCTAAGTTAAAATGGCGTACAGCAGCTAACACCATTTATGCCAATTGGTTAAACTACTATGTATACCAAGTAACACCATTCGTAATTGAACAAATTGATGGCTCATGGGAAGACGAGGAGAAATAAATGTTCGGCAATACAATTTAGGACTTTTTTCATTAATTTTCATAAAAACTGAGGTATACTAGGAACATACAAATTTAAACGAGGTGTCATATGGAAATTAAACGAGGCGACCAAGTGATTCATTTAGTAGGTCAACAACTAGCTGTTGGCGATCAACTACCAGATGTAAACTTAATCGACAAAGACAAAACAAGTGTAGCATTAGCAGATCATATCAATGGTTTAACCGTGATTAGTATTGTACCGGACATCAATACCCGTACTTGCAACATCCAAACCAACCGCTTTGCAGCACTTGCTAAAGAAAAAGAATACCCAATTTTAACCATTTCAACCAATAGCCCAGAAGACATCGTCAACTGGTGCCATGCCAACGACGTAGACATGGTCTACCTATCAGATGAAAATCATGATTTAGCCGACGCATCAGGCTTGTTAATGGCAGAAAATGACAAATTAGCCCGTACCGTATTCTTAGTCGACGCAACAGGTAAGATTGAATACATGGAAATCGTGCCCGACATGCGCGAAGAACCAAACTACGACGCCGTGATCTCATTGGCCGATAGCTTAAGCAAATAATCCCAAAGTCCCCAACTTGATCTCGCATCGGTTGGGGCTTTTTTTTGTGAAAAGGACGGCTTTGCCTTTGCGGATATACTAGTGGTTGGTGAGTGGGTGTAGGCCAACTTGACCAAGCTTCTACCTGACCAACTCCTGGTGGCTTTTGCTTAGCAAGAGACTGTCTTTTTGCAAAAAGTACTAGCAAATACCACTTCAACATAAGCCGTACTGTTTAACTTTGGGCGCGTAAAAATGGTATAGTTAGGCTATAGAAAACCGTTGCAACGGGTCATTTAAAGGAGAGTTTACATGAGCGAATATACAGTACCAGCAGTATGGACATGGGAAAATGAAGCAGAAGAAAGCAAGAATTTAGGTGGCAACCGACCTACAGCGGGTAGCCGTTTCGAGCAAACACTACCTGTTGGTGACGCGGATTTACAATTGTATTCATTAGGTACGCCAAACGGGATTAAAATTCCAATTATGTTAGAAGAGTTGAAAGCTTTAGGTGTTTCTGAAGTTGAATACGATTTGTTCTTGATTAATATCGGTAAGGGCGACCAATTCGGGACTGATTTTGTGAAAATTAACCCCAACTCTAAAATTCCAGCCTTGGTAGATCAAAGCCAAGAGCCAGCTTTACGTATTTTTGAATCTGGTTCAATCTTACTTTACTTAGCGGAAAAATTTGGTCACTTAATCCCAACCGATATTCATGGCAGAACAGAAAC
Source organism: Aerococcus agrisoli (assembly GCF_003797145.1). Taxonomy (GTDB): domain Bacteria; phylum Bacillota; class Bacilli; order Lactobacillales; family Aerococcaceae; genus Aerococcus; species Aerococcus agrisoli. The sequence continues at coordinate 67,440 of NZ_RKMG01000008.1, read as the reverse complement.
TTTAAACTGGTTGTTCTGGCAAATTGGTTCTGGCCCATATGTTGGTGGTGGTTTTGGTCACTTCTTCAACTATGCACCAGAAAAAATGAAGTATCCAATTGATCGTTTTACAATGGAAACAAAACGTCAATTAGACCTGTTAGATAAAACTTTGGCAGACCGCGAGTTCATTACAGGGGATACCTACACAATTGCGGATATCGCGATTTGGTCATGGTACGGCCGTTTAGTATTAGGAGAATTGTATACCGGTTCTGCAGAATTCCTTGACGTAGACTCATATACAAATGTAATGGAATGGGCGAAACGTATTAACGAACGTCCCGCAGTGCAAAAGGGTCTTGCTGCTGAATACAAAGCAATTGACTAATTTTATATAGAAGCAAAAAATCCTGCATGCCTCATTTGCGAGTGCTTGCAGGATTTTCTTTGTTTTAACTAGTTGTGTGGGCTTTTGATACAAAATTAAATCGTATATTCGTTGGTGAAGCTAAGACTCTTTTGCATGTCGACATGGATGATCCCAGCATCAAGGTACTCTGGTGTATCCATGATGTCATAGCCCATTGCTTCATAAAAGCCAGTGACTTGTTTTTGGGCACCAAGAATAATTTGCGAATAATTTTCTTGGGCAGCTTTGGCTTCAACTTCGGCCATTAATTCATGACCTAGTCCTTGACCACGGTATGCTTCCACAATGGCTACGCGTTGTAATTTTACGGTATTAGGTGTCAATGCAAGCAAACGTGCTGTATAAGCAGGTTTGTTGTCTGCATCATAGCCAACCATGTGTAGGCAGTCAGCTTCATATTTGTCGATTTCACGATCAAGACTAATACCTTGTTCTTCTACGAATACTTCTTTTCTAATCGATAGGGCGTCCCTATAGGGCTCCGAATTAATATCATTGGTCCAAACGGTTTTCATGCCATTTCTCCTTCAACGTTTAAAATGAATAAGTGCTAAAAATGATAATTTCATTATATCATAGACAATCTATTAGACGGGCATAAATCAAATTTTAAATTGGCCAGTGCATGTGGTATTATATAATGGCATATTTATTGATTACCGTGTGTTCCATGTAAGGATGACGCGGTGAAGATTTTGTACAATTAAACAAAAATTGTTTTTTATATGAAAATTTAAAAGAAAAAGGATGAACTATATGAATTTAGCACAAGAAGTTGCCAAACGTCGTACGTTTGCAATTATCAGTCACCCGGATGCCGGGAAAACGACGATTACTGAACAATTATTATTATATTCTGGTGCCATTCGTCAAGCTGGTACAGTTAAAGGGAAAAAATCAGGCAAGTTTGCCAAATCTGACTGGATGGCTATTGAACAACAACGTGGTATCTCGGTTACTTCATCAGTAATGCAAGTAGATTACGATGGCTACCAAATTAACCTTGTGGATACACCAGGACATGAGGATTTCTCAGAAGATACCTACCGTACATTGATGGCTGTTGATGCAGCTGTAATGGTAATTGACTCTGGTAAAGGGATCGAGCCACAAACGAAGAAATTATTCCAAGTTTGTCGTATGCGTGGTATTCCGATTTTTACATTTATGAACAAATTAGACCGTGATGGTCGTGAACCAATGGAATTAGTGGCTGAGCTTGAAGAAGTTTTAGACATTGATGCATACGCTATGAACTGGCCAATGGGTATGGGGAAACAATTCCTAGGTTTATACGACTTTTACAACAAACGAGTTGAATTAACACATCCTGAAGAAAATGGCGGCAATGACTTCCTACCTTTGAATGATGAAGGGGAAGTGGATGGCGAATATAAATTTAAGGAATCATCTATTTACACGGATACTTTAGAAAATGCCGAATTAATGCGTGAGGCTGGTAACCAATTTGACGAAGAACGAATTGCTGAAGGTGAATTAACACCCGTATTCTTTGGTTCTGCCTTAACTGGATTTGGTGTACAAACCTTCCTTGATGCTTTCGTCGATTTTGCGCCAGCACCATCTGAAATTGAAACAGTTGAAGAAGGTCATCCAGTTGAACCAACGGATAAAGAATTATCAGGTTTTATCTTCAAAATCCAAGCCAACATGGACCCACGTCACCGTGACCGTATTGCCTTTGTACGTATCTGTTCAGGTACTTTTGAAGAAGGTATGGATGTAAAAGTTACACGTACCAATAAGAAAATCAAATTGAACAATACAACTCGGTTTATGGCGGATACCCGTGAGAATGTCAAAGAAGCTGTAGCAGGGGATATTATTGGCCTTTATGATACAGGAAATTTCCAAATTGGGGATACGATTTATACTGGTAAAGATGCGGTTGAATTTCCACCACTTCCTCAATTTACGCCAGAATTATTCATGAAAGTTTCACCGAAAAACGTCATGAAACAAAAATCATTCCATAAAGGGATGCAACAATTGGTACAAGAAGGTGCAATCCAACTTTACCGTACATGGCATTCAGAAGAATATATCATTGGTGCCGTTGGTCAACTTCAATTCGAAGTTTTCCAATACCGCTTACTAAATGAATATAATTCAGAAGTAGAAATGTCTAGCATGGGGAATAAAATTGCTCGTTGGATTAGTGAAGAAGAGTTGGATCCGAAGATGTCATCAAGTCGTAACTTGTTATGTCGTGACATCCACGGTAAACCAGTCTTCCTATTCGAAAATAATTTTGCTGTAAACTGGTTCCAAGGCAAATACCCAGACGTACACCTAGAAGCATTATTATAATAGAGTGTGACAAAAGTGGTTTAGCTTTGAAACGTTGGAAGAAAATGAACATCAAGCTCGTACTATGGGTTTGATGGATTTTTCTGAAACGCAGTTCAAATCTCACTTTTGGAGCAGGTTTTAATAGAGTGCGACAAAAACCGTTTAGCGCACAACCAGTGGAAGAAAATAAAAAGCAGTCAAGAAGTAGTTTAGGCTTCTTGGCTGCTTTTTTGGGTGATATAGATTGCTAGGGGTTACGGCATAAGTGGCAATTTCATAGGATATTGCAAACCCGTTTTGAATAGAGGACACGCTGTAATTATCTTGTTTTTCAATAAAGAAAAAGTGGCTAGAACAATTGTCGCAGCCACTTTTACTGTATGGTGAACGATATTATTCCTGAATAATGCGTGATTCAGCACAAAAACGANTCTTGTTTTTCAATAAAGAAAAAGTGGCTAGAACAATTGTCGCAGCCACTTTTACTGTATGGTGAACGATATTATTCCTGAATAATGCGTGATTCAGCACAAAAACGAGAAATTGTATCGAATAAAATTTCATTCGATACTTAAATGATGTTTCTTACTGAATGACGGTTCATTCAGTACAAGGCATAAAATCTATCTCGAATGGGGTTCTATTCAATAAAATAATTTCATTTCTTATACAATAGCCATTTATTCGAGAGAAAAAACCAAAAAATTCTCGGATGACAGTTTCATTCGAGAATCGCAGTTTTCTGAGCAAGTACGGGACATGTCTTCTTCGCTAATGGTTCCGTATTTTTGTCCCAGCCACTTCACTGTTTAAATCACTATGCTTCTGTATTGTCAGCAGGCTCGCTGTCTTCTTTGTTATCATTGTTGTCTTCAACCAAAGCTAATGGGTCTACGACAATTTCGTCTTCACTGTTTACGGTGAAGTAAATGTCATGGATATCACGATTTTTTAAGAAGGTATCAGCTACTTGGTCTTCGATTTGGGCTTGGATGACTCGTCTTAATGGGCGCGCACCAAGTTTAGGATCGTAGCCTAACTCAACCAATCGTTCTTTCACTTTGTCATCAACAATGACATGGATTTCTTGCGTTTCCAATAATGCGTTCATGTTGTCCAACATTAGGTCAACAATCACGATTAATTCTTTCTTAGTTAATGGCTGGAATTCGATAATGGCATCGAAACGGTTTAAGAATTCAGGTTTGAAGAAATCACCAATCTTGTTTAGGATATTTTGTTTCTTACCTTGTGTACTTGCACCGAAACCAACGCTTGCTTCAACACCATCTGTACCAGCGTTTGAAGTCATGATAATCAATGTATCTTTAAATGAAACAGTACGTCCTTGCGCATCTGTTAAACGACCATCTTCCATAATTTGTAGGAAGATATTTAATACGTCTGGATGTGCTTTTTCAACTTCATCTAGCAAGATGATTGAATATGGTTGACGACGAACTTGTTCTGTTAATTGACCAGCTTCATCGTAACCAACGTATCCTGGAGGTGAACCGATTAATTTAGACACGGCATGTTTTTCCATGTACTCAGACATGTCGAAGCGTACTAGGGCATCCTTGCGACCGAATAATTGGATGGCTAATTGACGAGCCAATTCTGTTTTACCAACCCCTGTAGGACCAACAAACATGAATGAACCAATAGGGCGATCTTGACGGCCTAAACCAACACGGTTACGGCGGATGGCTTTGGCGATTTGTTCCACGGCTTCATCTTGACCAATAACATGTGCTTTCAAGTTGTCATCAAGATTAATCAATTGATTTTGTTCTGATTCTTGTAGGTCAGAAACTGGAATACCTGTTTTGGTTTCAATGATTTGTTGGATATCAGCTAGTGTAACTGAAGGTGTCTTTTCAACAACTGTTTCTTCGCTGTCATACATTTCTTGATATTTATTTAATTGGTCACGGTAGTAGGCTGCTTTTTCATAATCTTCAGCTTCCGTTGCCATTTCTTTTAGTTTGGTTAATTCATCAATTTGACCTTTTAAAGATTCCTTGTCTAAGAATGGAATCGTCAAGTTCTTCTTAGAACCTGATTCATCGAGCAAGTCAATTGCCTTATCAGGTAATTGGCGGTCGGTGATATAACGGTCTGAAAGCTTAACTGTAGCTTCGATTGCTTCGTCTGTATATTTTACGTTATGGAAGTTTTCGTATTTTTCTTGAATCCCTTTAATAATTGCTAAGGTTTCTTCAACTGATGGTTCAGCGACCATGACTTGTTGCATACGACGAGCTAAGGCACCGTCTTTTTCGATTTTACGGAATTCGTTTAGGGTGGTTGCCCCAACTAATTGTAATTCGCCTCGGGCTAGGGCTGGTTTTAAAATGTTACCAGCGTCTAGAGAGCCGCCTTCAGTTGAACCGGCCCCAACGATTTCATGAATTTCGTCGATAAACAAAATGATATTCTTGTTCTCGCGAACTTCTTTCATCAATTGTTGCATTTTTTCTTCGAACTGACCACGAATACCAGTACCTTGAACCAAGGAAGCAACATCTAATTGGATGACTTCTTTATTGCGTAATTTTTCAGGCACAGATTTTTCAACAATCTTTTGTGCGAGACCTTCTACTACGGCTGTTTTACCAACACCTGGTTCACCAATTAATACAGGATTGTTTTTTGTACGACGATTCAAAATTTCAATGACACGTTTAATTTCGTCGTCACGACCGATAATAGGGTCGATTAAACCTTCACGTGCTTGGTCAGTTAAATTGGTACCATAGTTACCTAGAATGGTGTTATCGTTATTATTACCACCATTACCAGCTTGGGCACGTGGGCCAGCTTGTTGGTTAAAATTATTCATTTGTTGTTGTTGCATTTGACGGATTAGGTCGCTAAAAGCTGAACCGCCAAATGGATCGTTGTTACTGTTGTTATAATCCATATTTTTCTCACCATTACCTTGTGCTAATTCTGCGTAACAGTTTTGACATATATTGACAGCTTGGCGTTTACCATTCACATTTGCGTACAAATGAATGACAGCTTCGCGTTCGCCGCAGTTTTGACATAGCATATGAACACTCCTTTTCTAAATAGGATGGATGAAATGTAGATACTTCATTAAACTATCTTACCATCCCCTTATTATACTCTGACCAATCTTGACTTTCAACCTATTTGCTTCTAAAGTTAAAATTTTTCTCAAAATAGGAAAATTCTTGTTAATTGCCAAGTTTTTTGGTAAATTATTAATGAAAGAGTTTTCTTTTTATGGTATAGTCTAGGTTGTGATATTGCTCTTTACAATTGGACTTGCTATAATGGCTCTTACTATTGTTAGAGGTAGAAAAAAACATTTAAAAGGAGATTTTTGATTATGCAAAAACAAGAATTTAACATTACAGCTGAAACAGGTATCCACGCACGTCCTGCTACTTTATTAGTACAAGCAGCAAGCAAATTCAACTCAGATATTAACTTAGAATACAAAGGTAAATCTGTAAACTTGAAATCAATCATGGGTGTAATGTCTTTAGGTGTTGGTCAAGGTTCTGACGTTGTAATCACAGCTGAAGGTGACGACGAAGCAGAAGCAATCGCTTCAATCGCTGAAACTATGAAGAACGAAGGGTTATCAGAATAATATGACAAAACTAACAGGAATCGCGGCTAGTGATGGTATTGCCATCGCTAAAGCGTTCTTAGTTGAAGAACCTGACTTAAGTTTTGAAATTTCAAAATCTGACGATTCACAACAAGAAAAAGAACGCTTAGCAACCGCTATAGCAGACTCAAAAGTAGAAATCGAAAAAATCAAAGACGTAGCTTCTAAGTCATTATCTGCTGAAGAAGCGCAAGTTTTTGATGCTCATTTGATGGTACTTGAAGATCCAGAATTGAGAACAGCTTATGAACAAAAAATTGATGATGAAGGCTTAAATGCTCAATCAGCAGTTCGTCAAACAGCTGATTTCTATATCGATATCTTCAAAGGTATGGAAGATAACCCATATATGCAGGAACGTGCAGCTGACATCAAAGATGTTACTGACCGTTTAGTAGCGCATTTATTAGGTGTTCGTATTCCTGACTTATCAACAATCGATGAAGAAGTTGTTGTGGTAGCGTATGATTTAACACCAAGTGATACAGCGCAATTAAATCGTACTTATGTAAAAGGTTTTGCAACTGATATCGGTGGTCGTACATCTCATTCTGCAATTATGTCTCGTTCATTAGAAATTGCTGCAGTTGTAGGTTCTGGTTCTGCATCTAAAGAAATCAAAGACGGTGACATGGTTATCGTTGATGGTTTAAATGGTGAAGTAATCATTAACCCTGATGACGCAACAATTGCTGAATACAAAGCTACTTTAGACGCATTCTTAGCGCGTAAAGCTGAATGGGAAAAATTGAAAGATGCTGAAACTTTATCTAAAGATGGTAAAAAATTCGAATTAGCTGCGAACATTGGTACACCTAAAGATTTAACTGGTGTTCATGACAATGGTGCTGAAGCTATCGGACTATATCGTACAGAATTCTTATACATGGATTCTGATGAAATGCCAACAGAAGATGAACAATTTGAATCTTACAAAGTAGTTCTTGAGAGCATGGAAGGTCATCCAGTTGTTGTCCGTACTATGGACATCGGTGGAGACAAACATTTACCATACTTAGAATTACCTGAAGAAATGAACCCATTCTTAGGTTACCGTGCGATCCGTATTGGATTAAACCAACCTGAATTATTACGCGTTCAATTGCGTGCGTTATTACGTGCTTCTGTATATGGTACTTTACGTATCATGTTCCCAATGATTTCTAACTTGCCTGAATTCAGAGCTGCGAAAGCAATCTTTGAAGAAGAAAAAGCGAAGTTAGTTTCTGAAGGTGTAGAAGTTGCGGATAACATTCAAGTAGGTATCATGATTGAGATTCCAGCGGCAGCTGTATTAGCAGATCAATTTGCTAAGGAAGTTGACTTCTTCTCTATCGGTACTAACGACTTGATCCAATATACAATGGCGGCTGACCGTATGAACGAACACGTTTCATACTTATACCAACCATTCAACCCATCTGTATTACGTTTGATCAAGAACGTTATTGACGCAAGTCATAAAGAAGGTAAATGGACTGGTATGTGTGGTGAAGTTGCTGGGGAACCAATGGCAGCGCCATTATTAGTAGGTATGGGTCTTGATGAATTCTCAATGTCTGCATCATCTGTACTTAAAATCCGTTCATTAATTTCTAAACTTGATTCAGAAAAAATGGCTGCATTAGCTGATAAAGTTGTGAACGAAGCAACTACATCTGACGAAGCAGAAGAAATGATCCGTGAAGCTGTTCCAGAATTAGCTGAACTATAATCATTTCCCTAAATAAACATTTGAAAGAGCTTGAGCCTTAAATGACTCAAGCTCTTTTTTGCGTGTAAATGACGCAATATCACCATATACAAGATTCTTTAGAAAATAAAAATGACAGAAAACATTCATTATAATAACGATTTAGGTCAATACACCTGTATATGCAGCGAAATAATATATTATTATGACGCAAATTATAGTGTTAAATATTGTTCATATTTGCACAATGTAAGCGCTTAACGTTATAATTGAGGTGTACAAAATTTATAAGGAGTGATTTTTCGTGAGAGGTTGGCAATTTACTACGACACACGCACCATTGCAAATGGTTGAAAAAGAGGATCCGAAAGCACAAGAAGGTTATGTTGTAATCAAAACCGGTGCTGTTGGCATCTGTCATTCAGATGTTGGTGCTCTTGAGAGTGAAGAATGGATGAGCATTATGAATGTGCCTATTATCATGGGTCACGAAAATGCGGGGACGATTATTGAAGTTGGTCCAGGAGTAGTTGATTTTAAAGTAGGCGACCGTGTGGCAATTTGTCCGACTGGTCCTTCCGGTATGGCACCGGGATATGCATATGATGGTGGCTTTGGTACACGTATCCATGCACCTGCATCTGACTTAGTACATGTACCGGACGAATTATCAATCAAAGAAGCAGCATCTGCAACAGATGCTGGTATGACCTCTTATCACGCATTGTTTACTGCAGGACAAGCAAAACCAGGTATGAAAATTGCCTTAATCGGTATCGGAGGATTAGGTCAATTTGCTTTACAAGCAGCCAAAGCAGAAGGTATTGAAGATATTTATGCGGTAGATACATCTGATAAAGCGCAAGCCTTAGCGCGTGAAATTGGGGCCAAAGATGTGGTATCAAATATTACTGAATTGGCGGAAGTAGGATTAGATTTAGTTGTGGATTTTGCAGGTTTTGATATTACTACATCAGAGGCTTTAAAAACTGTTCGTCCTGGTGGTACGGTAGTCTTGGTTGGTATGGGTAAACTATATACAACGATAGATGTTACCGATTTTATCACCAAAAATAAAAAATTATTATCTTCAGTAGGTGGCGATAAAGAAGATATCGCTGCCATCTATGAATTAATGAAAGATGGTCGTTTGACACCTAAGTTACATGAAACAACATTTGAAAATATCCCTGAAGCTATTAAGGAATTAGAAGACGGGAAAGTTCAAGGACGTCTTGTGGCAATCTATCCTGACGAAGCTTAGTCAAAAAAATATATACAAGAGGATGAGACAAAAGTCCTCTAAAATGGCGTACACAATTCTTAAAAAGAGTTGTGTACGCCTTTTACTTTGAAAAATTCATATAAAATTTGATTGAAATCTATCATGGGCACAGGTTAAAGGACTGAAAGTCTAGTTCTTTAGCCGTGAAAGAGGATGAAATCGAGTGACCTTGGCTTTCAATGGTCCCACGGCTCACAAGGAACGTACACTGTAAGGACGGAAAATCTTTGATTTCAATTTTTTGTTCCAGCCTCTTTTTGTTGTATCAGACAAAAATATACTTTTATTTTTCATGGATAGAAAAATTATTAGGGAGATAAGCCTTACATTTTGGATAAAAATACTTGAATAATTTATGAAAAATTTTAGACATTTGAATACTAGTCTCCTCCCATAATGTGTTAGGATAGGTATAATAAGAAACAGTAGCATTTAGGGAGTGTTCAGATGAATATAGCAATCTTTACCGATACCTACTTCCCACAAGTGAGTGGTGTCGCTACCTCAATCCAAACATTAAAAGAGACCTTTGAAGAGAATGGGCATAATGTCTATATCTTTACCACCTCCGATCCAAAAGTAACCGGTGTGGAACATAATGTATTTCGCTATGAATCTGTGCCCTTTATCTTTTTCAAAGATAGACGGGTAGCGGTGCCTTTCTTTGGTGCCATTTACCGAAAATGTCGAGAGCTTAAAATCGATGTCGTGCATACCCAAACTGAATTTTCCATGGGTTTAATGGGGGTTAGTGTATCGAAATATATGCGCATTCCTTTAATCCATACCTACCATACATGGTATGAAAAATATCTGCATTATTTATTGAACGGTAAATTGATATCACGTAAGACGGTGGTGCAACTATCCAAAATTTTCTGCGACCAAGCAGATTTGGTCATCTCACCAAGTAAACAAATGAAGGAAGTTTTGGTGGATTACCAAATTAGAAAACCCATCCACGTTCTAGCAACGGGGGTTAAGGTACCGAAAAAAATAGACAGTGACACCTTGGCTTCTGTCCGAGAAAGATGGGGTATTCATCCAGATGAGTATTTACTCTTATCCATCAACCGGATTGCGGAAGAGAAGAATTTAATCGCCATTATCAAACAATTACCAAGCGTTTTAACGCACATTCCCAACGTCAAATTGATGTTGGCAGGCGATGGTCCTCAACTTGAGGAACTGAAAGAATTAACTGCGGAACTTGGCTTAGAAGATAAAATCATTTTTCCAGGATTTGTCGATCATGACCATGTGAATGAATTCTACCAAGCAGCCGACGTATACGTGAATTTATCGACGTCTGAAACACAGGGCCTGACATTTATTGAGGCTATCACCAATCATTTGCCTGTGATTGCAATGAAAACACCATATTTGGCTTCACTGGAAGAAACAGCACCATTTGGACATTTGCTAGATGAAGTGGCTGATTTTCCACAGGCTGTCGTAAAAGTGCATAAAGAAAAAGACATCTATGATAAAAGTTTAGATGAATTGATCTATGAAGTATCAGCCGATGCCTTTTATGAGGATTTGTATCACATTTACGAATTTATGATTGAAGAAAAAACAGAAAATAAACGTAGTTTCTTGAGTAGTAGCATGCATTTATCAACAACATTCGATGAATTATATAAACCTTTGAAATGGCCAAAAAAATATCTTTCGGCCTTAAACATTCGTCGAAAAGGAGACGAATAGGGAAATCTGTTTCTAGAACCTCTATAAATTAGGCAAATCATGGTTTTTTATGAAAATTAATTGCATTCTTATCCAATTTTGGGTTTTTTATTCATGCAAAGAGTGTTAAAATGACAAAGATAAGAAGGCGAAAGGAGATTATTATGCAATCATCTCGATTAGAAGCAATCATTACGCGTTTGAAAGCCATGCTTTCAGATGACTCAGAAATCGAAGTACGTCGTTTTGAAAAAGAGGGCGTTGAAAAATGTATCGTTCGATACAATAAAGAATCTGAAAGTTTTGAATTAGAAGACTTAACGATCAATGAAACTTTCCAATTTGACGACATCGACTTAGTCGCAATGGAAATTTACGAATTAATCCAATAATAAATTTTATTTATTTAGGAAATGAGATAAGTTCAGGTAAGTATACTTATCGTACACCAATATGGCAGACATTCTGTGTCGTATAGAGGGTCGTGGCATCACGACCCTTTTTTATTTTACAGATTTCACAAGAAAAGGGAGTTTAAGATGTCAGATTCAATGAATTTAGAAGCAATTATTGCTTTTTTCAAGTCTCAAGCAGACGACATACAAATCATCAATGGCGAACGGGCAGCAGGAATTGAGGTTGGCCAAATCACCTTTGATTCACGCGAGGTAGTGCCAGGGACTCTTTTTGTCTGCAAAGGTCTAGCCTTTAAAGAAGCGTATTTAGTGGATGCAATTGAAAAAGGTGCGGTTGCCTATGTATCTGAGCAAGCTTTTCAAGTAGATGTGCCAGGTATTGTTGTAAGTAATATTCGCCAAGCAATGCCTATTTTGGCCAATGAATTCTACCAAGCACCTTGGCAAACCGTATCTATTTCAGGGATTACGGGTACCAAAGGCAAAACAACAACTGCTGGTTTTGTAAATCAAATTTTGAGCCAAGATAGCCATGAAAAGAATGCACCACAACCTGGTTTTATCTCTTCTACGTTCAATTACGATGGTGTGACCAAAGAGGTATCTTCGTTAACTACCCCTGAAGCTATGGACCTGTACCGCATGCTGGCAACTATGCGCGATCATAACGTGACTCGTGCAACGATGGAAGTTTCTAGTCAGGCTCTCAAATATAACCGAGTTGATGGTGTCGGCATGGATATCGTGGCTTTCTTAAATATTTCACCGGATCATATTTCACCTGTAGAGCATCCGACTTTTGAGGATTATTTCCACAGTAAATTACGTATTTTTGAACATGGACGTGTTGCCGTATTAAACGAAGACACTGACCACTTCGATGAAATACTAGCAGCAGCACAAGCAGCAACGAATATCGAAAAAATTGTGACTGTTAGCCGTAAAAATCCGGGTGCAGATTATTTTGCCAACCAATTAACTTTCAATGATAGTCAACAAAACTTCATCGTGCACAACGCTGGTGAAGTAATACCAATGACTTTGAATGTTCTAGGTCATTTTAATGTCAACAACGCTTTAGTAGCTGCAGCAATTGCCCGTGAAAATAACATTGCCTGGTCAACAATACAAACAGCCTTGGCGCAAGCAACCAGCGAAGGTCGTATGGATGTGTATAAAACAAGTGACGGCAACATCACCTTTGTCATAGATTTTGCCCACAATAAAATTTCTTTCGAAGAGCTATTTTCTTCAGTGAAGGAAATGGCTCCCGACAATGATATTCGAATTGTCTTTGGGTCAGCAGGAGGAAAAGCTGAAAACCGTCGACCTGATATGGGACATGTTGCGGGATTGAATACAGATGAAATTTATCTTACTAGTGATGATCCTAACTTTGAAGATCCCTACAAGATTATGGATGAAATCGAGGCAGGTATTCGCGAAGTGAATCCCAATGCGAATGTTCGTCGTCAAATGGACCGTACGGGTGCCATTTACACAGCCTACCAGGATACGATGGCTACAGGTAAGGCTACAACGATTATTGTGGCAGGTAAAGGGTCAGAAGCAACGATTAAAATTAAGGGACGAAACGAAGTCTATGTGCCAGATTATGAGTACGTGCAACAATTAATTGCTTTTTATGAATTTACAGGTAAAATGGATATTATTAAAAAGAAATGAGAGAATCTCGAAAGTTAGGTAAGTAAACGAAAGAGAATAATCAGAAGAGGTGACGAACTTGAAAGAAATAAAGGTTGGATTATTAGGCTTAGGAACAGTTGGTGGCGGTGTGGCAAAAATTATGCACGACCATGCCCAAAAAATGTCGGATACAGAAGGCATTTCTTACAAAGTAGCGAAGATTTTTGTGCGCGATATTGAAAAATCTCGTGCGAAACATCCAGGATTACCGGAAGAAATCACCTTAACGACAGATTTTAACGATGTCATCAATGACCCAGAAATCGATATCGTCGTAGAAGTAATGGGTGGCACTAGCTTTGCTGCGGATTGCATTGAAGCAGCCTTGCGTGCAGGTAAACACATTGTTACTGCTAACAAAGACTTAATTGCTATCGAACGTGGTCAAAAATTAATTCAATATGCAGCCGCTAATCAATTAGACTTCCTTTATGAAGCAGCCGTTGCTGGCGGGATTCCAATCTTGAATAGTTTACGTACGTCATTAGCGTCTGATAAATTGTCGTCTGTTTCAGGGATTGTCAATGGGACAACGAATTACATTTTGACCAAAATGTATGAACAAGAACGTAATTTTGATGAAGTATTGGCTGAGGCACAAGCTTTAGGTTTAGCCGAAGCGGATCCATCTGGTGATGTGGATGGTTTTGATGCTGCGCGTAAAATGGTTATTTTAACTAAAATGGCCTTCGGTGTATCAGTCGACTTAGACAAGATTCCTGTGAAGGGTATTCGTCACGTCAAATCACGTGATATTCAGGTCGCTGACCAATTAGGTTATGTGATTAAATTAATTGGTACTGCATCATTTAAAGACGGCACAGTATATGCGTCAGTTGCCCCAACTTTAGTACCGAAGACACATCCATTATCAACGGTTCGTAACGAAATGAATGCAGTCTTTACGTCTGGTGCGGCAACTGGTGAAATGATGTTCTATGGTCCAGGTGCGGGTGAATTACCAACTGGGGCTATGGTTGTTTCAGATATTATGGCGATTGGTCAACATATTGAAACGCAAACTACTGGTCATGCCTTTGCGAATTACAGCCAAGAGGCAACATGGCGTGAAGCAGAAAATATTGAATCGGTTGGCTTCTTCCATTTTGTGACGGAAGACAAACAAGGTCAATTCTTGAAATTAGTCAAAATTTTTGATGACGCCAAAGTAAGTTTAGACAAAGTCTTCCAAGAACCAAAACACGAAGCCCATAATGCGGAAATCGTTGTGGTAACGCATGAAATGTCTCAAGCACAATTAGCCCAAATTCAAAGTGCAACCCAAAATAGTGATGAATTATCATTGGTATCTTACTATGCTGTCATGGCAGATGCAAAGTAGGTGGGTGCGATGACAAATACAAACATACGTATTAAAGTGCCAGCAACTTCAGCCAATATGGGTCCAGGTTTTGACTCGGTAGGTGTTGCGCTTGGTTTATACCTAACACTTGAAATTGTGGGACCATCAGCATCTTGGGTGATTGACCATGAACTTGGGGAAGGCATTCCTCACGATGAGCGCAATATGGTGATTGAAACCATTCTACGTTTTGCACCGGATGTAGCCCCGCATCATTTAGTGATGACTAGTGATATACCCACTGCTCGTGGTCTAGGCTCATCATCATCTGCTATTGTTGCAGGTATTGCCATTGCAGAAATTTTATCTGGGCAAAAATGGGATACTGCGACTAAAATCAATATGGCGAATGAATTAGAGGGTCACCCAGATAATATCGCCCCAGCAATTGCAGGGGGGCTAGTGGTTTCGGTGGCTATGGACGAAAGCCATGTATTGTGGACTAAAGCGATCCTAGATGATGTCCATTTTATTGCAGTCGTGCCTCACCGGGAATTATTGACGAAGGCAGCGCGTGCCGTTTTACCTAAAGAATTAAGCTTTACAGATGCAGTTCGTGCCAATGGGATTGGCAATGTGTTTGTGAGCAAGTTATTCGAGGGCGATTTGGCAGCTGTCGGCACCTTAATGGAAATGGATCAGTTGCATGAGCCATTTCGTGCGAGTTTAGTACCGGAATTGGCGCAAGTGCGTGAAGCCTTGAAAAATGTGGACGGTGTCTATGGTACTTACTTGTCTGGTGCTGGTCCAACAGTGATGACTTTGGTACATGCAGACCACGTGGATGCAATTTTAACAAATTTACAAGCTTTAGACCTTGATGCTAGTGTGATTCCTCTTGACTTTGCGTCAGATGGGGTTATAGTAGAGGGTATGTAATTTTAGACGATTGATAATGTTACGAGCATATCAGCCCGATATGTTCGTAGCATTTTTTGTTGATTAGGATGTTGGTTCTAGGCCAATGCGACAAGCCTTGCTGGCTAGCCCGAATTGTGAATGTGACGGGGTCTTGTGGTATACTTAATCATGAAAAAACATGGGAGGCCGTCATGAGAAAAGACTTTTTTACACCGACATGGATGATTGAACGTATTTATCAATTAACCCCTGAACAATTATTGAAACATAATATAAAGGGTGTCATCACAGACCTTGATAATACCTTGATTGCTTGGAATAATCCTGATGGAACACCGGAGTTAAGAGCTTGGTTGTCCACGATGAAAGAAGCAGGTATCCCTGTCGTTATCCTTTCTAATAACAACCAGAAACGTGTTGCACGCGTAGCAGATGAACTTGGTGTTCTCTATACTGCTGATGCGAAAAAGCCATCACGTCGTGGCTATAAACGTGCCTTGGATAAATTAGGGGTTGCACCTGAGGAAGCAGTCATTGTTGGTGATCAACTAATGACAGATGTTTTCGGTGGTAATCGCTTCGGTATCCGCAGTATTCTGGTGATGCCTTTGGTCGAAACAGATATGGTTTGGACCTTACTCAATCGACGACTAGAAAAAATATTATTTAAACGAATGCAAAATGCACATCCAGAATTGAAGTGGAGGAACAATATTGTCTAACGAAGAAAACTTATATTGCGTAGGTTGTGGTGCTTTAGTCCAAACAGAATTTCCTGATCAACGTGGCTATACACCAAAATCTGCATACGAAAAAGGCGTTGAATCAGGACTTTTATACTGCCAACGCTGTTTTAAATTGCGCCATTATAACACCCTTGAAAAAGTTTCAACATCAGCTGACGAATTCTTAGCCATCTTAAATACCTTAGGGGACAAAGATGCATTAATCGTGAACGTGATTGATATCTTTGATGTGGCAGGTTCATTGATTAACGGTCTAAACCGTTTCGTCGGTAAGAACCAAATCTTGATGGTAGCGAATAAAATGGATGCTATTCCAAAAGCTGTCAAACACAACCGTATCGAAAATTGGTTGCGTAAATACTTGAAAGACAACGGTATCCACGTGGATGAATTGATGCTTGCATCAGCGAAGAAACGTGAAAATATTGATGCCTTATTGGCGAAAATTGATGAAATGCGCCAAGGTCGCGATGTCTATGTCATCGGTATGGCCAATGTTGGGAAATCATCTATTATCAACCGTATCTTACAAGCAACAGGTGTACAAGCGGACGTGATTACGACAAGTCAGTTCCCAGGAACAACTCTTGATTTAATCGAGATTCCATTTGACGATGCTGATGGAAATACAGCAAACCTAATCGATACACCAGGTATCATGAATGATGGTCAAATGACCTCATTATTGAAAGGTAAAGAATTGGTGGAAGTTTTACCAAGTAAAGAAATCCGTCCAATGACTTTCCAATTGAACCCTGAACAAACCTTGTTCTTTGGTGGTTTAGCACGATTAGACTTTATTACAGGTGAACGCACTTCATTTACAGTCTACATGTCTAACCAAGTGAAGATTCACCGTCGTAAATTAGAGGGGTCGGATGAATTTTACCAAGAACATTTAGGTGGTATTTTACAACCGCCTTATGCAGAGAATGTTGACGAGTTTCCACCATTGGTACGCAAAGAGATTGCGATTAAAGAGCCTTCTGATATCGTATTCCCAGGATTAGGCTGGGTTACCGTGAATACACCAGTTCGCCTAGCTGCGTACGTACCGAAGGGTATTGACATTTTTACAAGAGAAAAATTAATCTAATTTTTTGAGATAGATGAAAGTGAAAGGAGTTTATTCAACTTGAATAACAAACAAAAGAAATTTTTACGTAAAGAAGCCCATCATTTAAATCCTGTTGCCAATATTGGTAAGAATGGTTTATCTGAAGAATTTATGGTGCAAATTGATGAATTGCTAGAAAAACGCGAATTGATCAAGGTTCATTTATTACAAAATACGGACGAAGAGACTGACGAAGCGGCAGCAGCGATTGCTGAAGCTGTGGATGCATTTGTCGTACAAACGATTGGCCGTGTGATTACCTTATACCGTCAATCTTCTGAAGCGAAGAATCAAAAAGTTTCAACTGAAGTAAGAGCATTAGCGTAACGGTAGGAGGCATTTTGTGGGAAAAGTACAGTTTTTAAACCAAGAAAACGTAACCTTGGTCAACGAACCAGAGACACAACTTGCTTTCGCCGACCATCCGCACCAACGGATAGGGATTCTAGGAGGCACTTTTAATCCAATCCATAATGGACATCTGTTAATGGCTGAGCAAGTCTTTGATAAATTGAAATTAGATGAAATTTGGTTTATGCCGAATAAAAAACCGCCGCATGCGCATACGAAGGATACGATTGATGATAGCTACCGTGTAGATATGATTGATTTGGCCATTGCTGATAATCCACATTTTAGACTGGAAGATATTGAACTCCAACGTGAGGGCAAGTCTTATACTGTCGAAACTATGGAGATTCTCAAGACCTTGTATCCCAACAATGAATTTTACTTTATCATCGGGGCAGATATGATTGAAAATCTTCCGCAATGGCACCGCATTGATGACCTGATTAAACTCGTTCACTTTGTCGGCGTCGGTCGCGAAGGATACAAAACCGAATCAGACTATCCACTGATTTTTGTGGATGCTGAAGGAATGACCGCATCATCAACCGCAATTCGAAAAGCAGTTGGCAACGGTGATTCTATACGCTATCTCGTTCCGCAAGCAGTCAACGATTACATCAAGGAGAAGGGGCTTTATTTACCGCATGAAAGCTAAGGAATTCAATCCAAATTTAATTCACATTACCCGTGACGAACTATTAAAACAATTGCAAGCACGATTGGCAGAGAAACGCTTCAAGCACGTCTTACGTGTGGAAGAGACCGCTGTGAAAATGGCGAAGAACTTGCCAGGTGCAGACGTGGAAAAAGCGAGCATCGCTGCTTTACTACACGATTTTGCCAAAGACGACAGCGTGAAACATCTAAGTCTGTTTAAAGATTATCCAGGCTACGATCCACGTTGGTTAGACTATGGCTCTGCAATTTGGCACGGTCCCTTAGCAGCCATGATTGCCAACCGTGACTTTGGGGTAACCGATGAGGATATCTTGAAAGCCGTTTGGAACCATACAATTGGTGGTTATGACATGACCCTTGACCAAAAAGTCTTGTTCGTGGCCGATTACATCGAACCCGGACGTACCTTCAAGGGCGTAGACAAAGCACGTGAATTAGCCAAAAACAACTTGGACGATGCCGTTGATTACAAAATGAAACAATCCATTATCCACTTAGTAGATAGTGGACGCATCGTTTACCCAGAAACTATCAATATTTATAACGATTGGACAGCCAAACGTAATAAATAATTGATGTAATATTTTTTTAACACATGTAAACACATAAAAAGGAGCACATATGACGAAGAAAAGTGAAGTACTATTAGAAGCAATTGTAAGAGGAGCAGACGACCGTTTGGCACAAGATATCGTAGCCTTGGACGTTGCGAACGTAACACCCGTAGCAGATTACTTTGTAATGATGAGTGGACGTAATGACCGCCAAGTGAAAGCTATCGTTGATGCCGTTGAAGAAGCAATTGAAGAAGCTGGCTTTGAAGTGAAAGGTATCGAAGGGAAAGACGGTAACCGTTGGATCTTAATCGATGCTTATGATGTAATCGTACACGTATTCACATCTGAAGAACGTGGTTTCTACAACTTAGAAAAAATGTGGGCTGAAGCACCAATGGTTAACGTTGAAGCTTGGTTAAGCTAGTCAGGACACGATAATGGGCGAAAATAACCAACAATACGACGTGTTTGCGGATGTTTACGAGGTCCTATTTGACGAAAGTCTTTATTTATCATGGTTTAACTATGCCACAGCAAGCATCCAAGCCTATGATAAATTCTTGGGCGAAGATGACTTTTGGTTGGATTTAGGTGCCGGTGGTGGCCAATTTGCAGTCTTAATGACACAAGCTGGCTACAAAATGCGCGGCTTAGATTTATCTGAAAAAATGGTTGCGGCTGCACAAGTCAATGCCGCTGATGCGGACTTAGACATTGATTTCTGGGTTGACGACATGACCACTTTTACCTTAGACCAACAAGCAGCTGTCATTTCATGTTTCTGTGATACATTTTGTTATCTAGATGGCGAGGAAGCTGTGGAAGCAACTTTCCGTCATGTGTACCAACAATTACAAGATGGTGGGGTCTTCATGTTTGATGTCCATTCTGAATATCAAATGAATGAAATCTACCCAGAAACTTCGCTTGTGGTTGAGTGGGACGATGCTGTTTTTACATGGACGTCAAACCAATTCCGTGGCGAAAATACCATCGATCATACCATTAACGTATTCATGCAAAACGAAAACGACGACCAATACCAACGCTTCGAAGAATTACATTACGAACGCACCTTGCCAATCGAGACGTACAAGGCTATCTTGACCGAAATTGGTTTCAAGAATATCCGTGTAACAGCCGATTTCACGCAAGATGCACCGGATGCAACATCTAAACGTATCTTCTTCGCAGCAGAGAAATAAGCTTTTAGGAAAAAGGGGGAACGCGCATGCGAGCAGTTGGCGTTATAGCAGAATGGCATCCATTTCATCACGGCCATGCCTATCAATTGCAGCAAGCACGGGCACAAAGCGGGGCGGACCTTGTCATCGGACTCATGTCTGGTAATTATGTCCAACGCGGCGAGCCAGCCCTCATCTCCAAATGGGACCGGGCACAGGTTGCCCTAGCCAATGGATGTGACCTGGTGATTGAGCTGCCTTTTTGGTATGCCACACAGCCGGCCGACATCTTCGCTAGTGGCGGCATTCAAGCCTTGAGTGCTATGGGATGTGATTTTGTATCCTTTGGGGTGGAAGACCCGCATTTTAAGGATTATGAGCTTCTAGCCCAATGGATGCATGATCACCCTAAAGCTGTAGCAGCAGCCAATGCCAGTGTCGATGCAATTGACAATATGTCTTTTGCGGAAAAAAGGATAGCCGCTATCAAGACACTGATGGCTGATCATGATGCAATCCGTCATTTAAACATACATTTCCAGGATAACGCCAACACCTTGTTAGCCTTTGCCTATGCAAAAGCCAATGCCCAATTGGAAAAGCCCATGCAGTTAGTGCCGGTGAACAGGATTGGGGACAACCACCGTTTAGAAGAGCTGGACGAAACGACTTTAAGTGAGGATTCACCTCGTTTTACATCGGGTTCTGCTATTCGGCGTATGATTCAAACCAATGATGCCCAAGCAGAGAATTTCCCAGTCAAACTGGCTGCAGTAGTTCCTGAGCAAATGGTTGCACAATTGATGGCGGCGATAAGTAATCAACAGCTTGTCGGCTGGAATCAGTTGTTTCCTTTTCTCAAATATAAACTGCTAAGTGCAAGTGCTGATGAGCTGGCGTCGATTTATCAGATGTCTGGCGGGATGGAGCACCGGATGCAAGAGGCGATCAAGCAAGTTGCGTCTTTTGAGGATTTTGTAGATAATGTAAAAAACAGGAACTGGTCGCGGAATCGCGTCCAACGTACGGCCTTGATGACGGTGTTGAATGTCCATGATGCGCAGATGCAAGGGATGT
This sequence comes from Aerococcus agrisoli, assembly GCF_003797145.1. Lineage (GTDB taxonomy): Bacteria > Bacillota > Bacilli > Lactobacillales > Aerococcaceae > Aerococcus > Aerococcus agrisoli. Next base: position 46,342 of record NZ_RKMG01000008.1, on the reverse strand, counting down.
TGGCACCGGACCAGTCGCAACCGCTGATGCTGCTTGCGGCGAATGCTCAGGGGCGTGCTTACCTGAAGTTGATGAAGGAAGCGTTGAGTCAGGATGCCAATCGCTGGAATTTGGTCAGTCGGGTGGACCAATCAGTGGAGCGTGCGTGGCCGATGTGGATTCAGGCAGACCGGATATACGAGATGCTTGCGCCACAGTTGCCGAGTCAGAATTTTAATCACCCGCCAATTTTTAAGTAAAATACAAAAAATAAAATCGAAAGGGAGCACAAGAGAAATTTGTTTACTTTTTAGTCTCAAGCTAGTAGTATGGTGAAAGTGCATTTCATCCACAGTTTAGAGATGGAATTGATATTCTGTTTAAAAAATTAGCTTGTCAAGGAAAAAACGTTGACAAATAAGTTTAAACTAGGTATAATTTTTCTTGTTGCTTATTAGGTGGTCAATAATGAAATGGTCTATCCAAGAGTTGCGTCAAATCGCATCCCAACCAATGATGATTAACGAATCAGTTGATATGAAAGAAGAGATGAAGGCAGTAATTCCTGAGTTGATTGACATGTCGCCGGTTCAAGTCGAAGGTATGGTTCTCTACGAAGAACACACAGTATTGACACAATTACGATTAGCACTAAAAATGACGATGCCATCTACACGGTCTCTTGAGCCTGTAGAACTGGATGTGCAACTACCAGTTTCTGAACGTTTTATTGAAGACGGTTGGAATTCAGATATTGTTGACGAAGATCATGTGACACAACTATTCATGGATAGTTTTACAATTGATTTGAAAGAATCGATTCGTGACCACATTCTTCTGAATATGCCACTTCAGATTTTAACTGAGGCGGAGATAGCAGCAGATGAGTTTCCTGAAGGGAATGACTGGCGAGTTGTAAGTGAATCTGATTTTGAAGCGGAGCGCGAAGTTGAGGAAGTAGTTAACCCTGAATTTGCCAAGCTACAAGACTTATTCAAAGATTCAGAATCGTCGGATGAAGCATAATTGATAATTAATTAGGAGGTGTAATGATGGCAGTACCAAAACGTAAAACTTCAAAACAAAGAAAACATAAACGCCGTACACATTACAAGTTGGAAGTACCTGGAATGAACGCATGCCCTAACTGTGGTGAATTACGTAAATCTCACCATGTATGTGCTAACTGTGGTTTCTACGACGGTAAAGATGTAATGACTGACGCTGCAGCTGAATAATTTATTTAGCTCAGAACGTTTTTAGAGAAAGGTTTCGATCTTTCTCAATCAATAAATTTGATTATATATAATTAAAAGGGCGCTAACTGTTGTGGTTAGCGCCTTTTTGTGTGCACTGGGTTTGGTTTAGCCTTCTATTCATTTTGGTTTTAAGCCATTTTGGGCTTAGTTTTACGCTAGGATAAAGTAATTTGTCCGGATTCTTGATGATTGTATATTTAAAATCAAAAATAAACGCTATTTGCGTACTTCAATGCACTGAAGTATTTAAAATGAGAATATTAGCGTCACACAGAGGGCTGTGTGATTTCCTTTTTTGAAGTCGAATCACACAAACAGTTCTGGGACTCATTTTTTCTCATAAATATTCACACAACCCCTTGAAGTAATCAAAATTTGGATTTATCCATTTTGGTAAATTAAGAAATGTACTTTTCGCCTTATTTATAAAGCGCTGGGATGTTGTCACAATTAAGATTTCAAGGCATTGCAGCGGTTGGTCAAGCTCGGCCAGCGATTATAATTATAAGTAATCTCCGTTACAAATTACTGCGGATTTTAAAGCTTGAAATCACAACTTTAAAAATGCTCGCTAACCGTGTCACCACAAACTTTACTAGACATTTGATAACTTGTTAGCTAAGATTAATAGATAAGATTTATAGGAGAGGTAGTCTACGATGGCTTTTAAATGGAGCGAAATTCTTTTATATGTATTACCAATTGTTAGCCTGTACATAGTGAATGTTTTTGGACATCGATTTTTATATGTAGGCAAGGTGAAGCTGGCCCCGGTAGATGTTGTAGAGCCAATTTTATTGGTCTGCCTTCACTTCATTTCGACTTATTTGATGGGATTTTCTTGGGTTGCGCACGTTATCTTAATTTTTTCAATTATTGCTATTATTTTATTGATGATTCAATTTATTCAAAATGAGCAAGTGCAGCTTGGGAAAATGGCACGGAAGCTATCAAATATATTATTCTGTTTAGCATTCGCTGCTTATGTGGTTGCGGTACTAGCACGACTGATTCAAGTTGTGCCAACATTCTTTAGTTAAACGATAAAAGATCGAAAGGTAGGGACAAATTGTCCCTGCCTTTTTATTTTGTGCGAATTCTATTCCAGGTCGAAAGTTTAAAAGAGAAGTAACAAGACAAGTATAGGATTTAAAAATAAGGTGTAACGAAAGCCCATAAATAAGACGAGAACAATTCTTTAAAAGACATGTTCTCGTTTTTTTCTGCCCATATTTATCCGTACCTATTTTTTCCCTCCCCATCATCATCAATTCATTAAATAAATTATCCACCACATCGACCCACCAAAATCAAAAAAAGTGCTATCCACACCCCACAAAATACCAAATAGCAAAAAATTTCCACAAAAATCATAAAGATTCGACTAAAAATGACATTTCTATAGCCGGACAAAGCGTGTAAAAAGGCTCAGATTGTGGATAAAACGGGCTTTTTCCACCTGTGAATATCAATTTTATAAAAAAATAGCCTTTTTTTGGTGAAATGTGGTGCAAAGTGGGGGAATATGGTAGACTTAAACCAATAAAGGTTAAAGTTAGGCACAGAAGGTGATGAAAAGATGTTAATGGGAGAATTTCAACATAATATCGACGCCAAAGGGCGTATCATCATCCCAGCCAAATTGCGTGATGACTTGGGTAACCAATTCGTAATTACACGTGGTTTAGATGGGTGTGTTTTTGGCTATCCTTTAGATAATTGGGAAAAAATCCAAGAAAAGCTGAAACAACTGCCTTTAGCTAAGAAAGAAGCACGTGCTTTTACACGATTCTTCTATTCTGCAGCGGCGGAAGTTGAAGTGGATAAGCAGGGTCGCATCAATATCCCCACGACATTAGTTTCATACGCAGATCTTGAAAAAGAGTGTTTGATTCTGGGTGTATCTGATCGGATTGAAATCTGGTCTAAGGAAAAATGGGAAAATGCTTCTTCAGAAATCGAAGAGAAATTTGAAGAAATTGCAGAAGATATGATGGACTTCGGATTATAGAAAAACAAAAATGTTTTCAATTGACTTGAACATCGTGAAAGAAAGATAAAAAAGAAGAGGTAAGCGCACAAATGGCGAAAGAATTCCATCACATCTCAGTGTTATTAAACGAATCAGTAGACGGCTTAGCAATCAAACCAGACGGTATTTATGTGGATTGTACTTTGGGTGGCGCTGGACATAGCGCGAAAATTGTAGAAGCTTTATCTGATCAAGGTCGTTTAATAGCGTTTGATCAAGATTTGGTGGCAATTGCCAATGCACAGGAAAGACTAGCGGATGAAATTGCTTCTGGCAAAGTTACCCTAGTACACAATAATTTCCGTCATATTCGCGCTGAATTAGAAAAATTGGGTATTACCGGCGTTGACGGTATTCTCTATGACCTTGGGGTGAGCTCACCTCAACTTGACGAAATTGAACGTGGTTTTTCATACCACCAAGATGCGCCATTAGATATGAGAATGGACCAAACGCAAGAATTGACTGCAGAAGTCATTATTAACGAATGGGACTATAGTGATTTAGTCCGTATTTTTTACCGTTACGGAGAAGAGAAATTTTCGAAACAAATTGCACGAAAAATTGAACAACGTCGTGCTGACCACCGTATTACACGAACAGAAGAGCTTGTAGACATCATTAAAGAAGCCATTCCTGCACCGGCACGCCGTAAAGGTGGACACCCAGCAAAACGGGTATTCCAAGCTGTGCGTATTGCAGTGAATGACGAATTAGGTGCGATTGAAGACTCTATCGAGCAAGCGCTAACGTTACTAAATGTGGGTGGCCGTATTTCAACGATTTCCTTCCAATCTCTAGAAGACCGTATCGTAAAACAAATGTATAAAGATGCCTCAACTGGTGAAGAATTACCGGCGAACTTACCTGTAATCAATGCTGATATTGAAGCACCTTTTAAACTCGTAAATCGAAAACCAATTTATGCAAGTGAAGAAGAATTAGCACATAATTCTCGCGCACAAAGTGCAAAACTTCGCATTATTGAACGTATTAAATAAGAAAAACGCCAATAATAGAGAAGGGAGCAGTTTTTATGGCGATATTTATCCTAAAAGACCGCTTAAACATGGAAAAACATGCAATGCCGGCTGAGAAAGCAATACCCAACATCCCGGCATATCCGAAAGAACAAACGCAAAAAGCGAATGTAGCAATGGCTGCAATCCCTGCGAGTGTGCCACACACCACAACAAAAACAAAAACCAAAGTAAAAGTAGACCGCTCAATCAGTATTCCTCAAAAAATGGCCATTCTAGGCGTTTTTGCCCTGATGATTGCCGCGGTTTTAGGACTAGTGATTATGCGTGCTAATGTGAGTGCGACTTCACAACAGCTACAAGACAAACAAGCTGAAGTCCAAGAATTACAAATTGAAAAAGAAAATCTAACACAAGAAGTTCATGAACTATCTACTTACTCACGTATTATGGAAATTGCGGGAGAACAAGGCTTAACAATGGACGAAGAAAATATAAGGAATGTTGAATAATGAAAGAAAGTAAAAAACTCCAAAAAAATCGTAGCAAAACTATCGGTACTACGGCTCTTTTAGCAGTTATTTTACTCTTCATATTTATTGGTCGACTTACTGAGATAATGGTCTTTGGGACTTCGAACGGACAAGATTTGTCTGCTCGAGCCCAAGAACTATATGATAGAAGTAGCATATTGTCAGCACAACGTGGCACCATCTATGATGTAGGTGGCAACACGCTGGCAATGGATGCTACTTCTTATTCGTTGTATGCCGTTTTGACGGATCAATGGTCTGAGGAGTCAGAGGAACCACAATATGTTGTCGATAAAGAACAAACTGCTAAGACCTTGAGCCAATACATTGATATGTCTGAAGCCGATATCTTAAAAACACTAAACACAGAAGACGCAGCCCAAGTAGAATTTGGTACAGCTGGTCAAAACCTGACATACGCTGAAATGAAAGCCATTGATGACCAAAACCTACCAGGAATTATGTTTACAGAATCACCAACCCGTTTATATCCAAACGGTGTCTTTGCGTCTCATTTAATCGGTTATGCGGAATATCTTGAAGCAGGTACTGCTATCGATAGTCGTTTAACAGGTCAAATGGGTCTAGAGTTATCGCTTGATGAAGTGTTAAAAGGGACAAATGGTCGTAAATCATACCAATCCAACTCTTATAACTATGAACTATCTGGCACAAAAGAAGTGCTCGAAGAACCAGTCGACGGATCTGATGTTTACCTAACATTGGACTCACGACTACAAACCTATCTAGAAACCTTAATGACCCAAGTATATGAAGAATACCAACCGTCAACCATGACCGCTATGTTGGTAAACCCCAAAACTGGGGCGATTGTCGCAGCATCTCAACGACCAACCTTTAACCTAGAAACCAAAGATGGTATCGAAGATATGTGGCAAAACCTACTTGTGGAACGTGCCTACGAACCAGGATCGACTATTAAAGTCCTAACGGTAGCGGCAGCTATCGAGGAGGGTGTTTTTGACCCTAACGCTTTCTACGATTCATCACCAGTTACCATGGGTGACAGCACCATTGCCGACTATAACGGCGTTGGTTGGGGTGTCATCACCGAACTAGAAGGGTTATCACAATCATCTAACACCTTGATGATCCACTTAGTTGGAGAAATGGGTTACGATGTATGGGAAAAATACATTCGCGAATTTGGTTTGTTACAAGAGACCGGATCAGGCTTCGCCAATGAAGTAGCCGGCTCAATGAACTACGAATACGAAGCGGATAAAATCACAACCGGTTTCGGTCAAGGTATCTACGTGACACCTTATCAAATGGTGCAAGCCTTCACCTCAATTGCAAATGGTGGGGACATGATGAAACTACAATTGGTTAACCGTTATGAAGAAGATGGTCAAATGACCGTTGTCGAACCAGAAGTTGTTTCATCACCAATCTCTGAAGAAACAGCAGCCAAAACTTTGGAATACTTACAATCCGTTGTTTATGCGGATACCGGTACTGGTACGGCCTATGCCTTAGACGGCTATACTGTATCTGCCAAAACAGGTACAGCCGAAGTCTTCAACCAAGAAACGAATACATACGAAGCCGGCTTAACCAAGTATCTATACTCAGTGGTAGGTTTTGTACCAAGTGAAGATCCACAATACATCTTGTACATTACAGCTGAACAACCGAAGAATTTAACGACGACTGCCAGCGAAATGTTAACGCAAATTTATACACCACTACTAACAAGAGCCTTAGAATATAATGCCTTAGGTGATGGTGAAACAGCTACAACGGCTACCGTGCCAGATGTTTCAGGTACATCAGTCAGCGTAGCCCAACAAACATTAACGGATGCAAGCTTTGTCAATGTTGAAGTCATTGGAGAAGGGGATACAATTGTCAGCCAAACACCGGTTGGTCAAGAATCTGTATCTATCACACAACCAATCTTCTTATTGACCAACGATGCGAATCCAACCATGCCAGACTTCACTGGTTTAAATGCAACAGCTAGTCAAGCACTTGCTGATTTATTGGGTATTGAAGTGAAATTAGATGGCGAAGGCTTAGTTGTCGGCCAATCAATTGCTGTTGGGGAATCTATTCAGTCCAACAAGCAGATTGTGTTACAATTAGCGGAGTCATAATGCATTTAACTTAAAAAATCACAACTCAAAAAGGGAAAGGAAACAACATGTCACTACTATTCATTATTACACTCGTACTTACACTAGTCGGGATGCCATTTTTTATCAAATTTATGCGGGAGAAACAATTTGGTCAGGTAACCCGAGACGAGGGTCCAGCATGGCATAAAGCCAAATCTGGTACTCCAGCTATGGGTGGCGTAGTCTTCCTTTCTGCCGCATTTATCGGCTTATTGATTTGGTCACTTATCACAGGCGAATGGCACTCAGAAGTATGGTTGTTAGTTGCAACTATGATCTTCTTCGCTGCTATCGGCTTCACGGATGATTTCTTGAAAATCTTCAAGAAACAAAATGAAGGGTTAACATCATTACAAAAACTGATCCTACAAATTGTTGGTTCAGCTTTAATCGTCTTCTTTATCCGTGTGATTCGTTTCCACGTGTCTATTCCGTTTCCATTTACAGCAGGCATTACCAATGTCCTATTCGTCTTTATCTTCTTATTAATCTGGATTACAGGCTTCTCAAATGCCTTTAACTTAACAGATGGTTTAGACGGGCTATCATCAGGTTTGGGTGTCATTTCATTCTCAACCTATGCTTATATCGCATTCAGCATGGGTGAACGTGGTATCGGCGCCTTCTGTATTGCTATCGTAGCGGGTCTATTAGGTTTCCTATTCTTTAACCGCAAACCTGCCAAAATCTTTATGGGTGACGCAGGTTCATTATCATTAGGTGCCTTATTAGCTGTTATTTCAGTAATGTTAGGCAATCCTTGGTCACTACTATTGATTGGTCTAGTCTATGTCATCGAAACAGCTAGTGTAATCATCCAAGTAACTTCATTCAAACTAACTGGTAAACGTGTCTTTAAAATGTCACCAATCCACCACCACTTTGAAATGATTGGTTGGAGTGAATGGAAAGTCGACATCGTATTCTGGATTGTCGGCCTAATCGCAGCCCTAATCGGCGTTCTATTATTTAAATAATCAAATTAACAAAAAGGGGAAATCAACATGCAAGCAGCTGAATGGCGTGAATCAATTCGTAACAAGAAAATTTTAGTATTAGGCTTAGCCAAAACAGGCGTATCTGTCGTACAACATCTAAATGCCTTGGGCGCAATCGTTACCGTTAACGACTTCAAACCCCTAGACGAAAACAAAGAAGCACAACAACTAATCGACGAAAATAACGCACGTGTTGTAGCAGGATCACATCCGGTTTCCCTACTAGACGAAGATTTCGCCTTCATGGTGAAAAACCCAGGTATCCCATACACAAACCCAATGGTCGTTCGTGCCTTGGAAATTGGCCTACCCGTATACACCGACGTTGAATTAGCAGATAAGATGACTGACGCGATGATTATCGGTATTACAGGATCTAATGGGAAAACGACAACCACCAGCCTAGTTGGTGAAATGTTATCTCATGCAAGCAACCTTTCAGGACAAAGCTTCGTCGGCGGAAACATTGGGATCCCTTCACTAGACATTGCTAGCCAAGCGAGCGAAGCTGACCGTCTGATTTTAGAATTATCTTCATTCCAATTAATGGGTACTAGCGAATTCAAACCGCATATTGCGGCCATCACCAATATCTATGGTGCGCATTTAGACTACCATGGCTCAATGGAAGAATATATTTCAGCTAAATGGCGCATTACAGCTAACCAAACAAGTGACGATTACCTCATCTTAAACGCTGACCAAAAAGGCGTATTTGGTGACCGCCAAACAAACGCAACCATCGTACCGTTCTCATCAACAAGCAAACAAGCTGATGGTGCATGGTTTGACCGTGAAACAGAAAAATTCATGTGGCATGATGAAGTCGTATTAGACCGTCGTGATTTATTGCTACCAGGGAATCACAACGTAGAAAATATGTTAGTGACCATGGCAGTCGGCAAATTACTAGGCCTATCAAACGAAGACATCAAAGCAGGGATTGCCCAATTCCACGGTGTGAAACATCGTCTACAATTTGTTGCTGAAATCGACGGCCGTCGTTTTTACAACGACTCAAAAGCAACCAACAATGATGCTACGATTACAGCCTTAGATTCATTTATGGGGCCAAATGACAGCCTTGTATGGTTAGCTGGTGGTTTAGACCGCGGAAATGCTATTGATGAACTAGGCGAACACATGACGAATGTACATGCGATGGTTATTTCAGGTGAATCTGCCGATAAATTCCAAGCTTTATGTCAAGCGCAAGGCATTACAGCGATTGCCAAAGCAGAGTGGATTGAAGATGCGGTACAAAAAGCACTAGAACTTTCAAACGAAGGCGACATCATCTTGCTATCACCAGCTTCAGCTTCATGGGATCAATATCCAAACTTTGAAAACCGTGGGGACCGTTACATTAAGGCCATCGAAGCCTTAGCCAACCCAGACAGTCTATAAGACAGGGCACATAAAGGAGCAAACTATGCGTATTTTACTATCAGGTGGGGGTACGGGTGGACATATCTACCCAGCCCTTGCCTTACGAAAACAAATTTTAGCCAAGTACCCAGATGCGGAATTTCTTTATGTGGGTACTCAAGGCGGTTTGGAATCAAAAATCGTGCCGGCAGAGGGCGTAGATTTCAAGACCATTCAAATTCAAGGGATTAAACGTTCATTTTCACTAGATAATGCACGTACTGTTTACTACATGTTCGATTCAATTCGAAAAGCGAAACAAATCGTTCGTGCCTTTAATCCGGATGTTGCCATTGGTACAGGTGGTTACGTTTGTGCGCCTGTATTATATGCAGCAAGTCGTTTGGGCGTACCAAGTATCATTCACGAGCAAAACTCAGTTGCTGGTATGACCAATAAATTCTTGGCACCTTTCATGAAAAAAATCGCCATCTGTTTTGAAGACGTGCGTAAAGACTTTAAACGTTACAACGATAAAGTCGTGTTCACTGGTAACCCACGTGCCCAAGAAGTGGCCAACATTACGGCCAAAGCTGACCTTAGCGAATATGGTTTAGGCAAAGACAAACCAACCGTTTTGATCTTCGGTGGTTCTCGTGGTGCTTTAAAAATCAACCAAACAGTGAAACAAGCCATTCCTGATTTTATCCAAAAAGACTATCAAGTACTGATTGCCACAGGGGATAGCTACTATCAAGAATTTGAAGAGGCATTTGATGATTTCAACGAATGGGACAATGTCCGCATTGTGTCTTACATCAATAACATGCCTGCTCTATTCAAGACAATCGACCTAGTCGTCAGCCGTTCTGGTGCGACTACCATGACTGAATTAACAGCCTTAGGTACACCGTCAATCTTGATTCCAAGTCCAAATGTTACTGCAAACCATCAAGAAATGAATGCCCGCTCATTGGTGAAACACCACGGTGCGGAAATGATTTTAGAAGACGATTTAAATGTGACAGACTTCGTGGCTGCCATTGATGACTTAATGGCCAACGATCAAGAACGTGACAAAATCGCCGACAACGCCTTAAAACAAGGTGTACCTGATGCCGGTGACCGTTTAATTCAAGTCATCGAAAACTTAATCAAATAAACAAAATTGAAAGTGGTGACTTATTTTAGCGAATAGGTCACTTTTATGAAGAAAGGAGGCGGCTAAATGGATTTGGAAGAACAACGAAAATATGAACACAACAAAAAGTTACGCGAACAGCAACATAAGGAACGTATGGCGAAAATGAAGCGACTTGAGCAAGCGAAGGGGCACCACACTAGTGCAACAATCCCCAACAAGTCAAATCGTCTACGACCAGGCAACACGACAGACCGGTCCAAGCAAGCTCAGCCGCCGCGAACGAGACATGAGCATGATGGTGACCAAGATCATGCACAAAAGCAAGCTAAAGCGTCATCTCATTCATTAGTACCAACAAAGAAAATACCAAAGCCACATTTGACCAATCTTTTTAGCAAAAAAGCGCAAAAGCAACCGCAAAATCCGGATGCGGGTCATAAAATCAACAAGCCCAAAAATAAGGAAAAACACGTGACACCTTGGCGTAAACGATTATTATTCTTGGCGCCATTCGTGATTTCCTTAGTAATTTCAGGTTATTTTGTTTCACCATTGAATCATGTATCTTCGATTTCGGTAGAAGGCGTGGACAACAGTGAAGCGAAGTTGAATTTATCACCGTTAAAAACAGATATGTCTGTGTTTCAACTTGGCTTCAAAACAGCGGACGTGGAAAAATCGATTGTCAATCAGAATCCATCGATTAAATCAGCCGTTGTCGAGGTCGAGAATTACAACCAGGTTACCGTGAGTGTGTCTCCGTTCAGACAAATTGGTTATATTAAAAATGCTGACTTCTTTTACCCATTACTAGAGAATGATCAAATTTTGGATACGCCAATTGCGAATCTTGAGAAGGAATTGCCGTTATTCGAAGGTTTTGATATGGCCAATGAGCAGGAACGGGCGAAAATGACGGAAGCTGTGGAGGCGATTGCGAGTCTGTCTGATGATATTATTCAACAGATTGATTACGTGAGCTACATGGGTGACGACACAAACGATGACCGTATTGCCTTGCAAATGGTGGACGGGAATGTGGTTGTAGGCTTTATCAGTTCAATTGGTGAACGAATGAGTTATTATAATGGTATCCTTAAGCAATTGGACGGACAAACTGGTCTGATTGATATGGAAGTGGCGATTTATTTCACGGAACTGAATGCCGGGAACAACCCTTACGCTTCGGAGGAAGATAAGAAAGCTTATGAAGAGTCTGTGGCGGCTGAATCAGCAGCTACGAGCGAAGTTTCATCGTCAGCACTTAGTTCAGAAGCAGTTTCAAGTGACGCAAGTAGCGCAAGTGCTTCAGGAACTGAATCTAGTGTAAGTGGTGCATCTAGTGGTGCGGACAGTACTTCGTCTGCGAGCGCGGTCGATGCAGCAGCTAGCACAAGTTCAACTTCCGCATCAAGCACAGTTGAAAGTCAAAGTCAGTCATCTAGCGCAGAATGAGAGGCTTCTCATTAAATGAGAAGGACGGTTAAGTATGCAAATTTAGACATGAATTTGTGGAAAACGTCATCATCCTTGTCAATTATGAAAATTGACATAAAATTTACATCCCAACATATCGGGATTTTCATTGGTAAATGATATTGTCTATGTTAAAATGATAACGATACGATTAAATATTTAATTTTCTAGGAGGTTTCAATAAACATGGTTCAGCCAGAGATTTTTGCAAGTTTAGATATTGGAACCACTTCAATAAAAGTAGTAGTTGCAGAATATGTAAACCAACAGATAAATGTTATTGGAGTAGGTCACGAACGCTCACAAGGGTTAAGTCGCGGAGTGATTGTGGATATTGATAAGACGGTAGCGTCTATCAAACGCGCAATTCAAAAAGCGGAAAAGAAATCTAATCACACTATTACAGACGTAATCGTGGGTGTTCCAAGCAATCAAGTAAACATCGAACCTTGCTATGGAATGATCGCTGTTTCAACAGAAAACAGAGAAATTACCGACAAAGACGTAAAAAACGTACTCGCAGCAGCGAAAGTTCGTTCAGTTCCAGCTGAAAGAGAAATCATTTCAGTAATGCCAGAAGAATTTATCGTCGATGGATTCGACAACATCAAAGACCCACGCGGCATGATTGGTGTACGTCTTGAATTATACGCAAATCTTATTACAGGTCCGAAAACACTTGTACATAACATTCGTCGTTGCGTTTCAATGGCCGGTTTAAACATTAAAGAATTAGTAGTTCAATCATACGCAAATGCTTATGCAGCAATGAGCCAAAGTGAACGTGAATTTGGTACAATTTTAATCGACATGGGTGGCGGACAAACAAGCGTTTCTGTTTTCCACGATGATCTATTAAAATTTGCGACAGTTGACCACGAAGGTGGAGAACTAGTTACCAAAGATATTTCTACTATTTTAAACACATCAATTGAAAATGCAGAACAAATTAAATTAGAATATGGGTATGCATTACCAAAAGACACAAGCGAATCTGAATTCTTCCCTGTTGAAACAATTGGGAAAGTAAACCCAGAACGTGTGGACGAACACTATCTTGCTGAAATTATTGAGGCTCGTGAACGTCAAATCTTTGAAACCTTGAAAAAACCTCTTAAGAAAATCGAAGCTTTTGCTTTACCAGGTGGTATTATTGTCACAGGTGGGGCAGCGTCATTACCAGGTGTACTTGACTTAGCTGAAGAAGTATTTGAACATGAAGTACGTTACTACATTCCAGAATACGTTGGGTTACGTAACCCAATCTTCACGACAGCAATCGGCTTGATTCAATATGTTGCACAACTTGATGATATTCATCACCTTGCGCAAGATAATGACAAACAAGTTGCGAGCCCAGTGAAAGCTAAAGCGCAACCTGCACCAGCGGTTCGACCAACAGTTGAATCTGTTGACAATTATAGTCAAGTAAAAGATGATAAAGTAACTGAAGCACAAGACGTGCCAGCTGCAAATCAACAAGACTATTATGATGATGATGCGCAAGCAAACCAATATCAAGATGATTACAACGACACTGAGTCAGATGAAGAAGAAAGCTCAGTTGATAAAATTAAAAAATTCTTCAAAGACTTTTTTGCCTAATATGATTACCAGGAGGATATAAGATGGATATGGAATTCGAATACGACAACATGGATATGAACAACGCTACTATTAAGGTAGTAGGTGTTGGTGGTGGTGGTAACAACGCAGTTAACCGTATGATTGAAGAAAACGTACGTGGCGTTGAATTTATCGTTGCCAATACAGATACACAAGCCTTAAAAAACTCAAAAGCTGATGTAAAAATTCAACTTGGCCCTAAATCAACTCGCGGTTTAGGTGCAGGTGCACAACCAGAAGTTGGTGCCAAAGCTGCTGAAGAATCAGAAGATCAAATCCGTGAAGCTTTACAAGGTGCTGACTTAATCTTCATCACTGCTGGTATGGGTGGTGGTACCGGTACAGGTGCTGCACCAATCGTTGCCCGCATTGCAAAAGAAGAAATCGGTGCATTAACTGTCGGTGTTGTTACACGTCCATTCACTTTCGAAGGACCTAAACGTGGTCGGTCAGCTGCTCAAGGTATCGCTGAAATGAAACAACACGTTGATACATTAGTAACAATCTCAAACAACCGTTTATTAGAAATCGTTGACAAAAAGACACCTATGCGTGAAGCATTTGGTGAAGCTGACAACGTATTACGCCAAGGTGTACAAGGTATCTCTGACTTGATTACAGCGCCTGGTTACGTAAACTTGGACTTTGCTGACGTTCGTACAGTAATGGCTGACCAAGGTACTGCCTTAATGGGTATTGGTTCTGGTACGGGTGAAAACCGTACTGCTGAAGCAACTAAGAAAGCTATTTCTTCTCCATTATTAGAAGTATCTATCGATGGTGCAGAACAAATTCTATTGAACATCAAAGGTGGCGACGACTTGACTTTATTCGAAGCTCAAGACGCTGCTGATATCGTAGCTGCTGCTTCTTCATCAGAAGTAAACATTATCTTCGGTACAACAATTGATGAAACATTAGAAGACGAAGTAATCGTAACTGTTATTGCAACAGGTATCGATACTGAAAAACGTCGCGATGAAAAACGTGCAAAACGCAATGGTGGCCACTCAGCTTTCCAACAAACTAGCACAGGTCGTGACTTCGCTAACCAACCAGAAAACTTCAAAGAAAAACAAGTTCCTGAACGTCGTCAAGAAGAAACTCGTGACGTGTTCAACGACTTCGACAACAGCCGTTACGAAGACACTAACCGTTCAACTCGTAGCCGTTTCGAAGATACTACACCTTTAAACAATGACTTCTCATCTAATTCATCAGATGACGATGAATTAGATACACCACCTTTCTTCAGAAAGCGTCGTCGTTAATATGACCATTAGCGATAATTTGCAGTCTATTGAATGCAATATTGCGAATGCACAAAAAGCATCAGCGTTATCATCAAATGATGTGACGCTGATTTGTGTTTCTAAGTATCATTCTATAGATGAAGCCATGGCAGTATACGATGCAGGAGTAAGAAACTTTGCAGAAAATCGTCCAGAGGGCTTATTTGAAAAAATGCCAGCAATGCCTGAAGATATTCAATGGCATCTGATTGGTACGCTTCAAACCCGTAAAGTAAAAGACGTAATCAACCAAGTTGCTTACTTCCATGCTTTAGATCGATTGAAATTAGCAAAAGAAATCAACAAACGTGCAGACCATGTCATTAAATGTTTTGTGCAAGTAAACGTGTCCGGCGAAGAAGCGAAACATGGGATTGCACCAGAAGAATTAAGTGCCTTTGTGGATGCTATCGCAGAATACGACAAAATTGAAGTTGTCGGCTTAATGACGATGGCGCCAATTGATGCTGATGAAACAGCACTACACACTTACTTTGGACAATTACGCGACTTGCGTGACCAAGTCCAAGCAATGGGCAAAGCTTACGCACCATGCCAACATTTAAGTATGGGTATGTCAGGTGACTATGCAATTGCCATTGAAGAAGGTGCCGATTTCGTCCGCATTGGTTCAGCATTTTTTAAGACAGACGCAGAATAAACGGAGGAATCCAGCATGGCCTTGAAAGACTTTTTTTCCAACATCTTTGGAAATGACGATGAAAACTACGATGATGACTACGAAGCGTACGAAGCGCAAGATGGCATAGAAAATCAAGCGCCATACACGTCTCAAGAACCCGCTTATACAGCACCAATCGTAGACAAACAAGTAAACACGCAACAAGCAACGAAGGAGCAAAACAAAGTAATGGCAAATGATGCGAACCGTAACAATGTGGTGAATATAAACGAAACACGTAAAACTTCAGCAACCGTTGAGGTCTTCAAACCACGTATCTTTGCAGAAGCAGAACGAATCAGCCAATCATTACTAGCAGGCAAATCTGTAGTCTTGAACTTGGCCCAAATGTCTGATGACGACGCACGTCGTTTCGTTGACTATATGACTGGCGTGGTTTATGCCATCAATGGTGACTTACAACGTGTCGCAAGCGATGTCTTCATCGCCGTACCAGAAACCGTTCATATCGAAGGCTTGTACGAAGAATACACAAACAATCACGCTGCTAGCAAAGCAACAAGAGAACGTGGCAACATCTGGGAAAGAGAAGGTGAATCACGTGAATAGTCTAGTGAACATCTTACAAGATCTCATTTACGTCTACACACTAGTCCTAGTCGTGTACGCCTTACTATCATGGTTTCCAGGCGCCCGCGACTCACGCTTCGGTCAAATCATCGAACGTCTAGCGCACCCGTACCTATCATTCTTTGACAATCTAATCCCATCAATCGGTGGCGTTTCATTCTCAGTCTTGATCGGCGTATTGGTCCTACAACTAGCCTCAAACGGCCTAAACATCTTACGATTCTAACAAATAGAGTTGGTACATGCACTTGTACCAGCTCTTTTTTGTTTTGGGAAAATGACGGCTACTATTCAAGACGGGGGATTTCAGGTTAGGTGCAGGTGCTTGCCACCAAGCCGTGAGTCATTCAGTCACCGACACAAGTGAGGTTGGCTTATGGTGCACCCATGATTTTGTTGCATTCATAAATCAGATTTCATATGTGAATAATTTTCCGATTATTCGCATACGAAATGTCATTTAAGCTATTTTCTCTGAATTTACTACAAATATATCCCCATAAATGATAGCGCTATTGTCACCATCACATATGGAAATTCATATGTGAATATGAGTTTGAATTGTCGCAAACCAAATTTGATTTACGACAATTCACCCCAAAAATCACAAATAAAATCTTGTTCGTGAATAATTAGCCGATTCATCACAAATGGCTGCCCCGTTTAAGAATAGCCAAAATCAATCGGTAAGAGGGCTTTAACCCTCTTGCCCTTTTAATCACTTCCAAAAGAAAATCCAAATTTGAACGCACAAATATCAGCAAAATATATTGTTATTGGCAGATATTTAGTAATTTTATTTAAAAAATAGTATCAAACTAGTATGCCTGTATTTTTTAAGCCGCAGGCGGAAGTGTATGTCCTTTAGCCGTGAACGAGGATGAAATCGAGACCTTGGCTCGATTTCAAATTGAAAGACCTTGGCTTTCAAAGTTGAGTTCCAATAAGCAGACCCAACTCCACTTCAGACTATATTGCGCCACACTTCGTGCGTCACTGCTATAGTCTTCCAGTGTTTGGGTCTGAGCGCTTATTGTCACATCCTAAAGGTCCCACGGCTTTTAAAGGACAATACACGACTAGCCGAAGGCTTAAAAGATAAATCGGCTTGGTCTAGGTATCTGCACGAATTTTTTGTATAATAAGGATAGTAAACGAAAGATAAGGACGGTAGCATGGCAGATAAAAATCAACTATTTCAGCATTTCCACCCAGAAGAGCACGCCTTCGTTGAAAAGGTGACCGACTGGTTTAACACTGTAATCGACCAATATGCACCCGTCGTAACACCATTCCTCAACCCAAGAGAAGTGGCCATCATCACCATGATCATCGGCAATAATGAAGAAGTAAAAGTCGACTTCTTCGGTGGCTACCCAGGCGCAGAAAATCAGCGCGCAGTCTTGGCACCAGGATACTACGACATTCAGCCGAGTGACTTCGAAATAGTCGCCTTCGACATTCATTACGCCGCCAAATTCAACTCCATCGAACATCGCCAAATCTTAGGTACATTGCTAGGTCAAGGCGTTGAGCGTAACCGAATTGGCGATATCATCCAAGCCAAAGGTGACTGGCAATTTTTTGTGGATGCCAAAATCGCAGACTTTCTCGAATTTGAAGTCGATAAAATGGGTGGTTCCAAAGTCAAATTGGTTCGTATCAACCAAGCAAGCCAAATTATTCAACCAATTTCTGACTGGAAACCCATGGAAGTCACACTTTCTTCACTAAGATTTGATACATTTATATCAGAAGGATTTCGAATTCCGCGTGCCAAAGCCAAACTTCTCATCGAAGGCGGGGCGGCCAAACTGAATTGGGGTCAGGTACTCGATGCCAAACGACCTTTAAGTCCAGGCGACATCGCATCAGTCCGAGGATACGGACGCTTAAAATATGTCGCAACCTTGATGGAAACCAAAAAAGGCAAAATCAGGGTGCAAATAGAACTGATTAAAAACAAATAGGAGGCTATTCATATGCGAGCATCAGAATTAAAAGACATTAAATTTAAACAGAAAATTTCAGGTTACGGCAAACAAGAAGTGGACGAATTCATCAACAAAGTCCGTGTAGCTATGGAAAAACTAGAAGAATCTAACAAGGATTTACAAGAAAAACTTAATGTTGCCAACAAAGAAGTAGACGCAGCACAACGAAAAGAATCTACCGTTAACCGTTCAATCTTTGTAGCCCAAGAAGCCGCAGACCGTCTACGAGAAGAAGCCTTAAACGAAGCCAGTCTAATCGTTGAACGTGCCGAAGAAGAAGCGCAAGCCATTTTAACAGCGGCAGCCGAAAAAGCAACCGTAGTCAATACCGAAACCGACAACCTACAAGAAGCTGCGCGTACTTACCTACACCAATCATTCGGTATGGTCTTGCAAGCCAAAGCAATGTACGAAGATCCGCGTTGGGAAAACCTATTCTTCGAAAAACCAGTCGGCGAAGTCCCAACACCGCAGCTGGATGAAATTCTGAAAACCTATGACCTACCAGTTCGTTCTGACAAGGGTCCAGCAATTTTCGATGACGCAGCCGCAATCGCCGAAAAAGAGCAACGCAAAGAAGAATTCTTCAACAATGACATTCCGGCAATCCCAACCGTTATCGGGAATGTAGATCTTCCAGATACTGGGAAAACAACAGCCGTGGCCCAAGGTGACCTTGAAGCCGCAAATGGCGTAGCAAATCAAGCTGGCTTAGCAAGTGCCCAAGCAACTACTGCAGCCCCTGTAGCAGAGGACCAAGCACCGGTTTCTGAAACCGAAGCACCCGTAGCCGATGAAACTGCTGAAACAGAAGTGATTTCTGAATCAACAGCAGAAGGAACAGCAGACGCAACGAACGAAGGTCCAGCTGAAGAAACAGTGGCAACTGATGACCAATTAGATGCAGAAGCAAGTGACGAAACAAAAGTCTAATCGAGTTTTTAATTTGAAAAGTTGTCAGAACGTCATTTTTATAGTAAGATTATGACGTATATATTACACACGTAGAGTGGAACAAGATGAATAACGCAATATATCGAAAGAGAATCTATGTCAGGTGAGAATTAGAGCGAGAAAAGTTATTTATTATCATCCAGGAGTGGATTTCTGAACAGGTGCAACTGCACTCATTAAGAAATACGTTGATCACGATACGATCATTGAGTGTAGAGGCATATATCATTGCCTGTACAAAATCTGGGTGGTACCACGGTAGCTTCGTCCCTTTTTAGGGCGAGGCTTTTTTTATTTCTACGAGTGAAGTCAATTAGGAGGAAGAATAAAGCATATGAAAATAAAAGAGACTTTAAATTTAGGTAAAACTAAATTTCCTATGCGCGGTAATCTACCAGTTAAAGAAGTAGAACGCCAAGCTGAATGGGAACAAGAAGCAGTTTATGCCAAACGCCAAGAAAAAAATAAAGACAAAACACCATGGATTTTACATGATGGTCCTCCATACGCAAATGGTAACATCCATATTGGACATGCCATGAACAAAATCACAAAGGATATCATTATCCGTTCTAAATCAATGTCTGGTTACCGTTCACCATACGTACCAGGTTGGGATACACATGGTCTACCAATTGAACAAGCATTGACAAACTCAGGTGTTGACCGTAAATCAATGACACTTGCTGAATTCCGTAAATTATGTGAGGAATATGCTTGGAAACAAGTAAATGGCCAACGTGAAGATTTCAAACGCTTAGGTGTTGCTGGTGACTGGGAGAACCCATACTTAACACTTGCACCAGAATTTGAAGCGCAACAAATCCGTCTATTCGGTCAAATGTACGCAAATGGCTTAATCTACAAGGGTGCAAAACCGGTTTATTGGTCACCATCTTCTGAATCAACTTTAGCGGAAGCTGAAATTGAATATCATGATGTTGAATCACCATCAATTTACGTAGCATTCAAAGCAAAAGATACCAAAGGCAAATTACCAGAAAACGCAGAGTTCGTTATCTGGACAACTACACCTTGGACAATCCCAGCTAACTTAGCGATTGCTGTAAACCCTGATTTTGAATATTCAATTGTTGCCGTTGACGACCGTAAATTTGTCGTAGCTACTGATTTAGTGAAATCATTGGCTGCTAAACTAGATTGGTCCGATTACACAATTGAAGGGGAACCTTTAAAAGGAACAGATCTAGAATATATGGTTGCTGAACACCCATACTATGACCGTGAGTCACTAGTGATTGTTGGGGACCATGTTACTGCTGAATCTGGTACAGGTTTAGTACATACAGCGCCTGGACACGGGGAAGATGACTATTTTGCTAGCATGAACTACGATCTAGATGTCTTATCTCCACTTGATGACCAAGGTCGTTTCACTGATGAAGCGCCAGGTTTTGAAGGGGTATTCTACCAAGATGGTAATAAAATCTCTATCGAAAAGATGGAAGCGAATGGTCGTTTGCTTAAACTTTCTTACTTTACCCACTCATACCCACATGACTGGCGTACGAAGAAACCTGTTATTTACCGTGCGACACCGCAATGGTTCTGTTCAGTTGAAAAAATCCGTGACAATACGCTTGATATCATCGATAACGATGTGAAATGGTGGCATCCATCTGGTCAAACGCGTATCCACAACATGATTCGTGACCGTAAAGACTGGGTTATCTCACGTCAACGTGTTTGGGGCGTGCCACTACCAATTTTCTATGGTGAAAATGGCGAACCTATCGTAACACCAGAAACGATTGATCATGTAGCGAATTTATTCGATGAATTCGGCTCTAACGTATGGTTTGAACGTGAAGCGAAAGATTTATTACCAGAAGGATTTACACATCCAGCTTCTCCAAATGGTGAATTCACCAAAGAAATGGATATCATGGATGTATGGTTTGATTCAGGTTCTTCACACCACGGTGTATTACGTACACGTCCTGAATTACAATTCCCAGCTGACATGTACCTAGAAGGTTCTGACCAATACCGCGGTTGGTTCCATTCATCACTATTAACATCAGTGGCTGTAAATGGCGAAGCACCATACAAATCAGTCCTTTCTCAAGGGTTCGTTAATGATGGTGATGGTCGCAAGATGTCTAAATCTATCGGTAACACTGTGTCACCTAACGATGTAATCAAACAACGTGGTGCAGATATCTTACGTCTATGGGTAACATCTGTTGATACATACTACGATGTACGTATCTCTGACGATATCTTAGGTCAAGTTGCTGAAAACTACCGTCGTATCCGTAACACTGTTCGTTTCCTATTAGGTAACTTATTCGATTACGATGTGAAAACAAATGCAGTTGCATATGAAAACTTAGACTCAATCGATCAATACATGATGAACCGTCTAAATGAAATGGTACGCAATGTCCGTCATGCATACGATACCTTTGACTTCATGACAATTAACCATGAAATCACGAACTTCTTAACACAAGATATGTCTAACTTCTACCTAGACTACGCGAAAGATGTTGTCTACATTGAGTTACCAGATTCTCCAAAACGTCGTAACATGCAAACTGTTATGTACGAAGTGGCAAAAGCAGTGACAATTCTATTGACACCAATCTTGCCTCATACAACAGAAGAAATCTGGACATACTTACAAGAAGAGGAAGAATATGCGCAATTAGCAGAATTCCCAGAAGTTGTTGAATATGCGAATACTGATGAATTGAATACGAAATGGTCTGCATTCATGGACTTCAGATCTGACGTAAACAAAGCATTAGAAAAAGCTCGTGAAGAAAAAGTTATCGGTAAATCATTAGAAGCTAGATTACATATCCATGCAAATGCTGAAACAAAAGCATTGTTAGATAGCGTTGGTGAAGACTTAGCAACTTACTTGATGGTATCTCAATTAGATGTTCATCAAGACGATACTTTAGGCGAAGCAGCTTACAACATCGAAATTGAACATGCACATGGCGCAACTTGTGAACGTTGTCGTGCAGTCAAAGAAGAAGTTGGTACAATCGAAGCAGCACCACACTTATGTGCGCGTTGTGCAAACATTGTAGTGAACTACTACCCAGAAGCATTAGTTGAAGAGGAGGCCTAATATGGCTTATTACGGAATTGTCAAAACCTTTAATGAAAAAGAGGGCTTTGGTTTCATAGAACTACCGGATTTTCCTGAGGAAGATGACATCTTCGTTCATTTTTCAGCATTACTTCACTTAGAACAATCATCACTAACTGTCGGACAAAAAGTCCACTTCGAAATTGCAGAAGGCAAACGAGGACCACAAGCAGTAAACATTAGCTTGGGCTAATTGGATGAAATGAAAAGAACTGGCGATTGCCAGTTCTTTTTTTATTATCTAGTAAATCGTATTCTTGTGACTCTTTGACTTGTTGAAGCTTAACTTCGAAAGCTAAGGTCTATCATGGTTTGAAATCTAGCCAAGGTCTCGAATTACATGCCTAGTCACAGCTAAAGGACATACACTCCCGCCTGTGGCTTGATAAATTATCCTGTTTATTGACGATTTTATTATCAAAGTACGAGAATTGTATTTAAATTTTAAAAAAATACTCAAATGCTATCAAATAAAGTACTGAAGTTTACTTTATGAGAAAAAACGTATCAAATAAAAAGCGATTAGATACGATTTTTGAAAAAGCTATCAAATAACGCGCTGAAGTTTACTAAATGAGAAAAAACGTATCAAATAAAAAGCGATTAGATACGATTTTTGAAAAAGCTATCAAATAACGCGCTGAAGTTTACTAAATGAGAAAAAACGTATCAAATAAAACGGTGATGTTTATTAAATGAGAAATAATGTATCAAATAAACTGCCATTCGATAATCTCCCTAACTTTGCATGCATGGGGATCATCGCTGCTAGGTTATCTCGCCCTCATTTGCCTGTGGTTTAATAAGTCATCCCGTTGATTGATGATTTTTTTTTTTTGATAATGATGGGTTGGTGGCGCACCAACCCTACCTTTTAGGCACTATAGCCTGTTTTCAAATACAGAATCTCATAATTGAAAAAGATTGTATATATTAAAACTACAATAAACGAAAAATGGAAACCAAAAGGGGTTTTGGTTTCGCAAATGAGAAAAGATGACAAGCAGGAAAGCCTGTGTTTTCCCAATTTGATTAACCGAAAATCACAAGGTGTTGAACTTTCTAAAATGAGAAAAGATGACAAGCAAAAAGGGCTGTGGTTTCCAGATAATGTATTTATTCACTTTAATAAAATATCCATAATGAAACCAATCCAAAAAATGCCACTACTTCCATATAAAAAAGCTAGTCAGGTGCGAACCTGGCTAGCTTTTGTTTTGCTTGTTATTTTTACATCAGCAGTACTGATTATACGAAAGCGGCTACGATTAGTTGGATACCATTTGTTAGGAAGTAAATACCAACTAGGAATGGTAGGATAGCTAATGTTGCTACTGGTGTGAATAATAAGTAGATACCAATGATTAATGAGAAGATTGCGATGATCAATGCAATCCAGTATAAAGCTGTTGAGAATGGTTTGATACCACGTGTTAATACAATCGCTGTGATTGATTCAGTGATGAACCAAAGGGCGAATAGGATTGGAATGGTGATGAAACCAATTTCTACGTTAAAAAGAACTAGGACCCCAAAGAAAATACGTAAGATAGCTAAAATAAGTGATCCTGTTAAAGCAAATCCGAAACGTTCCTTCACACTATTGCGGGCGATTAGGGCGATGATACCACCAAAAATCATTGTCATACCATATACGTAAATGATTGATAAAAGACTTGCAACTGGATTATTGAATGCAATAAATGCAACAATTACGTAGATAATACCAAGTAATAATTCAGTCCATGAAAAGCGTTTGCTGTTATTTTCCATTGTCTTGCTCCTTTCTTTATAGGTTAATTTTACGATAACAAAATATTTTCTTGAAGGCAATTAATATGAATTTTGCAAGAAAATATCTTTAAAGTAAAGGGCGCTAACAAGATAAAAATGCCCAAAAAAAAGCAGAAGCAAAAGCTCCTGCTCAATGTTTCAATGATGCTTACGCACCTTATTTAGTACGTTTAAGGATAAAGTTTAATACTAAGATTAAAACAATTGATCCGATTAGAGATGGGATAACTGCATATCCACCAACTACAGGACCGAAGCTTGATAGGAAAGTACTACCAATCCATGAACCTAACATACCGCAGATAATGTTACCAATAACACCACCAGGTACATCTTTGCCTAGGATTGCTCCAGCACCCCAACCAATTAGTCCTCCGACGATTAATGACCATAACCAGCCCATTATAATTCCTCCATTCGTTTTGTTTCTTCTTTAATGAACGTTTTCGTTCATATACACATTATATCATATTACTTAAAATAGATAAAGTTATATGGCAAAGATAGTTTTAATCTTGTTTGCCACCACTTAGCAATTGTTGTTTTAATTCGTTCTCCATTTGGATCATATCTTGTTCAGCTTGTAGACGTTTAGCGCGTCCTTCTTCTTGAATAGCCATGGTTTCTTTAATGGTATCAATCAGATTTTGTTGCGAATGTTTCAAGGTTTCGATATCGACCACACCTCGTTCAGATTGACGTGCTGTTTCAATAGATGATTGTTTTAATAATTCAGAATTTTCTGTCAATAATTGGTTCGTTGTATCTGTAACGGCGATTTGTGCATCCAAAGCGTCTTTTTGGCGATATAAGGATAATTGGATAGCAATTTGGTTTTTCCATAATGGAATCGCAGTATAAATAGAAGATTGTATCTTCTCAGCTAAGTTTTGGTTAGTATTTTGAATCAAACGGATTTGTGGTGCTTGTTGGATGGTGATTTGACGTGTTAATTCTAAGTCATAAATTCGTTTTTCCAAACGATTGATAAATTGTTCTAAGTCAGCCACTTTTTGAATGTTCATTTGATCATCTGAACTCGTGATTGCTTGTTTTAAAGCAGGTAGGTCTTCATTGCGAAGTTTATCTGCTTTGATTTGTGCAGCTGCGATATAAACATTTAAAGCTTCGAAGAAAGCAAGGTTTTGTTGGTACAAGCTTTCTAGTTGTAGGTTGTCATTTAACAAGCCATTTTTTTGTTTACCTAAATGATTGGCAATTTCATCAATTTGGTAGCCAACTTTTTGATACTTAGCGTTCATTTCATATAATGAAGCCTTTTGCTTTTTGAACCAACGTTGTAAGCGACTTTGCTTTTGGTTGGTCAATTGGCTCGGGTCCGTTTCATTTAAATGCGCCAGTAAATTACGCAATTCTTCGCCGACTACGCCTAAGTCTTGGTTTTGTACTTGGCTAATCAGTTGGTGGGAGAATTCCCCTATTTGTTTTTGGGCCATGGCACCGTATGAAACGATGGATTGACTATCATCGGCATCAATTTTTTCAGCTAGGGCGCGGGCTTGTTCTTGGCGTTCTGCCGTCAATTGTGAGAATACGGTTTGTTCCATAGTAGCAGCTTCGGCTGGCGCTTGGTTCGGTGTAAAAGTAGGAGCAGCCGTCGTGTCTTGGAAAGGATTGGCAATCAGATCATCAACAGATGTTGCGCTGTGATCAGTTGTTGTTTGGTTGGTTTGGGTATTTGTTTTTTCAGAATTTGTCATACTTATACTCCTTTATGTTGACCACTGGTGAAGTTTTCATAGGATACGGCAATTGCTTCAGCAAGGTCAGAAATTTGATTACGTAAATCGGATAATTTTTGAATTTTGCTCGCAGATTTGTCCATTTGTTCATTGACTGCGATGTATTGGTCAATGGCTGATTTCAATTGTGGTAGGTATTGATATAGGAAATCGCTGGCTAAATTTAATTGTTCAGGGGCTTTGGTAAGTGCTTGGAAATAAGCTTTCAAGGCCGCTTCGGTATCAAAACGTTTAAATAGCATAGCTAGATGCGCATTGTAATCGATGTGACTTAAAATGCTATCAATATTGGCCAAGGCTTCAGCCATTTCACCACGGAAAAACTGAATTTCTTGGTCAGTTAAATGTGACGCCTGATAATAGGGTAAACGTGATTTAGGTACGCGTTTTTGTTGGGCTTTTTCTTGATAACGGACGACAGGGTCTTCATTGGTTTGGACGATCCGACCAATGATGAATACTAAAAAGTTGAGCATCACTAACCAGAAAATGGCTTGCGACCAATGGATATTAAATAGTAGAAATAGCACAAGTAGGGTTAAATTTAGTGGCCAATAGAGGGGATACGTTGCTAGGCGACGAGTAAAACGTAGCACAGTTTGCATGTCTGTCACTCCTTAATCTAATTTTAAACCTATTATAGCCGTGTCACCAATAAACAACATCGGCCTCTAGTCTTATTTCAAAATACTTTTCTATCAGTTAGGATAATGAAGGTAATTAGGATTTTTCTGTGGGCGAAAACTAAATAATCTCCTAAAATTCAGCCCAGACTCGTTAGATGAGGCAAAATAATGCTAGAATGAACTTGAAAAGATTCTCTAGCGATTAGAAATAATAGATCAAGCAATAATAGAAAGGATTGGCAACAATGGCATTTGGAGAAGAAACAATTCAACGAGAAACAATTTACGAGGGAAAAATTCTAAACTTAGAAAAACACCAAGTCCGTTTACAAAATGGCGCACTTGCAGACCGTGAATTAATTATTCATGGGCCGGCGGTAGGCATTTTTGCACTAAGAGACAACAAAATCGTACTCGTTAGACAGTTCCGCAAGGGGATTGAGCAAACCATTCTTGAAGTGCCTGCTGGTTTAGTCGAACGTGATGAGGACATGCTACTGGCAGCTAAGCGCGAATTCGCTGAGGAGACCGGACTGGCTTCCGACACATGGACTGAAATGGACGGATTCTATGTGACACCGGGCTACAACGACGAATTCATTAAGATGTACGCCTGCGAGGACGTTTACGAGTTAGCAGAAGCACCAGCGCAAGACGAAGACGAAAATATCGAGCTTGTATATCTCGACTTCGACCAAGCCAAAACAGCCATCCAAACCGGCGAAATTTGTGATATGAAAACCATTTATGCCATCCAATATTGGCAATTATTAGGAAATAGATAGTAGGTGAAAGTAGTGACCAAGCAACAAGACGAACCACAATTGACGCGCGCCCAGTACCGCGCCTTGAAAAATAAAATCGACAAGGGTGACAAAACTGGCACCCAAGTAGCCAGTCAAATCGCCGAAAAACCGACGCCACAAGCGCCCAAACAGACCGATTTAGACGCGACGCAACTATTCAAACGCGATGAAGACCTAGACGCACCGCGCAAATTCTCCGCTGACTTCCTACGCGCAGCCCAAAGCCAAACGCCTGAAGTCGAAGAAGCAGTTGTTGAAGAGGCACCAAAAGCTGAGAAGAAGGCTGGTTTTGCTGAAAAAATGCGGATGTCCTCTTGGAAAGAAAAGCTATTTGATGAGGAATCTGACCAAATAGACGACCAAGAGATTGACCAACCACTAGCTACAGAAGTAGAAGAAGTAGCGCCTTCAAGAGAAGTAAACGAGGACGCCAAGAAGAAATGGACCTTCACATTAGGGACAACTAAGGTGGATCGTTTCCTAAACATCTCGATTATTTTGCTAGTTATTGGTATTATTATACTGACAGCCGTCGCATTTTATATTTAACATTTATATGGAGGAATTAGATTACATGAAAATTGCAATTATTTGCCCGATGGAAGAAGAAATTGGCTACTACCGTGAACACTTAGACATGAAGTCAAGAGGTATCATCGGTGACACAGAAATGTGGGATGCTGAATACGAAGGACACGAATTAATCATCGTTCGTTGTGGTATCGGTAAAGTCAACTCAACTATCGCCGCAACATTAGTTGCCCAAGAAGGTCCAGACGTGATGATCAACACTGGATCAGCAGGTGCGATTGCCCAAGACCGTCAAATCGGTGATGTTGTTATCGGTGAAGCTACTATGTATCACGATGCAGACTCTCGTCCTTTTGGTTATGAATTAGGTCAAGTACCTTCAATGCCAGCACGTTATAAAGCACCAGAAAACTTAGTAGAAGGTTTCTTAGAAGCGTACCGTAACACTGACTTGAACGCGACTGTTGGTTTAATCTTATCAGGTGACCAATTTATCCATTCAGTAGAAAAAGTAAACTGGTTATACGAAACATTCCCAGGTGCACAATGTGCCGAAATGGAAGGTGCCGCAGTAGCTCAAGTAGCTTACAAATTTGGTATCCCATGTATCGTAATCCGTTCAATCTCTGATACAGCGAGCCAAGATGCAGAAGTCTTATTCGAAGAATTCGTTGTAACAGCTGGTAAAAATGCAGCCAAAGTTACATTAGACTACTTAAAACACATCGCTTAAAATATTGATTGACTTATCACAATCATTTTGGTATGATTGTATGCGTGTAAAATAATGCAGCAAAGTTGAAGCAAGCTCGTCAACATTTCAACCACTGATACGCCACTAGGCCATCAGTCAGCCAAGTAGTCTGCGGCTGCAGAAGACGAAAGCGCTAAGGTGAAATGCACGAATGCGGTCAACTTAACAAATTATTTTACTCCAAAAAATTAACTTTATGGAGGAATTATATAATGTCTCGTTTTACAGGATCTAACTGGAAAGTTTCTCGTCGTTTAGGTATCTCAATTTCAGGTACTGGTAAAGAATTAGCTCGTCGTCCATACGCACCAGGTGAACATGGTAACGGTCGTCGTTCTAAATTATCTGAATACGGCTTGCAATTACAAGAAAAACAAAAATTACGTTTCATCTACGGCATGAACGAAAAACAATTCGCTAACTTGTTCGTACAAGCTGGTAAAATCAAAGAAGGTAAACACGGTGTTAACTTCATGATCTTACTAGAACAACGTTTAGATAACGTAGTTTACCGTTTAGGTTTAGCAACTACTCGTCGTCAAGCTCGTCAATTAGTAAACCACGGTCACATCACTGTTGATGGCAAACGCGTTGATATCCCATCATACCGCGTTGCTCCTGGTCAAGTAATTTCAGTTCGTGAAAAATCTAAAGACCTAGCAATCATCAAAGAAGCTGTTGAAGGTGTATACGGTCACGTACCATACGTACAATTCGACGCTGACAAATTAGAAGGTTCTTTAATCCGTTTACCACAACGTGACGAAATGAACCAAGAAATCGACGAATCTCTAGTCGTTGAATACTACAACAAATTAATCTAATTCATAGATACAATTTGTTTAACAGGAAAGCCTGGGACATCATGTCCTGGGCTTTTTTCGTCGCGAGGAAAGCGTTGGGACAAAAGTTTAAAATCTTCGATTTTCGTCCTTGCAGTGTACGTTCCATATAGCCGAAGGCTAGTAGGTACATAGATTACTAAATTAAGGTCAACAAAATAATAGGGTTTAGCCGTAGGCTAATAGATTATTTTCTATCAAACATCGTCTTTTTCACACACATTTGTGTATAAATTTACAATTCATGCGTTTTGAAAAGCATTTGTAATATATCTAATAGTATTTTTTATTAAAATTATGATAAGATAGGGAATAAAGAACGTCTTAAAATACGTGGTGAATCACCAACAAATAAAAGGAGGAGTGCGTGTGCCATTTTTAATAGCATTGTTAATCTTGATTGTCTTGGTACTATTGGGCTACGGTCTACTATATTACCTTGGGCACAAGCAAACACAAACAAATATTGAATTAGATGAACAGAAGCAGGAAATCATGTCGACACCGGTAGCGGATAAGTTGTATACGCTACGTAATAAAAATGTTTCTGGAGCAACACGACGCGTGTACGAAAGCGAACAAGCCAAATGGCAAACGATTACACGTTTTCGATTACCTGAAATCGAAGCGGCTTTAGTTTCAGCGCAAAACTATACAGAAAAATTTAACATTGTAAAAGCAAGAAGTGTGGCTGAAGAAATCGAAGCTACCTTAGCTGAAACACGTGAAGAAGTGAACGGGATCAACGACCGTTTAACAGAAGTATTAGATAGTGAGAAAGCATCAGAAGACAAACATGAACAAACCTACAACCGATATGCAGCCCTACGCAAACAATTATTAGCACATGGCTACAAATTCGGCGATGCACTCGAAACACTAGAACATCACCTAGCTTATCTAGAACTAGACTTCACTAAATATCACCAACAAATGAACGATGGTGACTTCATCGGTGCTCAAGAAGTATTGGTACAAATCGATGCGGATATCGACGAACTAGAACAAATGATGGAAAAAGTACCACATCTATATGCCAAATTAAACGAAGAGTATGTAGAACAAGTGGCCGACCTAAACCAAGGTTTCGCGCACATGGTGGAAGAAGAATTCCAATTCCCAGTTGATGTTGATATTCCAAAAGAAATTGATGCAGCTGAGAAAATCGTTGAAGAAGCCAAACGTGCCATCTCAGATGCTGACTTAAACCAAGCTACCGAATTGATGGAACGTGCCGGTGCACAAATTGACCATACTTATGTATTAATGGAACGCGAAATCGATTCCCGTGAATACATTGGTAAAAATCAAGGTTCTGTTCAACGTCGCTTGGATCAAATTACCCAAAGCAACCGTTACGGTGCCCTTGAAATTGACCGCGTATCGCAAAACTACCTACTTTACGATAATGAAATGGGCAAGATGCAAGAATATGCTGATCAAATCGAACGCCAAAAAGATATTCTTAAAGCAACGGATGACCAATTAGCAGAGCATCAAATTGCATACTCTGATATGGAAACACGTTACCGTGAAATCTACGATGCCTTAACAGAAATTGATAAGGGTCAATCTGCAATCGTTGTTGCCTTAGCAAACTTACGTCAACGTGAACGCGATGCAAGGGACGAATTGTACATGTTTGAATTAGACTTACGTAACATCAAACGTGCAGTTGAAATTCATCATTTACCAGGCTTAACCAACGAATACTTAGACTACTTCTTTGATACAAGCGACCGCATTGATGCCTTAGGCGAACAATTAAATCGCGTGAAGTTGGATATGATGGAAATTGAAAATCTTACAGAACAAATTGCAAGAGCAATTGAATACTTGGATGATGAAACTGAAAAACAAGTACGTGCAGCGCAATTAACTGAAAGTGCCATTCAATTTGCCAACCGTTACCGTCCGCAACATCCGGAATTAAATGATGCGATTAAACGCTCATACGACTTGTTCGACAAAGAATTCTTATATGAAGATGCCTTTGAAAACATCGCACATGAAATTGAAAAAATTCAACCGGGTGCACGTCAAATCATCATTGATCAATACGATCAAGAGCATCAAATTCGTTAAGCACAAATTGCATAAACAAAAAATGTAACCTCCATGACCAAAACAAAGTCAAGGAGGTTGCTTTTTGTTTAGGAAGCCTTTAATATATGAAGAGTTAACTAGCCAACATTAGGAAGGAAATACCATGTCAGAACTGATATATTTTGATAACAGCGCAACCACTAAAATTGCGCCTGAAGCACTAAATACCATGACACAAGTCATGCAAACATACTATGCCAACCCATCTAGCTTACATAAGCTAGGGAACGAATCAGCAAAACTATTAAACTCAGCTCGTAAACAAGTAGCCGATTTATTAGGCGCTGATTCATCGGAAATCTTCTTCACATCAGGTGGAACAGAATCCAACAACTGGGCCATTAAAGGGACCGCAATGGAAAAAGAGAAATACCACGGCAAGCACATTATCGTGTCTAGCGTGGAACATCCATCGGTGAAAAACACAATGGCTTACTTAGAAAAAAATGGCTTCGAAGTTACCTACTTGCCTGCTGACAAGGAAGGTAAAGTCCACGTTGAAGACGTTGCGGCTGCCATTAAAGATGAAACCATCTTAGTTTCTGTAATGGCCGTCAACAATGAAATTGGGGCTATCCAACCAATTGCCGAAATCGGTGATTTACTAGAAAAATACCCAACTATTCATTTCCATGTAGATGGCGTGCAAAGTGTCGGCACATTCAAGAAACCATTAATCCACGACCGTGTTGACTTGATGAGCTTTTCTGCCCACAAATTCAACGGACCACGTGGTATCGGTATCTTATACAAAAAACAAAACCGTAATATCGAACACCTATTAGAAGGTGGCGGTCAAGAAATGGGCCAACGTTCGACGACGGAAAACCTACCTGGTATCGTAGCCACTGCTAAAGCACTACGTATTGCTTTGACAGAAGCCCCAGAGGTTAAGGCCAATGAGGAAGCGATTCAAAAGAAATTGCGCGCCTTTTTTGCAGAACATGAAGACGTAATCCGCGTTTACAGTCCGGAAGATGCTGCACCGCACGTATTGACGGTTGCATTGAAGGGTGTTCGTGGGGAGGTCATGGTGCACGCCTTAGAAGAGGAAGACGTGATTGTATCTACGACTAGTGCCTGCTCATCACGTGCTGTCAACAACACTTCATCGACCTTAGGCGCTATGAAGGTGGATCCAGTTTGGGCCAAACAAGCAATCCGCTTGAGTTTTGGTAAGGACAACACATTAGCTGAAGTCGACCAATTCATCGAAATTTACAGCAAATTAATGAAGAAATTCGAACGTATTCAATAATCAATTAAAGGAGACAATATGAAAGAACTAATTATGATTCGCTACGGCGAGTTATCTACAAAAGGGAAGAACAAACGTAATTTTGTGTCGACCCTAGCGCGTAACATCCGCGAAGCCTTGAGCGCATATCCAGACATCACTTTGGACCAACAACATGATTTTATGTTCCTAACTTTGAATGGCGCACCGCAAGACGAAGTCCTAGAAGGCTTGAGCAAAGTCTTCGGTATCCAAAGTTTCTCACCTGCCATCGAATTAGAACGTGATTTTGATTTGTTAAAAGAGGCAGCCGTGAAATTGGTGACAGCCGAGTTGGCCAAACGACCAGTAGCTACGTTTAAAGTGGCAACGTCTCGTTCAGACCACCATTTTGCTATGGATACAAATGACATTAACCAAGGTCTAGGTGGCTTTTTAGCGGAAGAATTCCCTGAATTAGCAGTGCAAATGAAGAAACCTGACTTAACCGTCCGCGTGAAAGTCCGCGAACAAAACTTCTTGATTTCATCAGAATGGATCAACGGTGCCGGTGGATTGCCAGTAGGTACATCTGCTAACGCTGTATTGATGCTTTCAGGTGGGATTGACTCACCAGTAGCAGGTTACTTAGCAATGAAACGTGGTATTCGTATTACGGCCGTACATTTTGCGTCACCACCATACACAAGCCCACAAGCTTTGGAAAAAGCCAAATCATTGACAGAAAAATTAACCAAATTTGGTGGCTTGATCAACTTCGTGGAAGTACCTTTCACTGAAACCCAAGAAGCCATTAAAGAACACGTTAATCCAGCTTACTTGATGACCATTACTCGTCGTATGATGATGCGTATTTCTGACGAATTGCGTAAACAATACAACGGTTTAGCCATCGTCAACGGGGAATCAATCGGCCAAGTAGCTTCTCAAACTTTGGAATCAATGTTTGCTATTAACGAAGTAACCTCAACACCGATTATCCGTCCAGTAGTTGCTATGGATAAACTTGAAATCATCGATATTTCTAAAAAAATCGATACCTTTGATTTATCTATCCAACCATTCGAAGACTGCTGTACTGTTTTCGCTCCACCTTCTCCAAAAACAAGACCAAAAATGTCAGAAATCGAGTACTTTGAATCTCGCTTAGACATCGATGGCTTGGTACAACGCGCCGTAGAAGGGGCAATGAAAGAACAAATCATGCCTGGCTCACGCAACAAAACAGAAGAAGCCTTCTTAGATTTACTATAATCATGAATTATCAGCTCGGGATCTCGTATCTCGAGCTTTTTTGTTGATGTGGGTGAGCGTAGATTCACATATGGGCAATGATTTGTAAAAATACACTCTGATTTATCACAAATGAAATCTGATAAATGACAGTATTTAGAACGCAGTCATATTTGAACAGGAAAAAGTGAAAAATAACAGGCATTATTCATATAAGACATCCCATAAATGAAACAATTCGGATTCATTCACTAATGTGGGTACCATTTGCGAATTTCGGGGCATATATTCACATATGAAAGGATATTTATGAATACCGGCAATAGTAACTTATCGAAAGGTAAATTACGATGCGGGCATCGTAATTTAATTCAACTCTAGATCTACCACCACCAACTAAGATACAGTACCAGAAATTTCCATGGGGCTACTTGTCCATGATTGCTTAAATAATCAAAAGGAAGGTTTGGTGTCGCACCAAACCCACACCCTCTAAATTACAAATACTTAGAAATAGGGAATTTCATTTAAAACCATGCAGCATAAAATAAACCTTTTTTAGCAGGTGGGCAAGAAGGAAGAGGCTGGAACCAAATCCTCGATAAATTCATGGATCTAGCTTTTATAAAAAAACCTGGCAGGACTGTAGGTGTAGTTCCTTTGCCGTGAAAAAGGATGAAATCGAGACCTTGGCTCGATTTCAAGTCTGGAGACTTTGGCTCCAGACGGTCCCACGGCTAACTAGGAACGTACACCGAAAGGACGAAAAATCGAAGGTTTTATTATTTCTAAACCAGCCTCTTTTCCTACCTAAAGTTGAGCTCGGACCTCCAGAAAGCCCTGCGCTTCAGATTAGATTGTCGATGACTACCGTCATCGCCTTCCCTAATCTTCCACCGGTGGCTTTCTGAGCGTCGGTCCTCACATCCTGACCCTTATCGATTGAGTTGTATTCGTTTTTATTGTTATACTATAGGTAATCAATCAAAGGAGGAATGATGCAACATGGCAACTGTAACTTTTAAAGGTGAACCAGTAGAATTAGAAGGTACTCCAGTAGAACTAAACCAAGCAGCACCAGATTTCACTGTAAGCGAAGTAGGGGCTGGCACAGCAAGCAAAGAAGATTTCGCTGGTAAAGTACTATTAGTATCTGTTGTACCAGATATTGATACTTCTGTATGCTCAATCCAATCAAACCGTATTAGCGACTACGCAAAACAAGCTGGTGACGGTATTGAAGTTGTAACCATTTCAACAAACACTGACGAATCATTAGCAAAATGGAAATCAGACAATGATTCAACTATGCGTGTATTCAACGACTCAGTAGAATTCGGTAAAGCTTACGGTATTTACTTACCAGAATTAGACAAATTAGCACGTTCTATGTTTGTTATCGACGCTGACGGTAATGTCGTATACGAAGAAATCGTTAACGAAGTAACAAATGAACCTGACTATGAAAAAGCTATCCAAGCTGTAGACGAAGTAGCTTAATCGCAAGCTTCGCAGTAGTTGGCGACGAAAAACACCATAATATTAACTAACTAAGCAACCGTCCTAGGATCTGTGAGATTCTGGGCGGTTGTTTTTTTGCCATCAGATGAAAATAAAGGATGGCGAAATGAAAATAAATTTACATTAAAATTAAAATGAAAAATTTACAACACTTTTACATAAATACAAGGTTGTAATTTACAATGCCACTATATAATGAGATTATCTTAAAAAAGGGAGGATAACAAAAATGTCTCAGAAAACCACTGTTTACCAAATTAGCCAATCACAGAAAATGATGGTGTTTGTACTTTCCATGTCACTTTACGGTCTTGCAACTTTATTTACGGAATTGATTCCTTCAATCAACTTAGGGGTGATTGAATTATCTGTTGAGTATTTAGCTTTTATTCCATTAACTTTAGCAATTCTTTTAGATCCTTTATCAGCTGCTTTAGGTGCTGCAACAGGGGAAGTCATCTTCAGTGAAATTATGTTAGGCCAATTTGGCGGTATCGGTGAAGTGGAGAAATTTGTTTTATTCTCATTAGGGATTTACGTTGCGGGTATGATGGTCAAAGACCCAACCAACCGCAAACAAGTAGCGATTGCATCCATTACTGGCGTAGCTGTACACCAAGTCTTAGCCGGCATTGTAGATATCTTGAAAGTCGTTTTCGCCATTGAAGACTTTGAAGCTGTGGCTGGTTTACCAGAATCTGTTTTCTTCGTAGAAGGATTCGCTGTCATCAACGATATTTTATTCTCAGGTATCCTATTCGCTATGTTACCAACCATGTACTTAGTACCACGTCTATACGGTAAGATCGAACCACTATTAGGGATGAAAAAACGTACACCAGAACGTCGTCCAGACATCTCTGAAGTATTAAACGGTAAATTCGTTCTTACTGCCATTGCTTTAGTCATCGTTTCAATCGCGGCTGAGTTCTTAGCTGAATCAGGTTTCGCTTTAATCGAATTTGAAGCAGAATGGGCAGAATCAACTACTGCAAAAATTATCGCTGCCATCGTTGGTGTAATCATTGTCATCGGATTATTCGCCATCATCAAAAATCGTAACAACAAAAAGAATGCGGAAGAATTAGTGTAGTATGATTACACTCGACCATGTCAACTTCGCCTATTCAGACACTGATGCACTTGTCCTTGATGACATCTCACTAACCATTCCCACAGGTTCCTTCGTGGCCGTGGTTGGTGACAATGGGGCAGGTAAATCGACCTTTTGTAAATTACTGAATGGCATTATTCCGCATTTCATTGACGGTGAACTGGACGGTACCATAACCGTAGACGGCCAGGACATCAGCAATCTGAAACCAAGTCAATTAGCCCATAAAATTGGCTACGTCTACCAGGACTTTGAAAATCAAATCTTACGACCGAAAGTCCTCGACGACGCTGCCTTTGGTTTGCTGAATGCGGGGGAAGAGGACTACGTCAATATCTCTATGGAAATCTTAGCCACACTCGATCTGGCACATTTAGCTGATGAGTACGTATGGCAACTATCAGGCGGACAGAAGCACTTACTAGCCCTTGCAGGCGTCCTAGTCATGTCCCCCAATGTCATTGTCCTAGACGAGCCAATCGCGCAGCTGGACCCCATTCATGCCTTGAAAATATATGAAAATTTAGCCTACTTAAATCGTGACCTAGGCAAAACCATTATCGTTATCGAGCACAATGCTGATTTCATCGGCAAATACTGCGACCATATGCTCTTCATGAAAGACCACAAAGTTGAATGGTTCCTACCCGTCAAAGACGCCCTACAACGCGTCGACGAACTCATATCGGGTGGGATTTACCCACCACAAGTCACGCTCTTGGGGCATGAGTTGCGTAAAAAAGGACTATCGCAAGATTTAACACTACCAATTGACCTACCCGAAGCCCATGATTTCATGACAGCGGCTCAGGTCCCCGCTGTAACACAGGTGGAGGCTGGCTACGCTAGGGGTGCAGGTCAAGTTCATCGTCTATCTGATGTTGACCCAGATGCCGACCTTTTCACAAAAGAAGCCATCATCCAATTGAAGGACGTGTCAGTCGAATACGACCGCATCAACGAATCGGCGCATCGCGTGATTGACCACATGACCCTAGACATCAACAAGGGCGACCGATTAGCCATCATCGGCAACAATGGGGCGGGCA
Organism: Aerococcus agrisoli; assembly: GCF_003797145.1. GTDB lineage: Bacteria > Bacillota > Bacilli > Lactobacillales > Aerococcaceae > Aerococcus > Aerococcus agrisoli. Next base: position 8,790 of record NZ_RKMG01000008.1, on the reverse strand, counting down.
AGTCGTCCATCATGAAACTTTTGATGGGCTTGGTCAAAGCCAAGACAGGCCAGGTACTCATTGACGACCATTACACGAAAAATTTACGGCCGGAGGAAATTTCCAACATCCTCGGCTATGTCTACCAAAATCCAGAAAATATGTTTATTGAAGATTCGATTGAAAAGGACATTGCCTATTCAATGAAAGCCCGTGGACATAAGGATTATCAGGAACGAGCGGATGCTTTACTCGCTCAATTCCACTTAAGTGACTTACGGGACCGCGACGGCCGTTTGTTATCCGGTGGGCAAATGCGACGTGCCTCATTAGCGATTGGTGTGTCTCTTGGCCCCAAAGCCTTGCTACTGGATGAACCAACTGCCAGCCTTGATATGGCAACTAGACAACGGATTACCCAAACCTTGCGCGATGTGTCTTCGAGCATTGAAACGGTCATTATTGCGACCCATGACATGCAACTCGTTGCGGAGTGGGCTAACCGGATAATCGTCGTGAACCAAGGACAAATTATTGGCGACGGCACGCGAGAAGAAATCTTCAACAATCCAGACCTATTAGCACAAGCTGGCATTGCCGTACCAGCCATTATCGAGTTGACCCGTGATCTAGATGGCGATACCTATTACAGTGTCGGCGATTACATGGCTGACTTAGCGCATTGCCTAAACCAAGAAGAAGAATGGGAGGAGATAGGATGAAAGATTTAGAAATTCTAGAAAAACTGAATATCTCCACCATTAAAAACCAGGTCTTGAAAAATGCTTATGGGAATCAGGAAACACTGATTGCCAAGCTGGATCCACGGACCATGTTTATCTGGTATCTCTTATTTGGTCTCGTGCCATGGTTTATCAATGATATGTTTATCTTGTGTGGCCTATTGGTTTTCGTAGCCATGACCACCCGTTTGGCACGTACGGTACCCTTGATTTTATTCATTTTCTTCCTGGGTATCTTCTCACAAACCGGTTTTCTCTTTATTTTCACTTTAGTTTTTGGTGGCGACGGCTCAAGTATTATGCCGTTGATCCAATTAACGGTGAAAATAGCGGTCGTTTCCTTAGCGGCAATCACCGCCTTTGCGGGTATGGACCCCGATAAACTAGCCAATGGCATCATGGCCATCGGTTTACCCGAAAAATTCTCATTTGCCATTTCCTTCGCTTACCGGATTTTACCTATCTTACTAGAAGAATATCAATCGATTTTATTATCCTATAAAATCCGTGGCATCCGGCCATCAAACGTCGGGCTAAAAGGCAAATTCAACAATGTCGTTTATCAAGTCAAAATCATGATGAAGGCATTCTATCCGTTGATGCTAAATATGGCAAAACGGAGTCGCACCACAGTGGAAGCTCTCGAAATTAAAGGTTTCCATCAAGCACTAAACAATAAAAAAGTACGCGCCATGAAATTACAAGGGTTAAAATTTGGCCGCATGGACTGGATTTTCACCGGTCTATCCGTAGCCTATTTTGCCATCCTAATTGGCGTTCGCGTATTTTGGATACAATGATCATAAAGGAGTCTTTACTTTGCGAATTGACACACATACCCACGGGAAATTGGCGAAAAACCTGCCATTCTCAGAACAATACACCCAAAACTTATTCAAAGAAGCCAAGAAACGTGGTGTAGAAGCCCTCGCCTTGACGGAACATTTCAATACCCAAGAATTTGACAAAATTTATCAATATATCCATGACAAATACGAACGTCAAGGGGATACCTTCCTAGTTGAAGGCGTCCGCGTCTTTCCCGGTCTGGAAATTGATATCTTGGAAGGTGGGCATAACTTAGTCATCGGTAACTACGAAGAAGTCCAAGCCTTGCGCCAAGAAATCCTATCGATTTCAACCGTCTCTGACTTCTTGCCGGCTGCAAAACTTTTTCCATTGGTGAAAAAGTATGACGTGATATTTGGCGCAGCCCACGTCTACCGTAAGGGCTGTAATAACCTTAATTTAGACGATAGCCTCATCGACATGTACGACTTCTTCGACTTGAACGGGAAAGATACAGGCCTAATGGGTCCAACAAATGTCGACAAGATCAAACAAGTTGCCGCTCAATACGGTAAACCCGTTTTAGCAGGGTCTGATACCCATCAATACCTACAATACGGGTCAGTCATCAATGACTTTAAACGCGAATTCGACACCATCGCAGATTTCCGTAAAGAAATTGCCAGCGGTGATTATGAATTGCTCGTTCATCCAGCTATTCAAGAAAAAATCGAAGGCGCCAATTTATTAAAGAAAGCCCTAAAAGAATTACAAAAAGCGGGCGGCTCTTACGACGTCCAATTAGTCATTGAATAATAGACACAAAAAAAGATATTCCAGTTAGGCAAGGCCTAACGTGGAATATCTTTTTTGTATTGCTCTTTTAAGCTGTGCATTTTGCGTAAATGATCATGATATGAGGATGGGCCAATGCGACTGACTTCAACCACTAGGGCATCAATCAAGGACATGGCACTTGTTAAGGAATGATATTCCGTAGGTACACCACGGGATACATAAAATTGGAAGGTGCCAATATTACCTGGATTACGGTAAAGTTGGTCACTAAAACATATGGTATCGATGTTCATGGATGTGGCATAATCAAACACCACTTGCGTTTCACGCGGTGATTTACCGAAGAAAAACAAGACAAGTAAATCATCTGACCCGACATTATGTAGGGTTTCGAAGATTTCCGAACCACCCAAACCAATATGTTGAATGTTGATACCGAAACGTTTTAGACGGAAGGATAGCAAGTGACCTAAAGATTTAGAAGCGCCTTTGCTAAAGACAAAGATACGTTTCTTTTGTGTAATCATTTCAGCAGCCTTACTAAACTGTTCATCGTCTAATTGTTCGATGGTCTGTAAAATTTGATCAATATCACGGTAAAGCCTTTGTGTTACAAAAGGCATTTCCTCAACGAGGTCCTTTTGCTGCTTCATTTGAAGGGCGTTTTGCAGTTTACTTGCTGGGGTGACATCCTGGCTAGCAACTAGGGCTAATTTCAGCTCTTTAAAATTCTTGAAGCCGAGCTTTCTACAAAAGCGTGATAGGGTTGCATTACTGATACCTATGGCTTTACTCACTTCAGTAATTGAAAGAAGAGGAGCCATAGCCTGATTGACATTAAAGTAATTAACAATCTTCTGTTCACTTTCTGTCAAATCTTGATAGTCTATATGAAACAATTCTTCCAAGGTTATACGACCTTTCTGTGTGATATTCTCAATTATAGCAATTTTGAAAAACCTTGCAAAATAATATGAGAATGAGGCAGTGTGAAAATGGCATTTTTAAATTGTGAAAAAGACGGACATCGACTGACACACCGATGCCAATAACGAGAAACTGCCTAAAGTGTTCGAATAATTGGCTGATTGTTTATATTGATTCTTATTTATATGCATTATAGGCGCAATTACACAAAATAGCGAATGATTTGGTAAGGAAATGTAAATTTATTTTCAAGCGTGCATGTTTTTGCTAGAAAGCGATGGAATCGCATAATTGATAGGTTTATCCATCCCTGAAGCCCTTGAAAATACCGTAATCACAGCAATCCTGTAGCCAAACATAAAATATAAAATCAGGCCAAATTTTCAAAAGTTTGTGATTTATCATGCAATAAAAACACGTTTTCAAATATAACAGGTTTTTCAGCAAAATGAAACCCAAAAAATAAAATTTCACAAAAAATGTAAAAAAATAAGACACCTTGGAAACTTTTTTACACATTTTTGGTGACATATGTTAATAATTTGCAAGAATTGTGGGAGCAATTCACCAGCAATCCAAGCAAAAATTTTCATTAGTACAAATGAACGGCATATATTCAAGAATGGCAATCCATAATAGAATAAATCGGGATATTTTCAAAAACAAGATTCCGTATTTGAAATATGGCAATAGTGCCTATAAGGTAGGGTTGGTGCGACCACCAACCCATCACAAATCAAAAATGCTTTATTTAATATATAAACTCATCAATTAACTGATCTATTTATTTAGCCGCAGGCGGAAGTGTATGTCCTTTAGCCGTGAACAAGGATGAAATCGAGACCTTGGTTCGATTTCAAGCCGGGAGACCTTGGCTACCGGTGGTCCGACGGCTTTTAAAGGACAATACACGACAAGCCGAAGGCTCGAAATGCATAAATCAATAAACCAAATTCAAAAACAAACCAAACTCATAGCCAGAGGCTAAAGCAACACACATTCTAAGAATAATGAAAAGAACCTGAAAACATTTACGTTTTCAGGTTCTTTCTATTAGCCAAAGTAGCTATATAATGAGAATCCCAATGAAAGGACTACTGAGCTGACAATAAGGATTAACATCACCCAAGTGAAGATTTTGCCTAGTTTATTTTCTTTCTTATCGTAGATCTTATCGAAACCACGTTTTTCTGAATTTTGTTTTTTAGATTTGTTCGCCATTTTAATACTCCTAATAATTTTCTCTTGGTAATTATAACACAAAAGTATTTTGTGGCTGGACAAAAGCTAATAAAAAAGACGAGAACAATTCATTAAAAGAGAAGTTCACGTCAGTGGATTTGCTCAAAATAAATTATTGATAGACGATAAGAGGACTAAAAGTGTAGTTCCTATGCCGTGAAAGAGGATGAAATCGAGACCTAGGCTCCAAGTAGAGTTCGAAAAAGCAACCCTCTGCCCACTTCAGAATAGTTTGCATCACATTACATGTGACACGGCACTATTCTTCCACTGGTTGAGGGCTGAACGCTTTTTCTCACATCCTAATGCAGGTCCACGGCTATAAGGAACGTATACTGCAAGGACGAAAATCGAAGATTTCATACTTTTGTCCTAGCATTAAAGTATTTTACATATTCAAGGCTTCTCAGAAATGAATTTTTCTAATAAAGTGGTATAATGATTACGAATTATGAATATGCTCTTAATTTTAGAGTTAATTTTGCTTTGATATTGATGAGATACTTTTAAAATATTAGATTTTTTGATACTATATGAGAAGGTTTTATCATCTTTTTGTTACCTTAAGGAGGAAAAAATACATGACTAAAGCACAAATTGGTGTAGTCGGAATGGCCGTAATGGGCAAAAACTTAGCGTTAAATATCGAAAGCCGTGGTTACACTGTAGCCGTATTTAACCGTACAACAAGCAAAGCGCAAGCTGTTGTTGATGAAAATCCAGATAAAAACTTAGTATTAACTGAAACAGTAGAAGAGTTTGTAAACTCTCTTGAAACACCTCGTCGTATTTTATTAATGGTTCAAGCTGGTAAAGCAACTGATGCAACAATCAGCCAATTAATGCCATTACTTGAAAAAGATGACGTTATCATCGATGGTGGTAACACATTCTTCCAAGATACAATCCGTCGTTCACAAGAAATCAACGGTACTGGTGTACACTTCATCGGTATGGGTGTTTCAGGTGGTGAAGAAGGCGCACTTAAAGGCCCTAGCTTGATGCCAGGTGGTCCAAAAGAAGCTTACGACATCGTTGAACCAATCTTGAAACAAATCGCAGCAAAAGCACCAAGCGATGGCGCACCATGTGTTACTTACATCGGCCCTAACGGAGCTGGTCACTACGTAAAAATGGTCCACAACGGTATTGAATACGGTGATATGCAATTAATCGCTGAAACATACGATTTATTACGTCGTCACTTAGATTTACCAGTTGAAGAAATCGCTGATCACTTTGCTGAATGGAACAAAGGTGAATTAGATAGCTTCCTTATCGAAATCACTGCTGACATCTTAACTAAGAAAGATCCAGAAACAGGCAAACCAATGGTTGATGTTATTTTAGACCGTGCAGGTAACAAAGGTACTGGTAAATGGACTTCTCAATCAGCATTAGATGTTGGTGTACCATTACAAACAATTACAGAATCAGTATACGCTCGTTACATTTCAGCATTGAAAGACCAACGTGTACGTGCTTCTAAAGTATTAGCTGGCCCAGATGCAGCTGCATTTGACGGAAACAAAGACGAATTCGTTGAAAAAATCCGTAAAGCTTTATACTTCTCTAAAATCATGTCTTATGCACAAGGTTTCTACCAATACCGTACTGCATCAGAAATGTATGACTGGAACTTAAACTACAAAGAAATCGCAGCAATCTTCCGTGCTGGATGTATCATCCGTGCAGGCTTCCTTGAAAAAATCATGGATGCTTACGAAAATGACGCTGACTTAGAAAACATCTTATTAGATGAATACTTCGTAGAAATCGCTAAAGATTACCAACAAGCAACTCGTGAAGTAGCAGCAGAAGCTATCCGCGCAGGTGTACCTGTTCCTGGTTTCACTTCAGCATTGTCTTACTACGACAGCTACCGTTCAGAAGTATTACCAGCAAACATTATTCAAGCACAACGTGACTACTTCGGTGCGCATACTTACGAACGTACAGATGCAGAAGGTTCTTACCATTTACTATGGGATACTGAAGAACAAATTGATGCGTAAAATGGTTTAACCATTAAATTATGCAGGAAATAAGGTGAAAATATGGGTGAAGATAAAAAAAGACGCGTCTTGATTGTCGAAGACGAAAAAAACTTAGCACGCTTCGTTGAACTAGAACTTCAACACGAAGGCTATGAAACGGAAATCGCTAAAGATGGCCGTGTTGGTTTAGAACGCGCACAAGCAGAAGAATGGGACTTAGTCTTACTTGACTTGATGTTGCCAGAAATCAACGGTATTGAAGTATGTCGTCGTTTACGACCAACATCTGATGTACCAATTATTATTATGACTGCCAGAGACTCGGTAATTGACCGCGTATCTGGTTTTGATCACGGGGCTGACGATTACATCGTTAAGCCTTTCGCGATTGAAGAATTATTAGCACGTATCCGTGCTTTACTTCGTCGTATCGATATCGAAGAAGAACAACAACACCACAAACAAACAAAGATTACTTTCCGCGACTTATCAGTTGAGAAAGAAAATCGTATCGTGCGTCGTGGTGATGAAATCATCGATTTAACAAAACGTGAGTACGAATTGTTGGTAATGTTAATGGAAAACGTTAACGTCGTATTACCACGTACTGAACTGTTAAACAAAGTATGGGGCTATACAACTGAAGTTGAAACAAACGTTGTGGATGTATACATCCGTTACCTACGTAACAAAATCGACGTTGATGGTCAACCAGGTTACATCCAAACTGTCCGTGGTACGGGCTATGTGATGAGGACCCCTGAATAATGATTGAATCATTTTTCAATGACTTCAAGTCAAAATTAGAGCACCCATTTTCATTAATTTGGAAGTGGGGCTTAATTTTATCTAGTTTATTTTTGTTAGCCTTGAGTGTAAGCCCCAGCATTACCAGTTATCAAGACCAACAAGACATCAAGAATGATTATGTCCAAGAAGTAGCCGATATCGATAGCTACCTGCAAGACTATATGAATTCCTTAGTGAATAAACCAGCTGCTGAAGTCCGCCAAGCTTTTCAAACACGCGTGACCATGGAAAATATCTCACTCGAAGAATATTTGACCCAAAAGCACGTGAAGATTCAAGTCTATAACCAAGAAGGTAACTTAATCTATAACTCAGGTGATTCCGTGGATATCTTTACCACAGCACGTGAAACCGGTCGTACCCAAAACGAACTTACCGGTAACTTCCTAACTTATCAAATGCTTTACGATGGTAACGAGCAAGTAGGTTACTACTTCGTCAGCTTCGATAGTCAAGAAGTGCGTGATCAAGTCGCGGATGAACAATTGGCATGGGTAACGATGATACTGATCAACCTAGCCATCGCCATTGTATTTGGTTTTGGGATTGCCTACTTATTCCTACAACCAATCCAAAGCATGAAACGATTCCTGAAAAATATTACAGCAGATAATATCGCAGATCGTCGTTTGAACGTTACGGATTATCACGGTGAATTTACCGAGATATCTGAAGGAATTAACCAAATGCTAGATCAAACCAGTGACTATATCGACCAACAAATTCACTTTGTGGAAGACGTATCACATGAGTTACGGACACCAGTTGCCATCATCGAAGGACATCTAAACATGTTGAATCGATGGGGGAAAGATGACCCAGAAATCTTGGAAGAATCCTTATCCGCTTCAACCAACGAGTTGGAACGTATGAAGATTTTAGTCCAAGAAATGTTGGACCTATCACGTGCAGGACAAGTAGACACCCAGTACTATGATAAAACAACACTCATCAACGAAGTCATCAACCAGGTATACCAAAACTTCAAAGTCTTGTATCCTGACTTCGACTTCTTCCTTGAAAATGACTTGCGCCGTAATTATGAAATCCAAATTTACCGCAACCATTTAGAGCAAATACTGATCATTTTACTGGATAACGCCGTGAAATACTCAGCGGACCGCAAAGAAATTCATATTTCCGTAGCGACCAATGCCGTTGACTATATCGAAATCGCCGTCCAAGACTTCGGGGAAGGAATGTCCCAAGAAGACCAAAACCGCGTCTTCAACCGCTTCTACCGGGTCGACAAAGCACGTTCACGTGAACGCGGCGGTAACGGACTAGGCCTATCCATCGCCAAAGAATTAATCAAAGGATACAAAGGATCCATCTTCGTAGAAAGTGAACTCGGCAACGGGTCCATCTTCCACGTCCGCTTCCCAATCCTGAACACACTTGGCGACATCTCAGCCTCTGACCGCGCCAAAATCGATGAATCACTAGAAGGAGATTTATTCGATGACGAAAGAGACTACTAATAATGGCTCTTCGACATTTAATGT
>NZ_RKMG01000076.1 GCF_003797145.1 Aerococcus agrisoli | reverse complement strand
TTTTGAGTGTTCAGTTTTCGGGTTGAGATTCATAAACAACATTTCCATAATATGTTTTTTTATTTTTCTCGATCATAAAGCCAGTCGAAGACTTTTTCTCTCGCTTCTTGTTCTGCATAATAATCAAATTGACTTTCCATGGCGTAAATTAGTTGCTCGGCTTGTTCTCTACTGATGCCTAACTCTTTGCAAGCTAATAAAACATAGCCTTGTGCTTGGTCGTTTGTCATAATTTCCTCTTTTTGTATATTTGTTTACTAATTTACTTGTTTATTAATTTGTTTGTTTACTAATTTACGATGTTTTTTTCAAATTACTCTCACACTATACAAAGGGGGAAGGAGCTGTTGTATCAGTCAATTCCTTCTTGATCCGGTAAACTGTATCCCTTGTTACCCCCGTGTCTTCCGCAATCTGTTTAATTGGTTCCTCTTGCGTCAACTTATTCACGATTACCTGATACGTCATGCGATCTTTTGGATTCTTTGCATTGGCTGAATACTTCACCGGCCGGCCTTTATAGTGGCCTTTCCGTTTAGCTATTTCGATTCCTTGTCGTTGCTTACGCTTGATTTCTTCACGTTCATTTTGAGCCGTCCAGGACAAGAGCTGTACAATCATGTTTCGGATCAACTTTTGGAGATTTGGATCCCCAATCTCTTGGTTCAAAATAGGTAAGTTTAAAACAATGAGTCCTATTTCCTTTTGATCCAACTTCTGAACCATTTGGACAATATCATCGTAGTTTCGTCCTAACCGATCCAACGATTCTACAATCAGAGTATCCTTCTCCCGCAGAAATTGAAGAGCCTTTTGTAGCTCTAGTCGTTCGGTCATGCTTTTTCCGGACATTTTTTCTTGGAAAATTTTTTCCGCCCCTGCTCTTTCCAAGGCTTCCATCTGTCGGTCTAAGTTTTGGTCGGTGGTGGATACACGTGCATAGCCTACTTTCACCTTTTTCACTCCTTTTCTCAGCGCATTTAATAGACACTTATAATCTACATTAAAAAAAGCGAAAAGACAACGTCTTATGTGTGTCTATTTTGGGTACACTCATAATCGACAAAAAAGCTGAATCAAAAAGTTGTAAACTTTTTCTGATTCAGCTTTTGCATTTAACCTAAAAAGAGCTTTATTCATTAACTCTTCTTTTTTTATGATTTCCTGTGGAGTGATTTTGAGGTTTCGTTAGTGTGTATTGATCTGAAATCTCTTCAGGAGAGGGCTCATCTAATTCTTCCAGAATCTCTGTTAATTAACTGCCATCTGTCTAGCATATCTTCACCTTCTTAATTTGCTGCTTTGGACAGTTTGGGCTCATCCTTTTATCATTGTCAAACACTTTGAT
>NZ_RKMG01000075.1 GCF_003797145.1 Aerococcus agrisoli | reverse complement strand
TATAGAGGTATGAATTATTCAGGCTATTATTTATTTTTTAATTCCGTACTGTTCATTTTTGTTTAGGGAACAGTCAAGATAAATCCATTTTATCCATCGATCATTGAAACGCTAGGAATATCATGTCAAATCTATAAGCTATCGTAGCTTATATTGTAGGTATCCCATTGTGACAAGTCGCCTGCTTCTAACCCTTTCTTAAACCATTTTTGCCGTTGCTCGGCAGTACCATGGGTGAAAGAGTCGGGCATCGTACGGCCATAAGCTTTTTCTTGCAAGACGTCATCACCAATGTGATAAGCTGCGTTTAATCCTTCTTCAAGGTCCCCTGCTTCCATCCAATCATTCTCAACGACGTTATGTGCCCATACACCAGCAAGATAGTCCGCTTGTAATTCCATCCGTACAGTCCATTGATTTTGTTCAGTTTGACCAACTTCAGACTGAATTTGTCGAACCTGATCGGAAAGGCCAAGTTGCTGTTGAACATGGTGACCTACTTCATGGGCGATCACATAGGCCATAGCAAAATCACCACCGCCTCCATAATTTTTAACAAGTTGATTATAGAAATCTAAATCGATATAAATAGTTTCATCCGTTGGGCAATAGAAAGGTCCAACTTCAGATGTGTTATACCCACAAGATGAATTCACAGAATCCTCAAAGATGACCAAATCTGGCGCCTTATATGTATATCCAGCTTCAGAAAATGCTTGTGTCCAGTACTCTTCGGTATCATAAAGGATAACAGAAACAAATTCAGCCAACTCATCTTCAGTAACTGTTTCACTATCTGTGGATCCAGTCTCTGGTAAACTGACCTGACTATTAGGATTGGCTTGAATTTGCGTATTCGATTCCATCTGTCCAGGTAATTGTACCTCTACCTGTCCAGTTTGATCGTTTGTTTGATTATTACTTGAACTAGACTGGTTGTCACCTAATAAAGATGTCCCACCAAATACAAAGAATATAATCAGCATTAAGATAATCGAACCGCAACCTAAGCTTCTGCCTCCAGTTGAAGTCCCGCGACCACCTGGAAGCTGAATAGGTATTCTACCTCCGGATCGTCCTTGTCCCAAACCACCTAATCCACCACTTCCGGTGTTTTGACCACGCAAGTCTTTTACATTACCACTACGTTTGCGCCCTTGCCATTTCATGGAAATACCTCCTGACAGTTTTCTCCATTATATCATATGTGATATATTCCATAAACAAATGTAATGTAAACGTTCCCCACAATTTATAATAAGATGGTAATCATGACTAGTGTCACCCGTAAAAATACTAAAGCATCTTTTATTGAACTATTACGGAAAAAACAGTCAATAAAGCAGTATGAATCTCAACCCGAAAGCTGAACACTCAAAAAAAGAGTGT
>NZ_RKMG01000074.1 GCF_003797145.1 Aerococcus agrisoli | reverse complement strand
CGACCCCCAAAAGTTAGAGTTTTAATTATTCAGCCAATTGGCTGGTTTGAGTTCGGTATTCTACTGGACTTAGGCCAGCCAATTTTTCTTTCGATCGAACTTGGTTGTACCAATCGATATACTCGGAAATCCTTGATTCAAGCTCACCATAACTTACCATTTTTTCTCCGTGATACATTTCCTGTTTCAGAATGCCGAAGAAATTTTCCATCGCTGCATTATCAGCACACGTTGCTTTCCGAGACATGCTTTGAAAGAGTTTGTTTTTCTTCAAGATTTTAACCCACTTGTTGTGCTGGTACTGCCATCCTTGGTCCGAATGAAGGGTCGTGCGGACGGTGCCGTGTTTACGAATGATGCCGACGGCCTCCTGCAGGGGCTTCATCACGAAGTCCAGAGTTGGTCGCTTATTCATGCTGTAGGCGATGACCTCTCCGTTATACAAGTCCAGAATAGGGCTAAAGTATAACTTCTCCTCCCCCATACACTTGAATTCAGTGACGTCCGTGACGAGTTTCTGTAAGGGGATAGTGGTGTGGAAGCGCCGATTCAGTCGGTTCTTCGCAACGGTTCCCACTCTCCCTCTATAGGAATTGTACTTGCGAGACTTCCGCATGAACTTGACACATTTTAAACCTATTTCTTGCATGAGGCGGTACACCTTTTTGTGGTTGACGCAATGTCCCAGTTTTTGCATTTCCTTCGTGAGTCGTTTATACCCATACCGCTCTTTGAACTGAGAGAAAAGCTGTTGGATCAGCTCTTTTAGAGCCCCATCCGGGTCCGCTATTCCCAGTTGTTTCGCGTGGTAATGGTACGTTGCGGATGGGATTCCAACTACTGAAAGAATATCCTTCAGTTTGAATCCTTCCTCTTTGAGTGCGTATGCCACTGCTGTTTGTGCTTTTCGAGAAAGGTGTCTGGATTCTCCCGGAAAGCTTTCAACTTTTTTAAGTAAGCAATCTCTAATCTTAGTAATTCATTTTCACGCTCCAGCTCTTCTTGGGAAAGAGAAGTGGACTTTGCTTGTTTTCCCGGCTGTTTTCTCGGTTTTCTGGACATGGGAGGTCGCCCCTTTTGTTTTGGTTTCAGGCCTTTCATCCCGTTCTCTTGGAAGGCCCGGTTCCAGTTGGCGATTAGGGAAGGATTGTTCATGCCGAAGGCAATGGCCGTTTCGGAATAAGAAGCGCCTGTTTCTTTCATAAAGTGTAATACATCCACCTTGAATTGAACAGGGTAGACCGTCTTCTTCCGCTTCCTCTTCAGACCTTCCAACCCGAATTCTTGGAAAAATGTCACCCATTTTCGGACGGTTGCGGCATCAGGAATGGCATGTTTCTTCGCCAAGGCGCTATATCCCAACGGGCCATCCAGATATTCTTGCACAACTTGTAACTTGAATGCTTCACTATATTTTGCCATAAAAAGGACCCCCAAAAGTTTAGATTTTACTCTAACTTTTGGGGGTCGGTA
>NZ_RKMG01000073.1 GCF_003797145.1 Aerococcus agrisoli | reverse complement strand
GGAGCAGTTGTTCGTAATCATAAGTGGCTGACTGAAGAGGAACTAGGTCAAGAATAATAATCCAAAAAAATGTGCGATCAATTAAATATAGAAAAAATCCCTGTATATGAGAAGACTTAGTGATACCTTCTTATGTATAGGGATTTTATGTTCCTTGTTAAATTAATATATATATCAATAACAATATCAGAAGGAATTATTATAATTCACTTGTTCATTTATATAACTTCTATCAGATATTTTAAGAATCTCGAAGACTTGTAAGAGTAAGATCACGAAAAAAACTATTTAAAAAATACTCTTGACAGCTATCATTTACTAATGTAAACTCAAGTCAACTTATGGTTTACACAAGTAGACGTATAGGAGGGGTTAATGTTAAAATTTGGCTGCTAATTAAGGATAACCAGCACATATTCATTAAGAAAAATAGTACATAATTAAAAAATTAAATGGAGGAATATAATGACTACTAAAATAGCAATTAATGGGTTTGGTCGTATTGGACGCTTAGCATTTCGCCGTATTAAAGAGTTGAGGGACTCAGAACTACAGGTTGTTGCAGTAAATGATTTAACAAATAATGAGGATTTAGCCTACTCTTTAAAATACGATACTGCATATGGGATTTTCCCTTATGATATCGAGGCAAGAGGCGATTCAATTCTGGTTGATGGCAAAGAAGTTAAAACATTCGAAGAAAAGGATGCCAAAAAACTACCATGGTCCGATTTGGACATTGATATCGTTTTGGAATGTACAGGCTTCTACACAACTAATGAAAAAGCACAGGCACACATAGACGCTGGAGCTAAAAAAGTAATTATTTCAGCACCAACTAAAGATGAAGAAACGAAAGTTATTGTCTTTGGTGTCAACCAAGAAATTTTGAGTCCAAGTGACAAAATTATTTCCGCCGCTTCTTGTACGACAAATGGTTTAGCCTTAATGACAAAAGTATTAGTGGACGAGTTTGGGATTCAACGAGGCCTGATGACAGGATCGCGTGCCTATACAGCGACACAAAACTTGCAAGATGCTCCCGGGGGACGTAAAAGTCGCGCAGGTGCTCAAAATGTTATTCCTGTTACGACTGGCGCTGCCAACGCATTAGGAAAAGTCATTCCAGAGGTTAAAGGGATCATTACGGGTACCACCACACGGGTTCCTGTCATTACTGCGGGCTTTGTAGAACTGTTCTCGGTGTTGGATAGAGAGGTAACCGTTGATCAGATTAACGAAGTGATGAAGGCAGCCGCGAATGATTCATATGGGTACACTGAGGATGAAATTGTTTCCTCCGATGTCGTGGGGACTACACATGGATCCGTTTTTGATGCAACGTTAACAGAAGTATTAGATGCAAATGGGGGACAATTGGTTAAAACAGTTGCTTGGTACGATAACGAATATGGTTTTGTTTCTAATTTGGTGCGTTTAACAGAATTTGTTTCTCGATTAAATAAATAATTAAAAACGTAAATTTCAAGTTTAAGT
>NZ_RKMG01000072.1 GCF_003797145.1 Aerococcus agrisoli | reverse complement strand
TAAAATGGACCCTGTGTCAAGGACATTAAAAAAAAGACCTTATGCAACACCCGATAAAAATTGCTCCCTGTAATGAACAGGAGGCAATTTTTTTAGGTTCCATTGTCCGCGTTCATTATTATAGTAGTCTATGTAATCATCTACTATTGCTCGTAACTCTTCTAAATGGACACAACTTTTATACTCCATTTCATCTTTCAAATGACCAAAGAACGACTCTTGAGGAGCGTTGTCCCAACAATTACCTCTTCTAGACATGGACTGTCCTAAGTCATTATCCGCCAACTTCTTATGGAATTTAGGACTCGTATAGTGCACGCCCTGATCTGAATGGATAAAGGCATCTTTGTGTAACGTTGCGCCGTGGGCGCTCATTAATACATCAATGGTAGTTAATGAGATAGCTAGTTTTAGGTTATCAGATACATAGTGAGCGAGTATCTCTTTCGTCGTGCCGTCTTTAATGGTCGACAAATAACCCATAAATCCATTGGCTCCAGGTAAATAAGTGATATCAGTTAAGAGAACTTTATGAGCTATTCCTTGGACAAATTGACGCTCCAATTTATTCTCAACAGTGTGGTGTTCTTTGGTAGCTTTCGCCATTCTCTTATAGGGGTTCGCTTTACGAATGGGGCAGAAAATATGAAATTTCCTCATCAAGCGCTGGACCTTTTTACGATTGACTGTCATTCCTAGAATATTCTTGAAATACATGACAATACTACGAGAGCCTTTCTTGTAACCACGGTAGCTATAGGCGTTTTCAATTTGGATTCTCCAAGCTTGATCTTCCTCTTCTCGTACGTTTCTCTGGGCTAAGCCCTTTAAATAATTGTAATAACCTGAGCGAGAAACCTCCAGCGTTTCACATGCATCTATAATCGTTCCTGTGTAGGAACCATCTGTTTTCATTCTATGGATTCTTGCGAAGGTTTCACTAGTCTTTTCGCTGTTTTCTAGCCTCCTTTCGCTCCATTCTGATTTTTTTAACAATTCATTTTCCTGCTCTAATAATGAAATTTTAGCTTGTAACTGTTCAATTTGTTGTTCAGGTGTTCGTTCAGTCTTTCGCGGTCTGCCTGAACGGTTTTGTCGAGTATCTTTCAATGCCAAAACACCATTATCACGATATCTTTTTCGCCATTTCTTAGCGAATGCTTTTATCCGGCTTTCACCAAGCATTTCCGGATCAAATCCTGCTTCAATAAATATTTGTTTAGCCGTTTTTGAATCCAATGATTCTGAAACAAAATGGCGTTTGAATTCATCGGAATAAGTAATGCTTTTCTCTGATACATTTTTAACGTACGGATTTCTTCTCAAAACTCGAATTTGTTCGGATGTAAAAATTAACTTTGACATTTAGCGGCTCCTTTCTGCACGTAGTGCAGTTAATATGAATTGTGGTTTAATGAATGGAGCAATACTACTTCAATTCAAACGTTAACGTATTTTCCTCTATTCATAAGTATACAAAAACAAACCCTATAGAAGGGCACTTTTTT
>NZ_RKMG01000071.1 GCF_003797145.1 Aerococcus agrisoli | reverse complement strand
TGTGGATGAGAAATCATTCACACCTTTTTTGTATAAAAACACAAAAAAGACATATGAATATTTCCTATGCTAAAATTTAAGCGTCTAAACCAAAATTAGAAAGGAAATTCATATGTCTCACAACGATAATATCAGACTTTTACTAAACATTAAAGATACAAACATCACATTCAACGAAGAAAATTGGATTCAAGAACGGAATATTAAAGGTATAAACGTGAAAGTTTTTACTGGTAAGTTAACGTACAAGCCCAAGGCTTGCCCTAAATGTGGCTGCGTAAACGACCATTCTATCGTTAAAGATGGATATATGATGTCCAGAATCACGTGGTTACGTCAATCCAATACACCAACTTATCTAGAACTTAAAAAGCAACGCTTCTGGTGTCATGAATGCGATGGACGCTTCATTGCACAAACCAAAGAGGTTGAACGCAATTGTCATATCGCTAAACAAGTAAAACAATCTATTTTATTTGAGGCTGCAGATACAATTTCAAACAAGGATCTCGCTCGTCGGCACTGTATCTCAGATAATACTAGTAGACGCATTATTAATCGATTTATGGATGACTATTTTCGTCGTAATCGCACAAAACTAGCGAAACACATGTGTTTCGACGAGATTAAATCTACAAAGCAAGCAGATAAGCAAATGAGTTTTATTTTTAGTAATGAAGATACTCATGAAGTTCTAGGTATATTACCCACTCGTCAACTTTACAAATTGAAAGAATACTTCCGTCAATTTAGCTTAAGAGAGCGTTCTACAGTTGAGACCATTGTTGTTGATATGAATGCGCCTTATATGACTCTGGTTAAAGAAATGTTTCCGAATGCCAAGGTAATTATTGATCGTTTTCACATTATTCAATTGATTTCACGCTCTTTAAATAAAACAAGAGTGCAGGTAATGAATACTTTCAATACAAACAAAAATCATGGTGAAGATAAAAAAGACTATCGCAAATTGAAAAGCTTTTGGAAGCTAATCCTAAAGGATTTTAATGATGTAGATTATCTAAAATATAGAAAGCAACGCTTATTTAAAGGGAAAATGGTTTGTGACATGGACATTGTCACACATCTGCTTTCTTTAGACCAACATTTAACGGAGAATTATTGGGTATATCAAGCTTTACTAGAGGCTGCTAAAGAAAATGATATCGAAATGTTCCAAGAGACGATTACAGAAAAAAGTAAACAAAATATCAGTAGATATATGCAAACTTCTTTGAAGACGCTATTAAAAAACATTGAGTATATTTCAAACACATTCCATTACAAAACTAGATCTAATGCTAGTTTAGAAGGGAAAAATAATCGAATTAAGGTCATTAAACGTGTATCTTATGGATACCGCAATTTTTTCAACTTCAGAAATAGAGTGATGATTAGTTTGATTTTTAAACCAGGCGAGACCGCTTCTCTTACATAAATATACATGAAACTTTCCACTCGCTATGGTAAAAGGAAAAGGACTGCAAGTGTACGTCCTTAGCCGTGAAAAAGCATG
>NZ_RKMG01000070.1 GCF_003797145.1 Aerococcus agrisoli | reverse complement strand
CAATTTAGTTTAGCACTGACAATCATCTTGGTAAATTTCAAAAACATCATCTATATCACTTGTTTTAATACTTCTAATAACTAATCTTTCAGTTTTAAGATACATAATATTTCCATTCTCGAAATTATTTAAAAGTACAGATTTATCTCTTCAATAAAACTCTATTATCGAATTTTTTTTAAAATATTTTTAGCCATCCCAACTGCTCCAACTGCTCCAACTGCTTTAACTGTATATTTTTTTGCTTTATTCCTACAATTGCCACATATCATAATTTTTCTCGGTACCGCTATAGTTCTTCCACAAGTTATACAGGTTCGCTTCTTTTCATCATTAGTCTTCATAAATATCTCCACCTTTAATTAAAAAGTTAATCTCACTTCCAATTTGCATTTCATTATTAATCTTTAACCATAAATCTTTATTTTTATCATTATACCTATAATTATCATGAATAATTTCAAGTAAACTAGGATTTTCAACCATCCTAGAATTTGGTATTAATTTTTTAAGTTTGGTTGGAAAATTGCTCGATAATTTCTGAAGTAAATTCCTTGATTCACCCTTACTTTTACTAGAATAGTCCGCAAAAATATACCTAACTGATTCAATTCGATCTAACGCCATTGGCTCATTATCTAAAGTTAAATCTATATATGTCTGCATACCCACTATTTTTAGTAAGAGAGTAAGATCATCTAAAATAAAGTTTGCGTGTCTCTCAAAAGATTGTTCATTATATTGAATTTCGTTTACTAACTTTTTGATTTGATTTTTGTTAGTATTTAAATCAGTTTTAATTGCACCTACTGATTGTTCCAAGTTGCGAGAAGCTTCCTGTAATAATTGAATTTTTTTGTTCAAGTTATCAGTATTATGAAATTCGATTAACTGAGATCTTGCAGTAAAAAATGTAGGTAAAATACTATTGTTCCTGTCCCATTCAAGCTGATATTCTTGAATTGATTTAATTTCTACCGCAATTTCATATATTTTTTTTTAATTGTGCTTGGACAGCTAAATCTGTCAGAATACGAGAATAATCTTGTTCTATGGCTACTTCTTTAAACGTTATATCCTCCACTCGTTGATTTGAATTATTTATATCAACAATTACAGCTCTCTTATTTCCATCTATTTTTTTTGATTCCCCAATTTTATAATCACNGATAAAACAAAGCAAACAAGGCATGACATCCACTCAGATATTTGAACTTGCTGGACTTCCTTCACGTTTAATCGGAGAAGGAAAATCCGATCGATCACTATCGCGTTGGAAAAGAATATATAACGATCACGGAGAAGATATATTGTTACAGGAGAACCGTGGTTCAAAGAATAATCGTCCATATGGACCAAGAGAACAATTATCGTTACAAGAGGCGCTAGACAAAGCAAATGCCCGCATAGCCTATCTAGAGGGGAATCTTGAACTAGTAAAAAAATTAGAACAGCACGAGAGGAGCGTGAAAAACGGCAAAAGAAACGACTTAAGTAAACAAGAACGCTTTAGATTAATTAACCAAATTATTCGTGA
>NZ_RKMG01000069.1 GCF_003797145.1 Aerococcus agrisoli | reverse complement strand
ACATTTTATTGAAATATGTATCACTAATATCCCTATCAACTGATTTTGACTAAAAAGTTACTTCAAACATTCACTGTTCAAAAATATTGAGGAATAAATTTTGGGTGTAAGGCATTTTGAGCATACTTCTCCCTGGATAACTTCCCAGTAAAAAAACGTTAGATTGTTGGATTAGATCCATTGACTGGCTCGCCTCAGGCGAGCAAAGACCCTGTAGAATTCATACTGATACACATGATAACTAGATAATTTGAGATAGACTCGTCTACCCGTTTGGAGTAATTTCCCAGCAACTTTCAGAAACTTCAATCGAATAGAATGAATGGTCATTCCCTTTTGGACTTCTTCAAAGCCAATCGTTCTTAAGAAGTTGACTAAGTTGTAAGCTATCAAGCTGAGCATCATTCGGACATGATTCTCCAAAAAGCGAGGACTGTCTGTTTTGTCAAAGTAAAAGCCAGCTTTCGCTTCTTTAATGAAGTTCTCCATTGTGCCACGTTTGGCATAGATAGAAAAGATGGTATCAGGAGAAACATTTTCTGATAGATTCGTCACGATAAATTCATGTCGAAAGAGTAGTTCGCCCGCTTCACGTGTTGAGCGTATACACACGCGACGACTTTGTGACCAGGATTGTGCTTGATAAGTGGTCGAGAAGTACTGAACTTCTCGTTCTTCCCACTTTTGATTATCGCCATAAAGTACTGATTTCTCAGCTATTTGACCTAGTCTACGATTATTCTTCAGTCGAATAACATAATGACTCTTTTTTGATTCACACGAATCATACACACCAGGTGTAGCGAACCCGCTGTCTCCACGAACCAAGATGTCAGTGTTTGGTAGAGAGTGATTATAGTGCTCTAATAAAGGTGTGAGAAACTCCTTTACGCCTTTTGATGTATATTGATTTCCTGAACGTAGTTCAGCTTTTAAGAAGTCACCAGTCAATCCGTCAAAAGCTACCAATGGATGGTAACCATAGGTTTGGTAGTGTGTATTATAATTCGTTTGTTCTTGGTGACTAAATGTATCTGAATGGGTCGAATCTAAATCAATGATTAATTCCGTATCATTACGGATGAGGCGTGCTTTATCGATAAGTTCTTGGTTCAAAGCTTGAAGTTCATGGATATTCTCCTCAGATAGTCGATCTAAAAATCGGGAAAGTGAAGATTGAGAAGCGAGTTCTTTCCTATCTAAAACAGCTTTAAACACAGGATCTTGTCTCAGGAGATTAGCTGCAGAATCAGCTGAGTAACCAGCAATTAATTGCATAATGAACTGCTCAAGTATGGATAAGTTGTCATGAGTAAAATACGCTCGTTCGTCTTCAATGTGAATGTGTTGCTTAGCCAGTTCAGAAAAACCAAAGATGTTCATCAGCTCTTTCACTAGGACGAGACCCGAATCACTCGATAATTGACCACCTGTATGAGAAATAGTGATATTTGAATTGAATTTTACTTGGTTTTTGTGTAAGCTAGTCATGAAAAGAACGCCTTTCTTTTGGTTGGTTTAGTCACTTTAACCATAGC
>NZ_RKMG01000007.1 GCF_003797145.1 Aerococcus agrisoli | reverse complement strand
ATTCGCCGTTTCATCCCCAAGGGAAGCCCGATTAGTGAGGTGAGCGAGAACCAGATTTTGCGGATCCAGCGTTGGATGAACGATTACCCGCGGAAAATTTTGGGTTATGCGACACCACATGATACATTCGTCCAGGCATTCAAGCAAGAACGGTTGGTGGCTTGACCCATTATTCCTTGATAACTATCCTCACTCGGGACATGGCTTCATGTCTGGAAAGCTGGCCTGGGGCCAGAATCGTCTGAAGACTATCATACCTCAGTTCATTATCAAGGCCTCACTGATTTAGAATAACGAGGCAGTTACGGTATCAAACAAATGAGTTACCTGTAGTGGCTAACTTAAACTTGAAATTTATGAAAAGTAAATAAAGCAAAGAAACTTTATTATAGAATCAAAAAACCGGGAGATCTAGCTTCAACGCTAGGTCTCCCGGTTTTTCTTCTATTATAAGGTCGCTAACAGGGCTTCAAACAAATATATGCTTGATTCTGCACCTGGATCAGGTTCACCGATGGAACGGTCACCGTAGTATGAGGCACGTCCTTTAGTGGCTTTGAGTCCGGTTGTTGTTTCACGAGCTTGGTCTAATGTTTCTTGGGTTAAACTGTCTGTTTTCAAGGCTTCTATAGCGGGATGCCATACATCGACCATGGTTTTTTCACCTAGGTCAGCCTTACCACGTTGTTGAATTTTGTCTAATCCGGCAGCAAAGATTTCGCTTAGATCATCTGTCTTCTTCGCAGCGCCAGACATGGCTAGGAAGGCAGAACCGTATAAAGGACCGGATGCGCCACCAATTTTACTCATCAGTGTTTGGGCAACAGTCATGAACAAGGCGGGCACATCAGTAGGTGCCTTTGTTTCAAGGGCTTCTTTGGTTGCAACCGCACCACGGGCCATGTTATTCCCATGGTCACCGTCTCCAATTTTTTGGTCTAAGTCACTTAAATAGGCTTTTTCTTCGATTAATTTATCAAACCAGGGATTTAACCAGGCTAGAACATCAGTTACTTCCATATATATCAATCCTCTCGATTAACTAACCCCAAGCAGCCGTATTCACTGGTGCTTGTAAGGCTGTGATCCATTCTGCATCTTCGCTAGGTACTTTAAGTAGGGTCAATGAGGCACCTTCCATGTCTAGAGATGTCATGAGATTGCCGACTTTGACGAAATCAATTTGCAATCCAGCAGCAGTTAACTGTTCATGGATATCATTCCAGAATAAGTAAAGCTCCATTAACGGCGTACCACCCATACCATTGACGAGGACAGCATAGTGGTCGCCTTCAGCCCAAGCAAATTCTTCATTTAGACGGGCAATCAATTCGGCTGCCATTTCACTGGCAGGTTTAATCTTTTCGCGGCGGTAGCCAGGTTCGCCGTGTATACCAATGCCGTATTCAAATTCGTCGTCCGCGATGTCAAAGCCCGGCTTGCCGACTTCTGGAACAGTAGCTGCTGAGAGGGCAAGACCGATGGATTTGAGGTTGTTATTTACTTTTACAGCGATATCAGCCAGTTCGGTTAGTGATTTGCCTTGGTCGGCGTAGTAACCGATGATTTTGTGCATGAAGACTGTTCCGGCAATGCCACGACGGCCAGCTGTATAAGTGGAATCTTCCATAGCAATGTCGTCGTCTACGATAATAGCTGCTGTTTCGATACCTTCAGCTTCAGCGAATTCTTGGGCGATTTCAAAGTTCATTACGTCACCAGTATAGTTTTTGATTACTAAAAAGACGCCAGCCCCATTGTCTGCAGCTTTGATACCTTCGAAGATTTGGTCAGGTGTTGGAGAGGTAAATACTTCACCGGATACGGCAGCTGATAGCATACCTTTGCCGACGAAACCTGCATGACTTGGTTCGTGACCAGAGCCACCTCCAGAAACGATACCCACGATGTTTGGTGTTTCAACAGTTCGGTACAAGACCTGGGTGTCGGGCACTTGGGCAAGGATATCAGCATGTGCACTGGCTAGCCCTTTGACCATTTGTGTGACAACATCACCGGGTTGATTGATAATTTTTTTCATTGAGATAACCTCCTCAGGTTTTATATATCTATGACAAAAAATTTAACTTTGTTTCTTGACTGCTTGCAGCAATTCCTCTGGTGTACGATCTATGGTCGATTGGACTGCCCCAACATATGCACCTTCCACCAGCGGGCCTTTAACTAGATGGGTGTGGCTTTTAGCGTCATCATCCAGGAAATCGAGGGCGGTTTCAGCGGATAAGACAGCTGAGCCCATGTCGGTGAAGATGAAGATTTCCTTGTCGGGATTGGCAAGAATAGGATCTAGAATTCTGTTGACGGATGTCCCGATTTCGCCATCATCAGTACCTCCAGCGGCGATTACTTCAAATCTGTTATTGTCGTCGGGCACCATGGTTTCTAGCAATTCTTTCAAACCTTCAGTAATCTGTGGGCTGTGTGAAACGAGTATCAGTAAATTTGACATATGCATGAACCTCCAAGTTTTGGTGATATTTCCGTATGCGCTTTCATTATATCAAGAATCTGTACAGACAACAAGCAAGATAGGTGTCGGTGTCTATTGTGATAGGTAGAAACGATTAAAGGTAAACTATTGTCCCTTTTTCTAGATTGTGCTAGGTGTGATAAAATAATACTATCAAGTACAAGTTATGCATAGGAGGATGTAAAATGGTAGATATTTTAAAAGATTATAGCCCTGACCGCTCACAAACGAAAGCAATGAAATGGCATGATTTGCCAGAAAAATTTGGGGCAAGTGATTTAGTCCCAATTTGGATTGCGGATATGGATTTTGCGCCTGCTAAAGAAATAAAAGAAGCCTTGCAAAATTTTGTGGAAGAACAATATTATGGTTACTATTCTGTGCCAGAATCTTACTATACTGCGATTGTTGACTGGACAAAAGCTCAATACAATTATGAAACAAAAGCTGAATGGTACCGATTCGCGCCAGGTGTGTGTACAGGTATTGCCTTTGCACTGCATGCATTTACAAACGAAGGGGACAAGGTATTGATTCAAAACCCTGTCTATAATCCATTCCGTACGGTAATTGAAGAAGCCAACCGCACTTTAGTGATGCAAGATTTATTAGGGGATGACGTTCAAGGCTATACCATTAATTTTGAAGCCATGGAAGATGCCTTTAAACATGACGATATTAAGGCAATCCTATTCTGTTCACCACAAAACCCAACTGGTCGCGTCTGGACAAAAGAAGAATTGACCAAAGTCGTTGATTTATGTAAAGCCTATGACGTGCTATTACTATCAGACGAAATTCACCGTGACTTAATCATGCCAGGGCATGAACATATTGCTATCGGTAACATCGATCCGGACTATGATAACTATGTATTATTCGCATCACCATCTAAAACCTTTAACTTAGCTGGATTAAACCACTCATTCTTAGTGGTACCAAATGCTGAAAAACGTGTAAAATTAGATACTTTCTTACATAGCATTCATCTAACAGGGGGTCAACCAGCTGGATATATCGCAGCAGAAGCTGCCTATACGCATGGTGGTGAATGGTTAGATGCAGTCAATGAAATCATTTGGTCTAACTACAACTTATTGAAAGATACGATTCAAGCAGCCTTACCTGAAGTAACGTTCAGTGATTTAGAGGGTACTTACCTCGCCTGGTTAGATTTAGGTGCCTATGTGAAATCGGCAGATTTAGAAGATATTGTGCAAAATAAAGCCAAGTTAGCTGTCAACTATGGGACTTTATATTGGCCTACAAATGCTGATGATACGCATATTCGTATTAACTTAGCGACAAGACCGGAAATTATCGAAACAGCCGCTAAGAATTTGGTTGCTGCGATTAAGGGCTAAAGTTTCTATTAGGCGAGTAAAGTAAAAAATGTGGTTGAGACTATCAGATCTCAACCACATTTTCGTGTAACTTTTTTCTAATGATATGTTTTCTTACATTATCGACTGTTTAAGTCTTACCTTGCATAGGCGAATTTAACGGAAGGGTTCCACATGGACATCAATGGCGGTGATGTTACCTGTATTTTGCAGTGTAGTTTCCACCACTTCTGTGATATCATGGCCTGCTTGAACCGAGATATGCGGGTCCACGTAAATGGTGATATCGATGTAAATATTGGCACCATAATTACGTCCGCGTATGTCCGCTACAGATATAACGCCGGGGATATCTTCAACGATATGCTTGTATTCGTCAAGTTCTGTTTGCGGGAAACCGTCTGACAAGGCGAAGGCAGAATCCCGAAAGATAACCAAGCCAGATTTCACAATAATTAGCCCAACAATCACGGCCATAGCGCCATCCAACCAAGCAATGCCTGTTCGACTTAAAATAACGGATAAGGCGGTGGCAAAAGAGGTGAGTGCATCGGCTAGATTATCTTTGGCGGATGCTTTCAAACTAGGGCTATTTAATTTTTGCCCGAGCGTATTGTTATACCAGTAAACACCAGACATCACGACGCCGGATGCGAGTCCGATAATCGCGTTGATAGGTGTTGGCGTATCATAGTCCTGGTTGATCAGGGAGATGATAGAGTCTTTGGTTAAGGTAATCCCAATATAGAAAATGACGAAGGACATGATTAAGGTTGTAATGGTTTCAATTTTATAGTGACCATAACGATGGTTTTGGTCGGCTGGACGTTGGGAGAGGATCATGCCAATCAGTAGGGCAATTGATGCGAAGGCATCGGTAAAGTTATTCATCCCATCCGCAAAAACGGCATTTGAATGAAAATTGGCACCAACGAATAATTTGCTAGTCGAAATAATGATATAGGCCGCGATACTTAGATAAATGCCACGTTTTGCTAATTTGGGATTTGCATTATGATTTGAGGTCATCTTGTTTTGGTCATTTACCATTTGAATAAGCTTCCTTTCGATAGATGAATGAAGGCGAAATATTGCCAATATGCAAAAAACGCAATTCTTTATATTATAGTCGCCTACTTCATACATTGCAAGGTATAACCTTAAGAAAATAAGTCAAAAATTTCATGGCATTTTTAACATAAATTTTCATTGACTATTTATGTCAACTAATATAACATGAGATTAAAATACAATTAAAAAATGAATGAAGGTGAATTTGTATGAAGGAAAAAGAACTGCGACGAACCTTAGCTGTTTTCCCCATTGGCACAGTCGTGCAGTTAACGGATTTAACACCTCGACAGATACGTTACTACGAAGAACAAAAGCTGATTAAGCCTAAACGTTCCGAAACGAATCGCCGAATGTATTCCCTTAATGATGTAGATAGACTCCTTGAAATCAAAGATTATTTAAACGAAGGCATGAGTATTCAAGCCATTTACAATACCTATAATCGTCAACATATTCAACCGAAGTCAAGTAACACAAAACAATTAACCGATGAGGATGTAAGACGCATTCTCTATAACGAAATTTTGAACCAGGGTGGCTTTCGAAACACCAACCCGGATCAAGACTACCCAATGAGATAGAGTGCGACTAGAACCGTTCAGCCCTCAACCGGTGGAAGATTAGCGCCCGTGATGACGGAAGACATCGCCAGCTAATCTGAAGTGGGCAGAGGGTTGGTTCTAGGAACACATTTTGATAGAGTGCGACAAGAGGCGTTTAGATTTGAACCGTTGGAAGAAAATGAACTTAAAGCCCGTACTTTGGGATTTAAGGATTTTTCTGAAACGCAGTCAAATCTGCCTCTAGGAACACATTTTGATAGAGTGCGACAAGAGGCGTTTAGATTTGAACCGTTGGAAGAAAATGAACTTAAAGCCCGTACTTTGGGATTTAAGGATTTTTCTGAAACGCAGTCAAATCTGCCTCTAGGAACACATTTTGATAGAGTGCGACAAGAGGCGTTTAGATTTGAACCGTTGGAAGAAAATGAACTTAAAGCCCGTACTTTGGGATTTAAGGATTTTTCTGAAACGCAGTCAAATCTGCCTCTAGGAACACATTTTGATAGAGTGCGACAAGAGGCGTTTAGATTTGAACCGTTGGAAGAAAATGAACTTAAAGCCCGTACTTTGGGATTTAAGGATTTTTCTGAAACGCAGTCAAATCTGCCTCTAGGAACACATTTTGATAGAGTGCGACAAGAGGCGTTTAGATTTGAACCGTTGGAAGAAAATGAACTTAAAGCCCGTACTTTGGGATTTAAGGATTTTTCTGAAACGCAGTCAAATCTGCCTCTAGGAACACATTTTGATAGAGTGCGACAAGAGGCGTTTAGATTTGAACCGTTGGAAGAAAATGAACTTAAAGCCCGTACTTTGGGATTTAAGGATTGTTCTGAAACGCAGTCAAATCTGCCGCTAGGAACACATTTTGATAGAGTATGACAAGAACCGTTGAGCCCTCAACCGGTGGAAAAAACAAAAATCGTGCATATATAATGGAGGAGTTTTCAAATGAATCAAATTAATAAAGATTACCAACGCTTACCAGGCTCTTATTTATTTGCAGAAGTAAAACGTCGTCAAGCAGCTTATGAAGCAGCTAACCCAGACAAGGATGTTATCCGTTTAGGTGTTGGGGATGTTACCTTGCCACTTGCACCAGCAGTTATCGAAGCATTACATAAAGCTGTAGACGAGCAAGCAAATGCTGACACATTCAAAGGTTATGCACCAGATCATGGTTACGATTTCTTACGCGAAGCCATTCAAAAAAATGAATTTGCAGCTCGTGGTGCCGACATTTCCGTAGACGAAATTGTGATTTCTGATGGGGCAAAATCTGACTCCTCAAACATCCAAGAAATCTTTGGCCCAGACATTAAAATTGCCGTTGGTGATCCAGTATATCCCGTTTACGTAGACTCAAACATTATGGCTGGTCGCGGTGGGGACTACAACGAGGAAACTGGTAAATGGTCTGACTTAGTTTACCTATCTGCAACCGCGGAAAATGATTTCAAACCATCATTGCCTACTGAGCATGTGGACCTTGTTTACCTATGTTATCCAAATAACCCAACAGGTACGACTTTAAACACAGCCGACCTACAAGAATGGGTTGACTGGGCGAATGCCAACGACGCAATCCTTATTTTTGACTCAGCGTATGAATCATTCATTACGGAAGACGATGTGCCACATTCAATCTTTGAATTACCAGGCGCGCGTACATGTGCGATTGAGATTCGTTCATTCTCTAAACGTGCTGGTTTCACTGGTTTACGTTTAGGTGCAACGATTATCCCTAAAGAAGTAGAAATCGATGGCGTGTCACTATTAGATATGTGGAAACGTCGTATCTCTACCAAATTCAATGGTGCACCATACATCGTTCAACGTGCAGGTGAAGCAACCTATACAGAAGAAGGTAAAGCGCAACTAGAAGAAAACATCGCTTACTACCGTCGCAACGCAACACTAATCCGCGAAGGTCTAGAAGAAGCAGGTTTCGAAGTCTTCGGTGGTATCAACGCACCATACGTATGGATGAAAACGCCAAACGGCATGGACTCATGGGACTTCTTCGACTACCTATTAGAAACAGTTCAAATCGTTGGTACACCAGGCGTAGGCTTCGGCCCTTCAGGCGCAGGCTACTTCCGTCTAACTGCCTTCAATACCTATGAAAAAACAGCAGAAGCAATCGAACGTATCAAGGGCTTGAAAGCACAAAACGCATAATCAAACTTGGTCATTCTATATTCGCCAACTACCGGTACTTCTCCTACAAGGGATGTATCGGTTCTTTTTCTTGTCCTCGTGTTCGTTAATTTCGATTAAAAGTGGGCGAATAATCGGAATTTCCTCAAGGGTAAAGTGTGATAAGATTAGACAATAACCCTTGAGGGAAAAGGATGGGCGTTTTGTTTTATGAAGAAAAGTATTTGGATTACTTCGGCAATCGCACTTATACTAGCCGGATGTGGCAACGCTGATGCCCAAGAAACGGTAACGGTAGCTTCACGTGGTTCAGACGTGGATACATGGGAGTTCATTGCGGATTCCGACGCAGTTAAGGAGGCAGACCTAGCTATTGAAGTGGTTTCTATGGAGGGGGATGGCGTTCAAACCAACCAAGCAACCGCAGAACAGGAAGTTGATGTAAATGCCTTCCAAAACCTAAGCTACATGTATACATTTAATGAAAATTCAGATACCAAATTAGTACCCATCGCAACAACATATCGTGAACCAATGGGTGTATATTCAGATAAATATGAAGACATCTCTGAAGTAAGTGAAGGTGATTCGGTATCAGTAGGGGTCAATAGCGCCACACAAGCCCGTCAATTGTTGGTATTGCAGGGCGCAGGGTTAATCACCTTGTCAGATGACTTTGACCCAGACAAAGGAACAGTAGAGGATATTACTGAAAATCCCTTGAATTTAGCATTTGTTCAAATAGATGAACTACAATTGGCACGCAGTTTGCAAGACGTTGATTTCTCGGTAATCGGTAACACCTTAGCGTTAGAAGCTGGTTTAAATGTCACTAAGGATGCTATATATATAGAAGAATTAGACGAAAATACAAACGGGACGATCAATGTTATCGCTACAGTAGCCGATAGAGCTGATGATGAAACCCTACAAAAATTAGGTGATTTATATCATAGCGACGAAGTGCAAAAATTTGTAGCAGAAGAATTCGAAGGTACTAAAATTGAAGTAGAAGTACCAGTGGCAGATGTGTGGACAGGAGAATAAACCAAGATGGAACGGTGCAAATCATTTTTATATGGATTTGTGTCGTTTTTTTCATAATTTGTAGCAAAAAATAGCATATCTAGGTCATATAATGAGTAAACTTTAATGAAAAAGGTAGGCAAATTTTGCAATGACGGTTTTTTAAAACTGGAAAAGTGACATTTTCACTTCAATAGAAAGCCCTATTTTGTAATAAACTAGACAAGTTGTCTGCTTTCGAAAGCAAAAATGCATTTTGCTGACACTTCATCCCACAAAAAATGGTTATTATTGCAATAAAATGACGCATTTTGGCATAAAATGGTTACTTTACTGTAATTTTTGATTGTATTTGCTTGTTTTTACGCATATACTTGTAAACGGATACACATGTCCAAATTTTTTTAGGGAGGTTTAACAATGATAGGAATTATTTTGGCGAGTCACGGTAAGTTCGCAGAAGGTATTAAACAATCTGCTGAAATGATTTTCGGAGCACAAGAAAATCTGCAGGCAGTTACATTTATGCCTGAAGAAGGTCCAGAAGATTTGCGTGCGCACTTGTTGGAAGCTGTAGAATCTTTCGATGACGCGTTACAAATCCTGTTTTTAGTCGATTTATGGGGAGGTTCTCCATTTAATCAGGCAAATATCATTCATGAAGAAATGCCAGAACGTACGGCAATTGTGAGTGGTTTAAATTTACCAATGTTACTTGAAGCGTTGGGACAACGTTTTGGTTCAGATGAGGTTGAAGCAGTTGCAAAACATATCTTATCTCGTGAAGTATCTGGTATCCGTGTGAAACCAGAAGCATTTGGTGAAGGTATTGATGAGGCCCCAGCGGCAGCAGAAGCTACTGAAAGCAATGTAGGTACTTTAGCACCAGGAACTGTTCTAGGCGATGGCAAAATCAAATACGTATTAGCTCGTGTAGATACGCGTTTATTACATGGTCAAGTTGCGACTGGTTGGGTACGTTCTGTAAACCCTAACCGTATTATTGTCGTTTCTGACAAAGTAGCACATGACGATATGCGTAAATCATTGATTCAACAAGCAGCACCAAATGGCGTGCGTGCGAATACAATTCCAGTTTCTAAATTAGCTGAAATTGACAAGGATCCTCGTTTTGGTAATACGAAGGCATTATTATTATTTGAAACACCAGACGATGTATTAGCAGCTGTTGAAGCTGGCGTTGACATTAAAGAAGTTAACCTAGGTTCTATGGCCCATTCAAAAGGTAAGACAATGATTTCTCGCTCATTATCAGTAGACGAACATGACGTTGAAACTTTACGTAAATTGCAAGATTTAGGCGTGAAATTCGATGTTCGTAAAGTACCTACTGACAGTGACGAAAACTTAGAAAAATTATTGAAAAACAATAACTTAATTTAAAAAAGGAGGTCGACAACAACATGGATATTTCTATTTTTGCAGCAATCGCTATTTGTATTATTGCATTATTCGCAGGTTTTGAAAGTGTGTTGGACTCATTCCAATTACACCAACCAATCATTGTTTGTACGTTAATTGGTCTTGTAACTGGTAACTTAACTGAAGGTTTATTATTAGGTGGTCAATTACAATTAATCGCCCTAGGTTGGATGAACATTGGTGCAGCGCAAGCGCCCGATGCAGCCTTAGCAGGTGTAATCGCAGGTATCTTAGTATTAACTAAAGGTGCTAGCGTTTCAGAAGGTATCGCAATTGCCGTACCATTAGCAATCGCTGGTCAAGTATTAACAATTTTTGTTCGTACAATGACTGTAGGTTTAGCTCACTACGCTGATGGCCAAGCAGAAAAAGGGTCAATCGCAGGTGTAGAATCTGCCAACTTGATGGCCTTAGGTTTACAAGGTTTACGTGTTATGATCCCAGCAATCGCTACATTAGCTTTACCAGCTACAGCAATCCAAGGTGCTTTAAATGCAATTCCTGACTGGATTACTGGTGGTTTAGCTGTTGGTGGTGGTATGATCGTTGCCGTTGGTTACGCAATGGTTATCAACATGATGGCTACAAAAACAACATGGCCATTCTTCTTTATTGGTTTCGCTTTAGCAGCGGTAACTGAATTGAACTTGGTAGCTATGGGTATCATTGGTTTATCATTAGCATTAATCTATATTGAATTATCTCCACAATTTAACGGTGGTTCTGGCTCAGGCTCAGGTGGTTCTGGTTCAGTTGATGCTCAATTAGATGCTATCTTAGAAGACTATTAAGGAGGGGTAGACATGACTGAAGAAACAACAAACCGCATAACTTTAACTAAAAGAGACCGCATGAAAGCAAACTGGCGTCTAACTTTCGTCCAAGCTTCATGGAACTACGAACGTATGCATAACGTGGGTTGGGCTTATGTTCTTGCCCCTGCAATCAAAAAATTATATACAACTAAAGAAGATCGTGTCGCAGCTTTACAACGTCACTTGGAATTTATCAACTCTCATCCATATGTAGAAGCACCAATCTTAGGTGTAACCTTAGCGATGGAAGAAGAAAAAGCAAATGGTACTGAAATTGAAGACCAAGCAATCCAAGGGGTTAAAGTTGGTATGATGGGTCCTTTAGCTGGTGTTGGTGACCCAATCTTCTGGGGTACTTTACGTCCAGTATTAGGTGCCTTCGCAGCATCTCTAGCATTGAGCCAATCAATCCTAGGTCCAATCTTATTCTTCGTATTATGGAACTTAATTCGTGTTGCCTTTACTTGGTACACACAAGAGTTGGGTTACCGTGCAGGTTCTGAAATTACAAAAGACTTGTCTGGTGGTATTATTCAAAAAATCACTGTTGGGGCTTCAATCTTAGGTATGTTTGTAATGGGTGTCTTGGTACCTCGTTGGACATCTATGAACTTCCCAGTGAAAATCTCTGAAGTAACAAACTCTGCAGACAACATGGTAAACTTAGACGGTTTAGCTGAAGCAGCAAATACTAACTCAGTAACAGCTGATTCATTACGTGAAGTAATCAACCAAATTACATCTGGTAAATTAATCAACCCAACTTCAGTAACTACTTTGGGCGATGTATTTAACCAATTGTTACCAGGTATGATGCCATTAATCTTAACATTAACATGTATGTACCTATTAAAACGTAAAGTAAGTGCAACTACCTTAATCTTCGCTATCTTTGTGGTTGGTATTGTATTATACGTTTTAGGAATCATGGGCTAGAATGGTTCAACAACTAAATACTGAAGTCGAGTTCGTGTCCAAGGCAAATGCCATGCTGAATCCCTTAAGTCCTAAACCAGGTTTACTCATGGTAGGGGACAAGGGGGTTGAGTATGTTGCCGAGGCCGGACCAGGCTTTATCCAAATTCCATGGGTTAACATCAAGCGCATCCGCGTACAGATGTTCTTCAAAGGACGTTACGTCCGCGGTTTCTATTTTGAAACTGATGAAGGTCAACTCCTGGAATTTGTTGTCGATGAAGCCAAAGATAGCTTGCGAGCAATGCGTAAGCATTTGCCTCGGGAGAAATTCGTCGCACAACAAAGTAATCTGGCTAGTATGTTCAAGAATCCTTTTAAGAAAAAGAAGCAAAACAACAACGAGGAGTAATTCATGATACAAGAACCAATATTCTTACAAGCCTACCTAGAAGAAAAAATTTGGGGCGGTCAAAAGTTACAAACACAATTTGGCATGGACATTCCTTCTGAGCATACAGGTGAAGCCTGGGTGATTTCAGGTCATGAACACGGCCAATCGATTGTTACGTCACCGGAAGCTTATAAAGGCCTAAAACTTGCGGATTTATATCAGCAAGCGCCTGATATTTTTGGTGGACAAGCAGCAGACCGTTTCCCCTTACTAATCAAAATCATTGACGCCAAGGAAGATTTATCTGTCCAAGTGCATCCAGATGATGCATACGGCTTAGCTCATGAGAATGATTTAGGTAAGACAGAATGTTGGTATATCATGGATGCAGATCCAGGTGCTTATTTGATTTATGGCCACAATGCAGCTGATAAGCAAGCCTTCCTAGATATGGTTGCCAACAACCAATGGGATGACTTGCTACGCAAGGTACCTGTCAAAGCGGGCGATTTCTTCGCTGTGCCAGCGGGTACGATTCATGCGATTGGTGGTGGCGTCTTGATTTTAGAAACGCAACAAAGTTCTAACACGACTTATCGTGTATATGATTATGGACGCAAGGATGCAGCGGGCAATGAACGTGATTTACACATCCAACAATCAGCGGATGTCACCATTTTTCCACATGTGGATACCAAACCAACAGCTGAATTAACGAAGCTCGAGGGTGGCACTAGCTATGATTACTGGACGAATGACTACTTTGCGGTATTTAAATGGACCGTTACAGATGAAATGCGTTTGGATCTTTCGCGTGCGTATCAATTATGTACCGTGATTGAAGGGGCTGGCCAAATCACTGTTGGTGATCAAAGTTGGTCCATTCAAGCACCTGATGCCTTCATCTTGCCAAGTGACTTATCACAAGTCACTTTATCAGGAGATATGGCTTTGATGGTAGCGGAGGAACGCTAAATCGATGACAATATTGGAAGAGGTTGGGACATGTCCCGACCTCTTTTTATTTGGGCAGAATTTTGGTGCGCATTTCAGTGAAAAAAGTTATGATGAACGTATGAATGTATTGAAAATATGGCTGTAATAAATGGAGGCATCATGATGAAAGACCAATCAGTATGGATCGAGCATTTTAATATGGAAGGTCACGATGAGGGCGGATATTTTTACCAAGTGCTAAAATCTGACGAACGAGTGCAACTAGAAGGCCAAGCGGAACGTGCCTTATACACAAGTATTTATTTCTGCTGACGAGTGATAATCCGTCACGTTTGCACCGTTTAACTGCGGATGAGGTTTGGTATTACCATTATGGTAGTCCACTGACGGTTCATATGATTACACCTGAAGGTAATTATGAAACCATCAAACTTGGCTTAGATGTTGAAGATGGTCAAGTACTACAAGCAGTCGTGCCCAAAAATACGATTTTCGGATCTAGTGTGGAAGATACGGATACATATTCATTAGTATCTTGTATGGTGAGCCCTGGATTTGAGTATGAGGATTTTGAATTATTTACGCGTACGGAGTTGATTGAAAAATATCCCGACTATCAGGAAATGATTGAAAAGTTAACTTTACCAGATGCAGAATAGTTTTATAACATTTAAGTTATTGAAAAGGCAAGGGAGATGTAAAATTAGCACTCTGTTGACAACAGTGATAATTGAGTATATAATATAAGTGTAGTAAGAAATAAGGTACATACGAATAGAAAGGAAATGTGTTATGGGATTTTTACCAACTATGAACAATAATAGAGGGTTAGGTCGTAACTTTTTCAATGATGATTTCTTCGATAGTATGATGGATACACGGAGAATGATCAAAACTGATATTCGTGAAACAGACAATGCTTATATTCTAGATGCAGAATTGCCTGGATTCAATAAAGAGGATATCAACATTGATTACAGCAATAATGTCCTAACGATAGCTGCAAATAAAGAGACAACTAACGAAGAGAAAGACGAAAAAGAAGGAACTTATATTCGTCGTGAACGATCTAGTCAATCCTTTATCCGTCAATTCTTAGTTGAACATATCAAACATGAAGACATTGACGCTTCATTTGAAAATGGCGTCTTAACAGTCACCATGCCAAAAGCAGCCGACAAAGAAACAAATTGTCACCGCATTGAAATTAACTAATAAGGATTTATACACTAGGGGCCTTGCGAGAAAGGGTCCCTGGTTTTTTTTTGAAAGGAAATAGTGCTTGAGTGAAGTGGTTTAGGGATTCCTAATGAACTTATCGCAAAAAGTCATCAACTTTCCCAATATATTCACAAATTCTTCAAAAATATCGCCTATTATATAAGCATACCCAATAAAGGCTGTGAACGCGGACGTTTAGACAAGTATGTCTGAAGTGGAGACCTGTCTGCCCAGGCGAACGCAACTAAACAAACCAAACAAACTTTTCTTCATAAAATCTTTCTCCTCCCAAATGAAAGATAAATAGTAAAAACGAGTCGCCTACCCAGCGACTCGTTTTTTTTATGCCTTCATTTGTCTAATTAGAGCAACACCGTTTTATAAAAAATTTCATTCGGATAAACCCTATTTTAAACGCGGGCGATGAAGTTGAAGTGACGGCCTTTTGTTTTGTCTAATCGATATGAAAAACCGTCGGCCATGACATAGGTGTCTTGGTCGGAAGGGCGAATATTATCGGCCAGGAAACCTACGCGTTTGAGTTGTTCGATGACGGTGGCTTGGTTATCTACCAAGAATTTTCCGCGCGTTTCATCCCATTTTATAAAGTCATCAGCGTAACCGAGGGCTTTGAATTGATCAGCAACATCTTGGTCAACTTCAAATGACGTTTGACTGATAGAGGGCCCTAGAATGGCTTTCACTGAACCCATGTAGAAATCTTCATCTGCTGCTTTGATTTGGGCAAAGGTTTGCGACACGATGTCTTGGACGGTACCTTTCCAGCCAGAGTGAATGGCGCCAATCAAATCTGTCCGTTCGTCATAGAAAAGGACAGGCACGCAATCGGCGGTGAATACGCCAATAACGGCATTCTTTTCATAGGTATAGACGGCATCGACGTCATCGATGGCAGATGTGGTGTCTCTGCTGCCTCGACCTAGGTCACTAGTGGTGACGAGGTGTGCATTTTTGGAATGGGTTTGGTTGGCAAATACGAAGCGATTGGCTGGCAGCTTAAGGTCTGCGGCTAGTTTTTCACGATTGGTAATAATCATTTCGGGATCATCGCCAGTGTGTAGGGCTAGGTTACCGGATAGGGCGAGTGTGTCGTCTTTTAGGGTGGTGCCGGCGATAATATCTTCGGGTAGCTTATCGTATTGAATGTACATGTGTATCATCCTTTCGTGGTTGTTTTGCTATTTCTATTATAGCAATAAGGCCTTTCATTCATAAAGTCTGAGAAAACCTGTTAAAATGGTACTAATATGATTACATGATGAAGGAGTACAAAATATGACACAATCCTTGAAAGTAGGGGACCAATTACATGGTTTCACCTTAACTGATAGCCAATTTATTCATGATGCGAATGCCCATGTGCACACGTTCAACCATCCTCAATCTGGGGGCCAAGTGGTTTGGGTGGAAAATGATGACCAAAACCGCACGTTTGGTATTGGTTTTAAAACGCCACCAAAGGATTCGACGGGGGTAGCCCATATTGTAGAGCATTCAGTCTTATCTGGTTCGCGTAAATATCCAGCTAAGGATCCATTTATGACCATGTTGAAGACATCAATGAGTACTTTTCTAAATGCCATGACGTTTTCAGATATGACCATCTATCCGGTTTCTTCTATGAATGAAGAAGATTTCCATCATTTGACAGATGTCTATTTGGATGCCGTTTTCTTCCCACGTCTGACGAGTGAGGAAAATATTTTCCGTCAAGAGGGTTGGCATAAAGAGTTATTTGATAAAGATGACGA
This sequence comes from Aerococcus agrisoli, assembly GCF_003797145.1. GTDB lineage: Bacteria > Bacillota > Bacilli > Lactobacillales > Aerococcaceae > Aerococcus > Aerococcus agrisoli. The sequence goes on along the minus strand of NZ_RKMG01000007.1, from coordinate 71,094 downwards.
CCTAATTTACAACGGGGTAGTCTACAATGAGATGCGTGGTGCGTATTCAGATGCGGAACGTATTATCATGCAAGATGTCATTGCCAATTTACACCCTGAATCTACCTATGCCCACGAATCAGGTGGTTATCCCTATGATATTCCAAACCTAACATGGGAGAACTTCAAGCAATTCCATACAGATTTATATCGTCCGGATAACGCCCTAGCATATTTATATGGCGATATTGATATCGACCGTGCCTTAGCGCAAATCGATGGGGATTTCTTTAGTGAATTTAAAGCTAGTGGCAAAACCGTTGACTATGATTTACCTGCAGTTAAACCAGGTACGACCGAATATGTAGGCTACTATGATGCTGATGAACGTAAGACTGTCGAAACAGATTCATATCTTGTGTACGGTATGCCTGCCGGAAATTCAGCGGATATTGCCAATAATTACGTTGCCAATTTGATGAGCGAAGCCTTGATTGAAACTGAAGCTGCCCCAATCCGCCAAGCCCTAATTGCGGCTGGTTTATCTGAAGAAGTGGAAGCTTTAGGTTCAGACGGCTATTTTGTCGATTTTGGTTTTGTGTTAAAACAATTCAATCCAGCCAATAAAGAAAAAGCCCTTGAAGTGATTCAAGAAACCCTTGTTGAGCAAGCAAACAAGGGCATTAACCGTGACTTACTAGAAGCTGTGATTAACACACGCGAATTTGCAGCGCGTCAAGCAGGCGGTGCCATGAAGGGGATTACCTACGAAATTCAAATGACCATGTCTTGGCGCTACGGTGTTGACGTGACAGAAGCTTTGAATTTCTCTAAATACTTTGATGATTTACGTGCGAAATTGGATACCGATTTTTACGAAAATTGGATCAAGGAAAACTTGCTGGATCCATCAACCAAACTCATCGCCGTTTACCAACCAAAAGTGGGCTTATTCGATGAGAAGGACCAAGCCTTAGCAGAAGCCTTGGCTAGTGAAAAGGCAGCCATGTCTGACCAAGAAATTGCAGATTTGATTGCGACAAATGAAGCCTTACGAACCTATCAAGATACGCCAGATACAGAAGAAGCGCGCGCGAGTTTGCCGAAATTGGCCCTATCAGATGTACCACGCAAAACGGCGCTTATTCCTGAAGAAACACTGGCAGCAAATCATGGTGTAGCCGTTCGCTTCCACGAACAAGATGCTTCTGGCATTCGCTATGTACAATTGGCTTATCAAATTGACCACTTACCAGTGGAAGATTTACCATATGTGAATTATGTCGCTGTGTTGGCAGGGCTATTAAATACGAGCAACATGACATATGAGCAAATGGATATTGAAACGATGAAAACCACTTCAGGTATCATCATGCGACCAAAGACCTTCGTTAAGGAATTTGATACCAATCAATATGTGCCAACCATATTTGCGTCATTTGCGGCCATTGGTGACAATAGTCAACGTGGTTTTGAACTATTGCAAGACACACAAAAAAATACAGACTTCTCTGACAAAGCCCGTATTTTAAATATCTTACAACGTACGAAATCAAATATGAGCCAAGGTTACGAAAATTCTGGCCATACGGTGGCGATTTCACGTTTGCGTGCCAAATATTCGCAAGCTTCAAAATACGCAGAAACGATTTCTGGTCTTGGTTTCTACGACCATTTAACAGATTTGATTGAACACTTTGATGAACGAGGCGACGAATTTATCGCCCGCGTTGAAGCGGTGAATGCGAAATTATGGGATCCACGTCAATTGACAGTTTTCCTAACGGCGGATGCAGAAGATAAAACGATTTTACTTGACCAAGTTAATGCCTTTGTTGACGGTGCAAATACCGTCGACAATATCGATGCTACTAGCATCCACTTTGACTTGCCGGGTCATGGACACGAAGCTATTTTAACAAATGGTAATGTCCAATACGTATCTGTGGGAGGACAAGTGGATCCGAAAACCTTCAACGGTAAGGCGATGATTATTGGTTCAATCTTGTCGAAAGATTATTTACACGAAAATATTAGAGCCAAGGGGGGCGCATACGGTGCGGGTATTTCCATCACGTCTTCTGGGGATATCACGACGTATTCTTACCGCGATCCAAACGTGGACAAGACTGTGGATGTCTACCAAGCAATGCCAGATTTCCTTGCTGATTCTCACTTAACCCAAGAGGATTTGGATCAATTGATTATTGGTTCGATGTCAGCTTTCCATGCGCCTTTAGCGCCGGCTAATGTCAACAGCTTGATGTCTACGCGCTACTTCAAGGGCTTGACCCATGAAATGGTTGATGAAAGCCTATCTGAAGCCTTAGATACCAAACTTTCTGACCTAGTTGCTTACAAAGAAACCATTCAAGAAGCCTTAGATGCGGATAACTTAGTTGTCTTCGGTAATAAACAAAAAATCGAAGCATCAAACCAAACATTTGATATTAAGCGTAGCCTATAATTTAGGGTAAAAAAATAACCACTAGCCAAACCGAAACATATGTCTCGGAATGGTTAGTGGTTTTTCGTGTCTTATAGATGTTGATGAAACGATTTACTGCAAGCCTAGTTGTGGGCCAAAAGTAAGGGCGATAAAGGCCAATAGTAAAAGAACGCCACCAATTAATTTTAAGCGCGCTTGTTGGGCGGCAGTCATGCCGTCAGGGGTTTGCCCCTTCCAAATGATATAAATATTAACAGCAATACATAAAAGGGCAAAAATAATACCCACAGTATAACGACTCATAAAAACTCCTTTATTCATGTGCTAGAAATTACTAGAGATGTCCAAGGTCAAGGGGCAAAACGACTATTTGCTTGTCAATTTGACTGAAAGGTCTGTGGTAATCGCTTGATTATCAATACGACTTGTCCCCGTCACTTGCCAATCAATGGCCGTAATGGTTTTACTTTGACGATCCACGGTAATCGAAACAGCATGGTTAGCTCCCGCATTATAGGGGTCACTCACCACTTGGTTCAACAAGTTGCTTAGCTTTTCATCCGCGCCTTGGAAGGTCAACGTTTGGTCAGTTAAACTACCCTTCCAGTCACCGGTCGCATCAAGCAAAGTCAGTAAATCCGCAATCTGATCTAGCGAAAGCACTTGTAACTGACCAAGGAAAGAATCATTCGTCAGCGACTGTTGCCAGTCTTGATCATCTTGTTTGTAAGCCGTTTGTTGGTTTTCAGTTTCCACTTGCAAAATAGACTCAGCCTGTTTTTGGCTAGCATCATTTGTCTTTTCAATAATCTTACCAGAAAAATCTTCAATCGAAGCATAAGAAAGATTGGCCATTACGGTATCGCGCGTGGTATCGGGCGCAGCCGTCTCAAATTGTTGGATGACAGTCGTTTGTTTGTAAGATTCGGTCTCATTTAGTGTTTGCCCAACAGCTAAACCGAGATCCGTAGAAGACTCACTCGCCTCCACGTGGCTACCAATCAATAGCAAAACACTTGCCATGAAGATAAATGTAATAAATTTTCGCATGTATAGCACCCTTTTATTAGAATTTTTAATCGTATTTCGAAGGTTTGGGGAAATTTATGGCGATATACGCCAAAGGTGATCACACCTGATAAATCTTATTACTCTTATTCTATATAAAATGAGGAAAGAATTAAAGGCTTTTCGCCGAATATTCAAGGAAAATCCCCCTTTATTTTACGGAATTGTAAGGGGTCACAAATAGGATGAAAAATTCACGGCACAAATAGGACAAAATTGCGTATATATTATACGAAGCCACTCGCCTTTTACTACCACTTACCCGTCAACTACTAGTAGCGGTGTATATATGCTTGGCACGCCCAACCAAGTAAGGAAACAGAAGCTCAGGATTGCGAAACGTTTCAAAGAGTGGGTATAATAACCTTATGATTATAATATAAACAATAAAGCTTCATAAAAATTGGATTCATGAAAGAAGGGCTTTCGATGGTAATGAACGGCGTATTAATGCAATATTTTGAATGGGACCTGCCGGATGACGGTAAGTTATGGCAACATTTAGCGGAAGATGCAGAACACTTAGCAGAGATTGGGATTTCCCATATCTGGATGCCACCAGCAACTAAGGGGCAATCAAGTGGTGATGTTGGTTATGGTGTATACGACCTATTCGACATCGGAGAATTCGATCAAAAAGGGACTGTTCGTACCAAATACGGAACAAGGGAAGAGTATCAAGCAGCCATTGATGCATTACAAGCACACGGTATTTGGGCTTTAGCGGATGCTGTTTTAAACCATAAGGGTGGGGCAGACGAAACTGAAATCTTCCAAGCCTATCCTGTAAATCCAAACAACCGTCAAGAAAAAATAGGCGAAGCCCGTGACATTGAAGGCTGGACCAAATTTAATTTCCCCGGTCGTCAAGGTAAATACTCTGATTTCATTTGGGACTTCAACTGTTTCTCAGGTACTGATTTCGATAACAAAACGGGTGAATCGGGCATTTTCATGATTAAAGGTGAGAACAAGGGTTGGGCTGATAACGAAGAAGTGGACTCAGAAAATGGTAACTTTGATTACCTAATGTTTGCGGATATCGATTACAGTAACCCCCATGTCCAAGAAGAAGTCATCAAATGGGGGAATTGGTATTTAGACAATTTCAATTTGAATGGCTTTAGAATGGATGCCTTAAAACATATCGAATTTTCTTTCATCGATAAATTTATTACGGCTTTGCGTGAAACCCATCCGGATATCTATGTGATTGGTGAATACTGGCAAAGTAACCAAGGTGTCTTATTCGACTATCTTGAAGAAACCGATTATCAAATCGATTTATTTGATGTGGCATTACACCATCGTTTCAAAAAAGCAGCATCTTCATGGGATCAATTTGACATGGGGTCATTATTAGAAGGTTCGCTATTACAAGGTCGTCCAAATATGGCCGTCACTTTTGTGGACAACCATGATTCGCAACCGGGTCAAGCCTTAGAATCTTGGGTAGATGAATGGTTTAAACCAATTGCCTACGCCATTATCCTATTGAATAAATCTGGTTTACCAACCATCTTCTATGGTGACTACTATGGTATCGAAAGTATCCATTTCAAAGGCTTCCGTGAAACCTTAGATACCTTGTTAGCCTTAAGACGTGAGAATGCTTACGGTGACCAACATGATTATTTTGATCACAAAAACTGTATTGGTTACACCCGTACTGGTGATGATGAACATCCAAATGGTCTAGCTTTCATCGCTACAAACGGTAACCATGCTAAGAAACGTATGTACGTTGGTGAACTACACGCTGGCGAAGAGTGGATTGATGCAATGGGTGAAATCCAAGGTTCAGTAAGAATTGAAGAAGACGGTACTGGTGTATTTAAGGTCCATTCAGGATCAATGTCCGTTTGGATCAATAAAGAGGATGCGGAACATATTGAAGGTGAAGCAGACAATGATGAAGCCTTTGAAGATGCGAACTACCATGAACCAGAAGTGACAGAAGAAGTGGCAGCAGAAGCAGCAGAAGTGGCGGACGCAGAAACGAGCGAAGTCGATGCGCCAGAAGAAGTACCAGCTGACGAAGCAGAAGTGCCCGCAGAAAACGTATAAAAATGAATGTCTTCTACGCCGGTTGCCGATTCAATAGCAGGGACATGGTTCAGAAATAAGCCCACCGTAGACAGAAGCCTCTGCATTTAGAAATCACGCCATCAATGGTACAATAGGTCAGTGAAATATAATGTATCGAGAGTAAAGGGTGGAAATAGTAATGACAAACCAAGCAAAACGAGGCTTTGAAGTAATTTCAGCCTACCAAACAGATCAAGAAATCCAATTACCAAGACGTTCCACAACCATGTCAGCCGGCTATGATATCGCAGCGGCTGAAGATATAGTCGTACCAGCAATGTGGAAAACAGGGGTGAAATATGTCTTAAAGGACATTGCCCATCTAAATGTTGCTGGTGAGGCAGACGAATCTGCCATGAAACCAGTGCTTGTACCAACGGGTCTAAAAGCGTTTATGGGTGAGAATGAATACCTACAATTAACATGTCGGTCTTCAAACCCCTTAAAACGCGGTCTTTCCTTACCAAATGGCGTGGGGATTGTGGACGCAGATTACTACAACAACGAAGGCAACGAAGGGCATTTATTTGTACAGTTGGTGAACTTTGGCTTGCACGACGTCCACATCAAAAAAGGGGAACGTATTGCGCAAGGTATCTTCCTTTCATTCTTAACGACTTCAGATGATCAACCCTTGGATCAAGTCCGTTCAGGTGGCTTTGGTTCATCAGGTAAGTAGTCGAAAAGTCTTAGAAAGGAGCCAAAGCCATGGCAAAAAAAGCTAGTACCAAATACGTCTGTCAGGCATGTGGTTATGAAAGTGTTCAATTTTACGGCAAATGTCCCAATTGTGGCGCTTGGAATCAAATGGAAGAAGAACGCGTATACGGTAAAACCATCGCCCATCCCGAAGCTAGTCATACTGGACATGCCTCAAGTCGCATGAAACCAACCAAACTAGATCAAGTCAAGGGCGAAGAAACGCCACGTGTACAAACACAAATGGGTGAACTTAATCGCGTATTGGGTGGGGGCGTGGTCCAAGGTTCACTCGTCCTTATCGGGGGTGACCCGGGGATTGGTAAATCAACCTTGATGCTCCAAGTATCGGCCGAACTGCATAAAAGTGCCGGGCCCGTACTCTATGTCTCAGGGGAAGAATCTATGCACCAAATCAAGCTACGGGCAGATCGCCTAGGCTTTGCCGGTGCAGACTTCTACGTCTATGCCGAAACCGACATGGCCGCTATTCAAGACGTCATTTACTACTTAAAACCGCGCTTTGTCGTCATCGACTCCATTCAAACCATGACCCATGAAGATGCCACTACAACGGCCGGCTCAGTCGGACAAGTCCGCCAAACAACCGCCGAGCTAATGAAAATCGCGAAATCAAACAACATTGGTATCTTTATCGTCGGCCACGTAACCAAAGAAGGGAACATCGCTGGACCAAGAATCTTGGAACATATGGTGGACACCGTTCTTTATTTTGAAGGGGAAAAACATGACACCTTTAGAATCCTACGTGCCGTGAAGAACCGTTTTGGTTCCACCAACGAAATCGGCGTCTTTGACATGCAACAGGACGGCCTACACGAAGTAACGAATCCGTCCGAATTATTCTTAGAAGAGCGACTAGCCGGTGCCAATGGGTCAGCGGTCGTCGCTTCTATGGAAGGTACCCGTCCAATCCTAACCGAAATCCAGGCTTTACTGACACCAACATCCTTTGGAAATGCGCGGCGTACAGCCAGTGGCCTAGATTACTCACGGGTATCCTTGATTATGGCTGTCCTTGAAAAACGTGCCGGCCTAATGTTACAAAATCAAGACGCCTACTTGAAATCAACAGGTGGCGTGAAATTAGATGAGCCCGCAATCGACTTGGCCATCGCCGTCGCCATTGCCTCAAGTTACCGCGAAAAGGAAACAAAACCAACCGATTGCTTTGTCGGTGAAATTGGTCTGACGGGTGAAATCCGTCGTGTTACCCGGATTGCGGAACGTGTCCAAGAAGCAGAAAAATTAGGCTTTGAACGCATTTTTATCCCTAAAAATGCCATGTCAGGTCTAACAGGTAAAGAAAAAATCAAAATTGTTGGGGTGACTACGGTGAGTGAAGTGCTCAACTCCGTCTTCCCAAGATAAAAAATAAGAGGCTGGGACAAAAGGCCTCCAAAAAGGCGTACACAATTCTTAAACAGAGTTGTGTACGCCTTTTACTTTGAAAAATCCTTATAAATTTTGATTGAAATATATCATGGGAACAGGTTTAAGGACTGAAAGTGTAGTTCCTTAGACGTGAAGGAGGATGAAATCGTCGATTTTAAATTGAAAGACCTTGGCTTTCAATGGTCCCACGGCTCAATAGGAACGTACACTGTAAGGACGAAAAATCTATGGTTTTAATCTTTTGTCCTAGCCTCTTTTCAATATTTTGACATGTAATATATGAAGGATGCCATTCCCACGGCAAAACTAATCTAATGAAAAACTTAAGATTAAATTTTAATGGTAAAATGGGATGCAGAAATTGTCTTTTTCGTATATGATTGTGTAAAGATTGTAAAAAAGTGTATACTTAAAATGCGGTAATTTCCGAAAGAAACCGCTTAACAATCTTGTGATTTTATTTGAGGAGGTGAAATACATGAACGATAGATTTTGGAAAATAGTGTCTAGAGTAATCGTAGTTATACTCGGTAGTTCATTAGGTTATTACCTATTGCCATTCATTTGGCGTTTGTTAAACATTAACATTCAAGTTTTCTACAATCCGATAGTTAACCTTGTGCTTGGTGCAATTATTCTTTATCTTATTTACTGGTTAATACAACCGTTGTTACTTCGATCTATACGCAATGTGGAGAAAGATTTACGTAAACTTTCAATTGAAAAAGTGATTATTTCAGGTCTAGGTGTTATTTTAGGGCTAGTCCTAGCATGGTTAATTAACATTCCGTTAGTAGCCATAGGGTGGCCATTTATTTCAAACGTCTTGCCAATCATCGTAACAATCGTCCTTGGCCTATCTGGTTTTTACATCTTTTCCAATAAGAGTGCAGAAATTATGGACCTGGCGACCCGCTTACCACAAGTGAGACGTACCGAAGTGACTGATGGGAAAAGTACAGTCGATCCGCAAGCAACAGCCGTGGAAACAGGGACGGCTACAGCCGAAGTGAGCACGCAAGACCGCTATACCGAAGCATTGCTAGCCATGAAGCCAGCCGCTGTGGACGACTACCAACCCTACAAAATCTTGGATACATCTGTCATCATTGACGGCCGTATTCTTGACGTGTTGAAAGCCGGCTTTATCGAAGGTGTCATCGTGGTGCCAAACTTCGTTTTGAAAGAGTTGCAATATATCGCAGACTCTGCGGATTCGGTCAAACGTGTTCGTGGTCGTCGTGGATTAGATATTTTAAACCAGATTCAAGAGCTAGACGATGTCACTGTTGATTTCTATGCCGGTGATTTCGAAGATGAATCTGAAGTTGACTTGAAATTGCTACTTTTAGCCAAAGAGGTAAACGGCGTCGTTGTAACTAATGACTACAACTTAAATAAAGTCAGTCAATTCCATAAGATTAAAGTCTTAAACATCAACGAATTAGCGAATTCACTAAAATCAGTTGTGATTCCAGGTGAAATGCTGACAGTACATATTGTCAAAGCAGGAACCGAGCGCCAACAAGGTGTGGCATACATGGATGACGGCACCATGATTGTCGTCGAAGAAGGTAAACATCATATTGATGAAAGCCTACGTGTAGAGATTACTTCAGCTATTCAAACCAATGCTGGACGCATGGTCTTTGCCAAAATAGCTGACTAGTTATATAATAATAACGATGAAGAAATAGGTTGGTAAATTTTGCCAACCTATTTTAATTGAATGCTTACAATAAAAAGGAGAAAATATAATGTCAGATAAAGTTCGCGTACGTTATGCGCCAAGTCCAACGGGTCATTTACATATTGGGAATGCTCGTACGGCCTTGTTCAACTACTTATTCGCTCGTCACAACGATGGGGAATTCATTATCCGTATTGAAGATACAGATACGAAACGTAATATTGAAGATGGAGAAAAAAGCCAATTAGAAAACCTAACTTGGTTAGGAATTGAATGGAACGAAGGTCCAGACAAGCCAGGCGAATACGGCCCATACCGTCAATCTGAACGTAAAGACATTTATGACCGCTACCTAGATGAATTACTAGAAAAAGGCTTAGCTTACTACGCTTTCGATACATCAGAAGAAATCGAAGCAGAACACGAAGCCCAAGTTGCCAACGGTGAAACACCTCGTTACATCGGCAAATGGCGTGACCGTTCACAAGAAGATATCGATGCTGCTCGTGCTGAAGGTCGCCCAGAAACAATCCGTTTCCGCGTACCAGAAAACACAACTTATACATTCGATGACATGGTAAAAGGTGAAATCTCATTCGAATCTGCAGCGATTTCAGGTGACTTTGTTATCCGTAAACAAGACGGTATGCCAACATACAACTTTGCCGTTGTTGTTGATGACCACTTGATGGAAATCTCACACGTATTACGTGGTGACGACCATATCGCAAACACACCAAAACAATTGATGATCTACGATGCATTAGGTTTCGAACGTCCAACATTCGGCCATATGACATTGATTACCAACTCTGAAACTGGTAAAAAATTATCTAAACGTGACGAATCAATCCTACAATTTATTGAACAATACCGTGATCTAGGTTACTTACCAGACGCAATGTTCAACTTTATTACTTTATTAGGTTGGTCGCCAAAAGGTGAAGAAGAAATCTTCTCTCGTGAAGAATTAATCGAAATCTTTGATACAAAACGTCTAAGCAAATCACCAGCTGCTTTCGATAACAAGAAACTAGAATGGATCAACAACCGTTACATGAAAGCTGCAGATGCAGAATCAGTTGCTGCCTTAGCAATCGAACATCTACAAAAAGCGGGCCGTGTATCAGAAAATCCATCAGCTGAAGAATTAGCATGGACACAAAAATTGGTTTCATTGTACAAAGACGAAATGTCTTACGCAGCTGAAATCGTTGAATTGTCAGACATGTTCTTCCAAGATGAATTAACAATCGCAGACGAAGCTAAAGCTGTTCTTGAAGGCGAAGGCGTGAAAGAAGTATTAACTGCTTTCCAAGCCAAATTAGCTGAAATTTCAGAAGCAGACTTCACTGAAGAAAATGTAATGGCAGCCATCAAAGCTGTTCAAAAAGAAACAGGCATCAAAGGTAAAAACCTATACATGCCAATCCGTGTAGCCACTTCTGGTGAACAACACGGTCCTTCAATCGGTTTAACTATTGAAGTATTAGGTAAAGAAAAAGTAAGCCATCACTTAGATCAAGCATTAGCTGGACTATAAGATTGGCGCAAAAGCACCTGAAAGGAAAGTTCATTTCCTTTCAGGTGCTTTTTTTTGCGCGTTTATTTAAACATCGTATCTGGGACAAAAGCCAATAGAAAGGAGAGAATAATTTATAAAAAGAAATATTCTCTTCTTTTGCTAAGGAAAAAAATATTATTCATACAAAATATGAGGACTGAAAGTGTAGTTCCTATGCCGTGAAGAAGGATGAAATCGAGACCTTGGCTCGATTTCAAGTCTGGAGACCCTGGCTCCAGACGGTCCCACGGCTATAAGGAACGTACACTGAAAGGACGAAAATCGAAGATTTTAATCTTTTGTCCCAGCCTCTTTTCGTATATCGAAAATTCCCCAAAAAACAAAAGATGTGCACGTGGCGCCATATTCTAGCATTGTCTTTTTCATTTTATTTTTAACCACCGTATGCCTCCGCGGATTAGCGGTCCTCAAAAAATACAGACCGTTTTATAGCAAAATTTAAATGCCCCATTCATTGAAGGCGCTATCTCGTCTAGCTATACTTGGAATTGCGAAACACAATATATAGGGTGTCGTTTCACATTAATAACCCAATATATGGGGTTTTACGAATAAGGAGAGATGAAATATGACGATTACAGTTTATGCCAAGAGTGGTTGCCCACAATGTATCTTTGCGAAGAAATACTTACAATCACAAGATGTCCCATTTGAAGAAAAACGTGTAGACCTAGAGGAAACCTATCTAGAAGAAGTACGCGAAATGGGTTACCAAGCTTTACCAGTTATCGCAGATAGCACAGGCAATGCCTTCCATGGCTATGTGCCTGAAAAATTGGAAGCGTTGGTGGCAGCATGGCGTGCATAGTCTACTATTCATTAACTGGCCAAACGCGAAAATTCGTGAATAAGGTGGCAGGTTTCGACAAATATGAAATCTCTAGTGACAAGGAAGCCATCGAAATGACTGAACCATTCATCATGGTCATCCCGTCATATGAAAGCCATGTGTATGGCGATGTCATTGAAACAGCAGAAGAATTTTTGGAATGCGGCGACAATGCCCAACTATGCAAGGGATTATTTGGTGGTGGCAACCGTAATTTTGCCCAATTATTCTGTGTAACGGTCAAAGAGTTATCGGTACTTTTTGATATTCCGGTTTTACACGGCTTTGAGTTCCAAGGATCCCCACTAGATGTTGCCACATTGACAAAGGAGTTAGAGGAAATTGACCAATACGAAAAAATTGAGCATTGAAAATACCAAAGAAATCACCTACTTCAGATTGAATAATATGGTAAATATTCCGACAGCTGAAAAACAAATTCAACTGAACAAGGATAAGGAAGCAGTGCGCGCCTATTTCTTAGAATATGTGAATCCCAATACTGTCTTCTTTCATTCATTACACGAAAAAATTCATTTCTTAATTGATAACGACTATATCGAACGCGATTTTATCGAAAAATATGATTTTGACTTTATCAAATCACTATTTGATCACCTTTATAGCTATAAATTCCGCTTTAAATCATTTATGGCAGCCTACAAGTTCTATACCCAATATGCCTTGAAAACTAACGACAACAAGCGATTCCTAGAACGCTACGAAGACCGCATTGCCTTTGTGGCATTGTATCTAGCCAATGGTGATGAAGAATTGGCTTGGGGCATTGCTGAAGAACATATCAAACACCGTCTGCAAATGGCGACACCGACTTTCCTAAACGCTGGTAAAAAGCGCCGCGGTGAAATGGTATCCTGCTTCCTAATCGATGTCCAAGACAACATGGAATCCATCGGGCGTGCCATCAATTCATCCTTACAACTATCCAAACGTGGTGGTGGCGTGGGCGTAAACTTATCCAACTTGCGTGAAGCAGGTTCTGTCATCAAAGGTATCGAAAACGCTGGTTCAGGCGTCGTACCCGTGATGAAGTTACTAGAAGACGCCTTTTCATATGCCAACCAATTGGGTCAACGAAACGGTGCCGGCGTAGTCTATCTGAACGCCTTCCACCCAGATGTCTATGAATTTTTATCTACGAAAAAAGAGAATGCTGACGAAAAAATACGTGTCAAAACACTGTCACTTGGCCTCGTCGTACCGGACAAATACTACGAACTCTTGAAGACCAATGAACCGATGTATCTATTCAGCCCTTACGACGTCGAAAGAATCTATGGACAGCCTTTCGGGTATGTAGACATCACCACACACTATGAAGAAATGGTCGCCAACAAAGACATCAAAAAATATAAAATCAATGCCCGTGAATTGGAACAAGAAATTTCTAAATTACAACAAGAGTCTGGTTACCCATATATCGTCAACATCGATACAGCTAACCGTGAAAATCCAATTCATGGGACCATTACCATGTCTAACTTGTGTTCAGAAATCATGCAAGTGCAATCACCTTCTGAACTGAATGAAGACTTGTCTTATGCATCAGTGGGCCTAGATATTTCATGTAACCTAGCGTCAACCAACATCACTGAAATGTTGAAAACAGGGGATATTGAACGATCAATTGATATTGCTGTCCGTGCCTTAACCGCAGTATCAGATATGACTTCCATCAAAGCAGTTCCGAGTGTGGAACGCGGTAATGCGGCCTACAATTCTGTTGGCTTAGGGGCTATGGGCTTGCATACGGCACTTGCGACCAACCATATTCACTATGGTTCAGAAGAAGCACTAGAATTAACTGACGCCTACTTCCGTGTCTTACGATTCTACGCATTGAAAACCAGCAACCGTATCGCGCACGAGCGTGGGGAAAGCTTCTTTGAATTTGACAAATCAGCTTATGCTGATGGGTCTTATATCCGTGAACGCTATATCGATGGGCAAAGTCCTTTTACCTTCAAGTCAGAAAAAGTAGCAGAAATCTTTGCGAATATCCCTGTGCCAACGCCGGATGATTGGGCGGCACTAAACGAAGATATTATGAGAGATGGCTTATATAATGCCTACCTATTGACGGTTGCACCGACGGGATCAATTTCCTATATCAATGAGGCGTCTTCATCATTGCATCCAATTGTGCATTTGATTGAGAATCGCCAAGAAACAAATATTGGTTCTATGTATTATCCTGCGCCTTATTTGGATAACGACACAATTAAGTATTATGAGTCTGCTTATGACACTGATATGCGGAAGGTAATTGATACGTATGCCGTGGCACAGCAACATATTGACCAAGGGATGTCACTGACTTTATTCATGAAATCGACGATTCCAGAAGGTTTGTATGAATGGAAAAATGGCAGCACCGATAAGATGACCACACGCGATTTAAACCGCTTACGTAACTACGCCTGGACAAAAGGGATCAAATCGATTTATTATGTGCGTACATACACCGATGACTTCGCCAAAGAGATTGGTGTAGATCAATGTGAGTCATGCTTAATTTAGGATTTGTTGCTGCAGGTTATCATCACACAGGATCTAGGAGGACACCATCACCATGACGGAGAAAAAATATTTTAATCAAATTATTGGCGGAGAACCGACCAATGACAATGTTACTTACTATAAATCGATTGACTGGGACCGGGTAGAGGATGCGATTGATAAGTCTACTTGGGAAAAATTAACCAGCCAATTTTGGTTGGACACACGTATTCCGGTCTCTAATGACCGTGACGACTGGCGCTTATTAAAAGATGAAGAACGTGATGTTGTAAATAAAGCTTTTGCTGGGTTAACCGCTTTGGATACTTTGCAGTCTGAAGAGGGCGCAAATGTGATGCGTGACGCAGTGCGTACGCAACATGAGGAAGCTGTCTTAAACAACATCTTGTTCATGGAATCAGTCCATGCTAAATCTTATTCAACAATTTTTATTTCATTGAATACGAGTCGTGAAATTGATGAAATTTTTGACTGGGCCAACAACAATGAATATTTACAATACAAAGCTAGAAGAATCAACGAAATTTACCAAAACGGTACGGGATTACAACGTAAAGTAGCCAGTGTTTTCCTAGAAACCTATTTATTCTACTCAGGTTTCTATGCGCCACTTTGGTATCTAGGTAACAACAAACTAGAAAATGTAGCGGAAATCATCAAATTGATTATCCGTGATGAGTCTGTTCATGGGACTTACTTAGGCTACAAATTCCAAAAAGGCTATAATGCTTTACCAGTTGAAGAACAAAACGCCTTGAAAGATTGGATGTACGCTTTATTATTCGACTTGATGGAAAATGAAGAAAAATATACAGAAGAAATTTACACACAAGTTGGTTGGACACAAGAAGTAAATACTTTTGTACACTACAATGCCAATAAAGCCTTGCAAAATCTAGGTTTTGAAGCCTTCTATCCAGACGGAATGGCTGAAAATGTCAATCCAATCGTTATGAACGGTATCTCAACCGATTCAAGCAACCACGACTTCTTCTCACAAGTAGGGAACTCATACCTAATGGGTGAATCAGAAGCCATGGACGAAGACGACTACGACTTTTAAATAAGGATGTGAGCGCGGGCGTTAAGACAGGTAGCACTGGAGGGAATATGCAGTAGCAAGTGCAACTTGCTGCAAATATTTCCGAAGTGGAGACCTGTCTGCCCAAGCGAGCTCAACTAAAGGATGAGAGGTCCGAGCTCGACTTGGGATGAGAGAAAAAGCCGTTCTCAATTCCTTCTAATAATTTATACGTTTTTTACCCACAAATGTGCCGAAATGATTGGCAAAATTTGTGGGTATTTTTGTATTAATCTTTATTTTCATAAAGGCCAATAAAGCCTTTATGTATGCTATAATTGGAAACGTATACAGTGGGGTTTTCTAACTATCTTTTGATATATTTTAAGTTAAAATGGACGGAGAAGAAGCTGAACCTTTATAATTAAATTAAGAAAAGAAAAAACAAAAAGCACGTGTTTGTGGGGGATTATTATGACTAACCAAAAAATTCACTTGTCAATCATCGATGATGACGAAGTATTTGCAGATATTTTACGCTTGTTGGCGGAGGATATTCATGTGGACGGCGTTGATTTATAAATCCGCTTGTTCGCTGATGGCCTGGCTTACGTGCAGTCCCCAATTTTTGACAGCTGGGAAAAACAGATCGTTTTGGTTAATGATAACTTAAGTAAACTAGATGGTTTTGATGTGACAAAAATGGCGCGAGAATTGCCGCAGTATAAGCAGATATTTATTATCATGATGTCGATGGGGATTACTGAAGAAGAAATTATTCATGCCTTTAAAGTAGGTATCGATGATTTTCTGAATCGACCTTTTAATCTACGTGTGTTACAAGCTTATATGGAGCGTGTCATAGAAAGGTTTAGTGATGACGATGAACCTATTCTTTAGTGTTACCCTTTATACCATGGCCGCTTTAACCGTGGCTATTATCCTATCCTTTTTCTATTTTGCGCATATACGTAAACAAAAGCGCATCGAAAAAGATATCAGGGATGCTTATATTCAAAAAAATCACCGTGCTTGGTTTAATTTTCTATACAGAAAAGAGCCATTAGATAAGCAATTATTGTGGGAAAATACGGCCGAACTGAAGGCCATTGAATCTATTCTTTTATCCTACAACCGAAATACACAGGACAGTGTCATTCGTGATCAAACGCAATTTTTTGCGGATAAATACCTGACTGAAGACTACCAAAAAAAATTGAGTAATCGTCGCTGGTCAGTGCGTATGAATACCTTACGGCGCGTGGCGGGTTTCCACATGACGACCTTGAATACGGTCTTACGTGACATGATGGATAAACCTAAATCAATAGATGAAACCTTTACCTTGTTGCAAATTTACCAAGAAATCTTACCGGAAGAATTTGTAGATCAATTGATCAAATATCAAGATAATCTTTCGGAATACCAATTTAAACAACTGTTTATTGGTATGTCACAACAGATAAAAAATATGCTTGTTCCGATGTTCCAATCATTAAATAAGGTTGGTCAATATGCCTTTATCGATATTGCGGGCAAACATCCGACTTTTTCAGACCATTACAACTTGATGGCGCTATTGGATGATGAAGATCAAGAAATTCGCATCCGGGCACTAAAAGCCATGAGTGAGGGGACAATTATTTCAGATAGAGAGAAAATTCTTTCCTTTATGGATTCCGACATTTGGCAAGAACGCCTAATGGTGGCGAAGATTTTCGCCAAACGTCCGATTAGTGAAAATGAAACAGTGTATCGCAACTTGATTGAAGACCCCACTTGGTGGGTCCGCAATGAAGCTGCGCGCGTACTATCCTTAACCCACAATGGGCGTGCTGTTTTACGTGATATCATGGAAAATTCCGATGATAAATACGCCGTTGATGTGAGCCGAGCATTTCTGCTCAAAACGAAAGGAGGTATTGCTTAATGCAGCAAACCTTAAATGTCATAGGTGTCATTTTATCCATCTATATGGCAATTGTTATTATTAGTTACGCTTGGATGCTGGTGACCGCCTTCTTCAGTTTGCGCCGTTTCGTCGGTCTAGACCGCGAAGATACCAACCGTCGTAATCAAAGTATGGATGCCTTGAAGCCAGTTTCCATTATCGTGCCGGCCTACAACGAATCAAGTGGGATTCTAAGTAGTGTCCATTCCCTATTAAACTTAAACTATGCCATGGTTGAAATTATCGTGGTCAATGACGGTTCGAAAGATGATACTCAGGAAAAGATGATCAAAGAATTTGATATGATTCCGATTTTCGAGGCCGTTCGCCTACAAATTCCCTCAAAAGAAATTCTACAAATATTCCAATCACGCTTGCACCCACATTTGTACCTGATTGAAAAGGTCAACGGGGGGAAAGCCGATGCGCTAAATGCCGGCATTAACCTATCTCATTACCCATACGTCTGCTCAATCGATGGCGACTCCATCCTTCACCGTGACGCGCTGATCCATGTAATGGAACCAGTTGTCGCATCAAACGGTCAAGTTGTCGCAGCGGGAGGCACGATTCGGACAGCTAACGAAATGCGCGTTGAACTAGGTGCATTCGAAGAGCCCGAAAGCTATTCGTCTCCACTCGTATTGATTCAATCGATTGAATACGTGCGTTCCTTCCTGATTGGTCGGATCGCCTTGAGTCAGTTCAATCTACTACTGATCATTTCAGGTGCCTTCTCCATTTTCGACAAACAATGGGTAGTCGACGCCGGCGGTTACTCAACCGACATGATTGGGGAAGACATGGAACTCGTCGTCAAAATTCATAAACTAATTAAAGATCGTAAATCGGATAAAAAGATTATCTCTGTCCCGGACCCGATTTGTTATACGGAAGCACCGCAGTCATTAAGCATCCTTCGCCGTCAACGACGTCGATGGCATCAAGGCTTATTGGCCAGTCTCATCAAACACATTGACATGCTTTTCAACCCCAAATACGGCGCTATCGGCATGATTTCTATGCCATACTACTGGATTGTGGAAGCAATCGGGCCTGTGATTGAAATGTTCAGTATTGTCTTTATTATTGTATCTTTCTTCTACGGCAACATTTATGTAGAGGTAGCCGTCTTGCTGGCGGTTCTATTCCTGATATACAGTGCCATTTATACGATTGGTGCGTTGATGTTGGACAGTATTACGACGCAAACTTATATTTCTACCAGCGGACTTTTCCGTATGGTCATTATTTCCCTAACTGAATTTTTCTGGTACCGACCACTGAATGTATTCTGGCGTTTAGAAGGTATTTACAATACGATTCGCGGGAATACCGAGTGGGGTGTCATGGAACGTATAGGTTTTAATAAAGAGGCTGATAAAAAATGAAACGATACTACACAATCATGATTACCGTTATAGTCTTACTATTATTACCCATTGCCATTTGGTACTTACAACCGAGTCCGGATATCAGTGTTGCGGTGATTGATAAGACAGTACGCCAAAATGATTACCGTGAGCATGCCGGCGTCAGCTGGGTGCTGAATTATTTAAAAATTACCGATCTAGATGGCAAACCCTATGATAAGACGAGAGACTATTTTGGTATCACTTACGATGAAACAACTGAAGAATATACCGAAATGCCACTACCGACAGATTATAGCGATTATGATGCCGTATATCTTGCGGATACCTATGGCGTGTACAAAGACCCAACCGATAATGTGCATTCCGACCAATTTGGGGCACGCTCAGAAAAAATATATGGTGGTCTTACCCTAGCGGAATGGCAAAGTATGTCTAAACGTTTTGCGGATGACAAGCCAAGTTTATTGGTTGCTGAATATAATACCTTTGCATCTCCAACTGATGCAACCGTGCGTGATTCAATGCTGCGGTACTTAGGGATTAGTTGGAATGGATGGGTGGCGCGTTACTTTAACAGTTTAGACCCCAACGTCGATTCTGACGTGGCCAACTGGTTAGAAGAAAATAGCATCACCGATTGGGACCACGATGGCCCAGGTATGCTTTTTGTCAACGACATTACCCAAGACTATGTCGTGCTAGATGAAGGAGAGGACTTCTCAAGTGAAGGGATTATCCTGAACTATACCGAAGAGGGTCAAGACTTCTTTGGTATGAAAAAATCAACACGTTACGATTATTGGTTTGATGTGATTGAAGCAAATCCCGACACTACCGTCTTGGCCAACTATGACATTGGTCTAACGGATGCAGCCAAGGAAATCTTGGTCAACCATGAAATTGCTCTTCAACCTGCAGCAGTAACTCAGTTGGTGACAGATCACCATCAAAGTTACTACTTTGCAGGGGACTATAATGATACAACAAGCGTTTCCCCATATTATCAATACAAAGGCATGGCCAAGATTCAAGAATGGGTAGCCAAAGTGACAGATGGCGACTTCTATTGGTCAACGTATGCACCAATGATGGGCCAAATCATGAAAGGATTTGAAGACATGAAGGCCAACCCAGTGACAAGTGAACCAGAAAAAGATACCGTAGCCAGTGCACCTTATCAATTTAAGGTAGCCGGCGACCGCTTCGAAGTGTTACAAGAAGACGGTAGTTGGAAAGCAATTACCATTAAAGGGGTAAACATTGGTATGGCAGATGGCGGCCACTTCCCTGGTGAAGCAGCCCTAACCTACAGCGAATATGCTCGTTGGTTCGAACAAATTGGTGAGATGAATGCCAATACCATTCGGGTCTACACCATCCATCCACCAGCATTTTACCAAGCCTTACTGGATTACAATAACAACCATAAAGATGCCCCAATTTACCTCTTCCATGGGGTGTGGATGAATGAAGAAATGTCCGTCGAAGCCCAAAATGTCTATGATGAAGCTACTTTATCTGACTTCAGAGAACAAATGACCTCAACCGTCGATGTCATCCACGGTAACAAACTGATCGAAGCCGTACCAGGCCACGCCTATGGATTGTATGACGCCGACATCTCCCAATACGTGATTGGCTTTATGATTGGTACCGAGTGGGATCCAGATGTGATCCAAGGAACCAATGAGAAAAATGCCGACCTAGGCGATTATTCTGGACAATACTTTGAAACCAAAGATGCCAGTCCAATCGAACACTTCCTAGCGGAGAACATGGATTACACCATGGCCTATGAAATCGACAACTACGGCGTGCACCGGCCAATGAGCTTTACCAACTGGGTAACAACCGACCTCTTGTCTCATCCAACAGAATCATCTGAAAAAGAAGACATGGTCAGCGTCAATCCAAACCTCATTCATACAAAGAATGAAGCCAATGAAACCGGGCAATTTGCTTCTTACCATGTATATCCGTATTATCCAGATTTCTTGAACTATACTAAGAAATACAATGAATATAAGGACTTTAGAGGCAACAATAACCCTTACGCCGCTTACTTGAACGAATTAAGAAATGCCCACGACATGCCAGTATTAATCGCTGAATTTGGTTTACCAACTTCACGCGGGATTACCCATGAAAATGTGATTGGACGTGACCAAGGTGGTAACACTGAAGAAGAACAGGGCCAAATGGTTAGCGACATGTATGAAGAAATTCTCAATGAAGGCATGATGGGTGGTATCGTCTTCTCATGGCAAGATGAATGGTTCAAACGAACTTGGAACACCATGGATTACGACAACCCAGACCGTCGACCATTCTGGTCTAACGCCCAAACCTCTGAACAACAATTCGGGATTTTGAGCTTTGACCGTCTGAAAATTAAGGTCAACGGCGATACGTCAGACTGGGATGCCTCAGAAGAAAAAGTGCAACTCGTAGATGCACCGGATGAGGCCCTAAAAGCCGTATGGGCCGACTATGATGAACGTTACCTATACTTACGTATTGATTACGACACAGCCGCTAAGGGCTACCCAATTGTTACTTTTGATACCGTACCAGGACAAGGGAACGACAAGATTAATAGCCTCAACGGACTGAAACTAACAGAACAAGCCGAATTCGTCTTGAACTTGAATCCGGATGAATCTCGTATAACCGTCGACAAATACTACGACTTCTTCACCAAACAATATGCGATTGATAGTGACTTTTTATTAGGCAAAAAAATAGCCGCACCAGATAAAAATACTGGGGACTTTAGCCCAATTCAACTAGCCCTAAACAAACGCTACTATAACGTTGATGAAGATAAGACGGAGCCATTTAAAGCCTACGAAACAGGTAAACTTGTTGAAGGTAACGGTGACCCAACGTCAGCAGACTACAATTCACTTGCTGACTACTACGTCAACGAAGAAGCCGGCATCATCGAAGTACGTTTACCATGGTTACTACTATCCGCCAAAGATCCAAGCCGTAAGGAATTCCAAGGCGACATCATGGCAGACGGCCTAGGTGCCAGCATCAATATCGACAACATGACCATCGGCGCAGCCTACTTAGATGACAATGATAAAGTCCTATACCAAGCCCCATCCAAGGCTTACACATGGGATAACTGGGAAGTACCGCTAACAGCAGAACGTCTCAAAGAATCATACAGCATCATCCAAGAAACCTTCGCCAAATACGAATAACAAAGAAAATCCCTCGAAGCAAACACTTCGGGGGATTTTTGTTTCACACAAAAAATACAAAATAGAACCAAAAGCTAACATAAAGCGTATTTTTCACGATGATGAGAATAAATACAAATCTCAAAACGAACAATACCTTGCAATTACCTTTCATTGTTCGTACAATAAGTAATGTAAAAAAATGAAAAGACAGCAAAGAAGAGGGGATTTATACAAAATGAACTACTTACAAGAACGCATCCTAAAAGACGGAACAGTTATCGACGAAAAGATTTTAAAAATCGACTCATTTTTAAACCATCAAATCGACCCGAAAGTGATGCATGAAATCCAAAGTAACTTCTTTGATTACTTCAAATCACGTGAAATTACCAAAGTATTAACAATCGAAGCCAGCGGTATCGCACCAGCAATCATGGTGGCATCACACTTCCAAGTACCAATGTTATTCGCTAAAAAATCAGAACCATCGACATTAGCAGCAACAGGTAAATACTCAACACGCGTACATTCATTCACTAAAGACAAAGATTCTGATGTCATCATTTCAAAAGAATATTTAAACGCAGACGACAAAGTCCTAATCATTGATGACTTCTTAGCTAACGGCGAAGCAAGCCTAGGTTTAATCGACTTAGTTAATCAAGCAGGCGCAGAAGTAGTCGGTGTTGGTATCTGTGTGGAAAAATCATTCCAACCAGGTCGTCAACGTTTACTAGAAGCAGGCGTAGACTTATATTCAATCTGCCGTATCGCTTCATTAGCTGACAACAAAGTAACATTTGTCGACGAAGACGCAGAATAAGGTAGGTGCCACAAGTGAAAAATATCGACTTCAAAGATATCTTCGGTGCCAAAACAACCTTCTTGTCACTACAACATCTACTAGCTATGTACGCCGGTGCCATCGTTGTGCCCCTAATCGTATCTAGCAGCCTAAACTTTACGACCGCCCAAACCCTATACTTGGTATCCGCAGATATCGTGATTTCAGGGATTGCGACCTTCTTACAACTATACCGTGGTAAATTCATCGGTATCGGCCTACCAGTCGTGATGGCATGTTCCTTCACTGCCATTGGCCCAATGATCAAAGTAGGTTCACAATACGGTTTATCTACTATGTTCGGCTCAATCCTAGCAGCAGGTGTCATCATCATGCTACTAGCGCCAATCTTTGCCAAACTATCACACTTGTTCCCGCCATTAGTAACCGGAACAATCGTTACCCTAATCGGTGCAACATTAATTCCCGTAGCCATCAACAACCTCGCTGGTGGCCAAGGTAGTGCCGACTTCGGCAACATCGACAACTTAGTACTAGGCTTGATAACCTTCCTAATCATCCTTTTCCTATATCGCTACACCAAAGGCTTCCTACAATCTATCTCAATCCTAATCGGCCTTGTAGCAGGTATGATTATTGCCATCTTTATGGGAAAAATGGATATGCAACCAATCCTAGAAGCATCATGGTTCCAACTACCGATGCCATTCGCTATTGCAGCACCAAGCTTTAACCTATCAGCCATCATTAGCCTAACAATTGTTGGGATTATCTCAATGATCGAAGTAACCGGGATTGATTACGCTTTGGCTGGTATGTACGACAAAGACATCGACGAAGCTGACTTACGTCGCTCATACTTCTCAGTAGGGATTGGTTACATGTTAGCGGGTATCTTCAATACCTCACCACAAACAGCCTTCTCACAAAACGTTGGGGTTGTCCAAATGTCTGGTCAAAAACGTAAATCTATCTTCATCAACTTGATTATCTTGATGTTGATTTGTGGTTTACTACCTAAAATCGGTGCCATCGCAACAGCCGTTCCCGCACCAGTACTTGGTGGGGCAATGATCTTCCTATTCGGTAACGTATTGTCATACGGTATCAGTGTATTAGGTGCCCAAGACCTTAGCGATAACCGCAACCAATTAATGATTGGTGCCGCGATTACCATTGGTTTAGGTGTATCTATCGTACCGGATGCCTTTGCGCAATTACCAGAATGGTTATCATGGCTAACTTCAAGCGGTATCGTAGCCGGTGCCGTCACCGTCGTTTTATTAAATGCCTTCTTCCATGGCGTGAAGAAATAATTTACGTGTTCCAAACAACACCTAAGGGTCCACCTCCCTTAGGTGTTTTTCTTTATATAGATAAATGGAATCGATACATGGCAACCTATGATAGGTAAAACATATCAATTGTAATGGGATATCGATATCGGCTGATGCATTGTAATGAACACTGCGGTTTTCTACAATAGAGTAATGAAATAGAGTCTGGGAGGACGAACACATGAAAAAATATTTTAGATTACTTGCTATAGCATTAGTTGCTTTAGTTTTAGCAGCTTGTGGTCAAACAGAAGAAACAACAAAAGTAAAAGTTGGTTTAGTCGGTGACAAGGCAGACCAATGGGAATACCTACAAGAAGTGTTATTAGAAGAAGAAAACATCGAACTTGAATTGGTAAAATTTACGGATTACCGTCAACCAATTGAAGCCTTACAAGATGGTTCAATCGATATGCATGCAGCTTTAACCGAAATCTACATGGATTCAATCAATGAAGAAGCAGGCTACACCAATACAACTTTAGGTTACACAACCTTAAATCCGATGGGTGTCTTCTCTGAAAAGATTGAAAGCCTAGACGATTTAGCAGATAACGCAACCGTAGCCATTCCAGATGACGTATCAAATGGTTCACGTGCCTTATTACTATTACAAACAGCTGGCTTAATCGAAGTAGACCCTTCAAAAGGTAACCTACCAACTGTCAGTGACATCACATCAAACCCTAAAAACTTACAATTTGAAGAAATGGCTTCAAACCAAACAGCTCGTGCTTTAGGTGACGTAGACATCTCAGTCATCAACAACGACATGGCAACAGACGCAGGTTACATCCCTACACAAGATGCCATCTTCCTTGAACCAGTAGCAGATACATCAAAACCTTACTACAACGTCATCGCTGTTCAAGAAGATCAAACAGAGAACGAAACATACAAAACGATCCTAGAATACTACCAAACAGACGAAGTCGCAGCCATCATCGACGAAATGTCAGCAGGCTCAAGCATCCCAGTTTGGGACGGCGCACCACAACCAAGTGGTACTTCAAACTAATAATAAAAGAAAATGACCCGAGCAATCGGGTCGTTTTTTATTACAAAAATATAATAATACATTTTTTGTTTTTATCAGGAATTTTCTCAGCTAAATAGGGGATATTTGCAAGGGTTGATGGTAAGATTAGCCAAAAATACAATGACATAAAATTTCAAAATTTTGATTTTTTGTATAATTTACAATCTTTTTGTACAAAAAGGCTTAAAATGATGGTTTTCATGAGATTTATATTAAAATAAAATGAGAGCATTTTGCAACCTTTAACTCGAAAGATATAAAACACACTATTTTGCTTTTTTGGCCATCATTAATTGTAAAGATTATCACCTATAACAGATATATAAACAAGCATTCATTTCTAGTATGGCGTGAAATGTGTTAGAATGAAGGGGATTTAACAGTAAAAAACACTCTCATCAAATTGCCATTTTTAGAAAATTGGCGGTTTGAAATTATAGTCAAACTGTTTCTATAATAAGCGTATACGAAGGAACCCGTACCAGCATGCAAACGGCTTATTCGTATCGCTCTAGAATAGACCGACGGCAATCACTGATTCAATTCTCGGACATAGGAAGGGCAAATATTATGTTAAAAATTTACAATACGCTAACCAATCAGAAAGAAGTATTTACACCATTAGTACCAGGCAAGATTTCAATGTATGTGTGTGGTCCAACGGTATATAACTACATTCATATTGGGAATGCCCGGTCTACGGTCGCTTTTGATACAGTACGCCGCTACTTTGAATACCGTGGTTTTGATGTAAACTACGTATCCAACTTTACAGATGTGGATGACAAGATTATTAAACGTGCCAATGAAGAGGGCTTAACTCCGGAACAAATCGCGGATAAATATATTGAAGCTTTCTATGAAGATACAGATGCTTTACACGTGAAACGTGCGACGAAAAACCCACGTGTCATGGAAAATATGGATGATATCATCACCTTTGTGGAAGATCTAATCGAAAAAGAGTATGCCTATGAAGTAGAGGGTGACGTGTACTACAGAACACGTAAATTCAAAAATTACGGTCAATTATCTGATCAAAATATCGATGATTTACGTGCAGGTGCTTCTGAACGTGTGGAAGCTGATAGCCAAACCAAAAAAGAAGATAGCGTTGACTTTGCTTTATGGAAAGCGGCGAAACCAGGTGAAATTTCTTGGTCATCTCCTTGGGGTGAAGGTCGTCCAGGCTGGCACATTGAATGTTCTGTAATGTCTACTAAATTTTTAGGTGACACTTTAGATATTCATGGTGGTGGCCATGACTTAACTTTCCCTCATCATGAGAATGAAATCGCACAATCAGAGGCACATACAGGTCATACTTTCGCCAACTACTGGATGCATAACGGATTTGTGACCATGGGTGATGACGATGAAAAAATGTCTAAATCACTAGGAAACTTTGTGTTAGCGCATGATTTGATGAAACAAGTAGACCCACAAGTGGTTCGTTTCTTCTTAGCATCTGCCCACTACCGTTCACCATTACGTTTCAACGAAGAAAACATTCAAGATGCTATCAACAATTTAAACAACTTGAAGACAGCGTATGCGAACTTGAACTACCGTTTTGAAGACGCTAAAGATAGTCTTGCCGATGATGCAGATCATTTACAAGCGATTGAAGATATCAAAGCTGCCTTCAGTGAAGCCATGGATGATGATATCAATACACCAAATGGTTTGACGGAAGTCTATCGTTTAATGCGTGAAATCAATATCTACACAAATGAAGCTGAAGTATCTAAAGTAGTGTTACAAGCAATGAAAGAAAGCTTTGTCGACCTATTAGCCATCTTTGGGGTGGCATTATCAGACGAGAAAGAATTACTAGCGGATGATATTCAAGCCTTAATCGATGAACGTAACCAAGCGCGTGCGGACAAGAACTTTGCCCGTGCGGATGAAATTCGTGACCAATTGAAAGACCAAGGCATTATCTTAGATGATACAGCCCAAGGTACACGTTGGAAACGAGAAGAAGCCTAATGTGTCATCAACCAATTAAACAAATGAACAAAGAAAAGAGTCGTCTATATGTCAGAAAATAAGTCCTTATCTAGTAATCAAATCAATCAATTAAGTGGTCTTACCCTAGCCTATCTTGGGGATGCTTCTTGGGAGGTCGTTGTCCGCAGCTACCTTGTCAACCAAGGGCTTACCAAACCCAAAGACTTGCACAAGGCAGCAACCAGCTTTGTGTCAGCTAAGGGGCAAGCAGCCTTAATTACTTTGATGGAAAATACACCAGGTTTCCTGACTGAAGACGAAATCACCGTGTTTAAACGTGGCCGTAATGCCAAAAGTCATTCAAGCGCTAAAAATGCCGATATCCATACATACCGGATTGCGACAGGCTTTGAAGCCTTGATGGGCTACGTTTATTTGACGGATAAGGAACGTTTTGACACGATTACCCAATTCTGTATCGACAACATTGACCAAGCGCAAGGAAACGAGGAAGCAACACATGGCACGAAATAATCAAGGATTCCAAGAGAATCGCAGGAAACGTCAACCCCGCAAATCAGCACCGGAATTAACAGCTGAGGACCTAGCTGAATTAGATGGTCAAGCGCCTGATTTCATCTACGGTTTCCATGCCGTAATGGAAGTTTTGGAGAGCGACCACGACGTCAACAAGGTCTTCTTACAAACTGGTTTAAATGAAAAAAATGCCCAAGCGATTTTAAAAGCAGCCAACAAACGAAATATTCTAGTATCCAATGTACCAAAGGAAAAACTAGATACCTTATCTGATGGCGGTAACCACCAAGGTGTGGTCATCGCAGTTGCGGCTTATAAATATGCTGAATTAGATGATATCTTCGCCAAGGCTGAAGAAGCACAGGAAGATCCAATCATCATGATTCTTGATGGGATTGAAGATCCACATAACTTGGGTTCAATTTTACGAACTGCAGATGCAGCTGGTGTTCACGGTGTCATCATTCAAAACCGTCGCGCGGTTGGTTTGACACAAGTTGTAGCCAAAACGTCAACGGGTGCCATTGAACATGTGCCTGTTGTGCGTGTAACGAATATTTCAAACACTATTGAAACATTAAAAGAACGCGGTGTTTGGGTCTTTGGTACCGACATGAAAGGTCAATCAATGTGGCAAATGGACGCAACCTTACCAATTGCTGTTGTCATTGGTAACGAAGGAAAAGGCGTGTCACCAGGGGTTAAAAAGCATCTTGATGGTATGATAACGATTCCTATGCGTGGGCACGTGCAAAGTTTAAATGCCAGCGTGGCGGCCGGCTTATTGATGTATCAAATTTATCAAAATCGAATGACAAACAAGGGATAATATTTTTTTCATAAGAGAAGGGAGGGAACGATATGGCATTAAAGAAAGAACGTTTAATTGTGGATGGCTATAATATGATTGGTTCCTGGCCAGCATTAGTAAAACTAAAGAATCGTGACGAAATTGAAGAGGCGCGGGATAGTTTGCTGGAGCAGTTGTCTAATTATGTAGGCTATCACGGGATTGAGACGTGGGTCGTTTTTGATGCGATGTTCGTTCCTGGTATTTCCAAATCTTATGATCAATTTAACCTACATGTCGTGTTTACGAGTGAGGGTCAAACTGCCGATTCTTATATCGAGGAAATGATTGCTGATCTTGTGAGCCCGATTCATAATGTCACGGTAGCGACTAGTGACCTGGCTGAACAACGAATGGTATTCCAAAAAGGCGCTTTGAGACAATCGGCGCAAGAGTTATATCGCGCCATTCAAAAGACTAATATTGAGATCACACATGGTAGCAATGATTATGAATATAATAAATATCAACGATCCATACCATGGTCAGTCCATCAGTTAGACAAGTTAGGGAACTTTTATAAGAATTTGACGGATAAAAAAGACGAATAATAGTATATTTTGTGCATGTTATTTTTGGATTGAGCCTGGAGGGTCTATGGGAGGACGTTCTGTGGCAAAGGAAATGTACCAAAGAGATCAGACACGGGTATTGGGTTTAGTCGCTGAGGGTAAAAAAGCCCTCACGGAAGAAATTTTCGAAGCTTTGTATGAGGAAGTTAAGCCAGTTTTGTACGCCAATAGATGGCGTGTTCCTAAAAATATCTTGGAGAATGATGATTATTATCAAGAAGCCAGGATGTGTTTGATGCAGGCGGTTGACGGTTACAAACTGGATAGTAAAGCTTTGTTTACTACGTATTTTTCAAATGTGTTTAAAAATCGTTTGCTGGATATTCGCCGGATGCATATGACGGATAAGCGGATAGCTAATTACAAAATTGATCGAAAGATGCAATTGTTTCAGACTGAAAGTGATGATAACAGTCTTGAAAACTTCCTACAAACGAATGAGTTTCCACCAGATCATGCTTTTTTATTCAAAGAGAGTATTACGCGTTATGAGGACAGTTTGTCTGAAATGGAACGCAAGGCCTTTGAATATTTCAAAGCTGGTTTATCTTATACAGAGATGTCAGAGCTTGCTGGTTTGTCTAAAAAACAACTGCAGTCGCTGATTTCGAAGTGTAAGCAGAAGTATAAGAAGATTTTGTCAGACTTATTTGATTAGAATTTGGAGCTGGTGTCTTTGACGCCAGTTTCTTTTTTTCGCCAAAAATATGTTATAATGTAAAGTGATGAACGAAAAAAATTGACATTGACCGTCAGAGTGCGTACCATGTACAATGAATTTGAAACAAGGAGATCAACAATATGCCAGTAAAAAAAGTATCACTTGCATGTTCTGTATGTGGTTCTCGTAATTACACAACAAATAGTAATGCAAGCAACCGTACAGAGCGTTTAGAAGTGAAGAAATTCTGTAAACACTGTAACCAACACACGATTCATAAAGAAACAAAATAGGCAAAGACAAGGGTGGGCGTTTAAATGCAATTCATTAAAGATGTATGGCACGAAATGAGACTTACAACATGGCCAACTGGTGGCGAATTAATGCGCTACACGGGTATTGTTCTTTCTACTATTATCCTAGTTGCGATTTTCCTAGGTATTGTAGATAGTATTGCGCAATGGGCCTTTGCGTGGTTTATTAACCTATAATTGAAAGTTCCTATAGCCGTTACGCGAGTAGTGTGCTATAATGAGCACGAATAAATCGAACGAAAAACCTTTCATCTTAGGGAAGGTTTTTTAATTTGCGTAAAAATAAGAAGTGAAAGATAAAGGAGCATAACGATGGCAGAAGAAATCGAACAAGCAAAACAATGGTATGTGCTACATACTTACTCTGGATATGAAAATAAAGTAAAACAAAACCTTGAAATGCGTATTACATCAATGGATATGGAAGAATACATTTTCCGTGTAATCGTGCCTGAAGAAGAGCATGTAGAAATCACTAAAACTGGTAAAGAAAAGATTGTTAAAATCAAAAACTTCCCTGGTTACGTATTAGTAGAAATGATCATGTCTGATGAAGCATGGTTCGTTGTCCGTAATACACCAGGTGTTACTGGTTTCTTAGGTTCTCACGGTCAAGGTTCAAAACCAACACCTTTATTGCCTGATGAAGTTCGAAATATCTTATCAAGCTTAGGTGACGGCGGCTACAACCGTAACATGAAATTCGAATTAGATGAAGTTGTTAAAGTTATCGACGGTGCCTTTGATGGTATGGAAGGTCGCGTTCAAGAAATCGATGCAGAACACGGCAAATTGAAGTTAACAGTTGAAATGTTCGGTCGTGAAACATTAGCAGAAGTAGACTACAACCAAGTAGATAAATTCTAAAATAGGGGCTTGCCTAAGCAAGCGTCGTTTATATAAAGAAAGGGTTGATGCCATGGCATCAACCCTTTCTTTTTCTGTATATACGTTTATTTTGTTTCATAGTTTTTCTCAAGTTCGCGTAGTTTGTCGCGGGATTCTTGGGGTAGGCCTTTGCCGTAGTCCATCATGCGGACGATGTCTTTGAAGGCTGCGTGTGGAATAGCCAGGTCATCGATATCTTTGTTGAGTAGGGATAGGTCGATGGCATCGGCTTGGCCGGCCTCTAATTTGTTGACGAAGTCGGGTTCGGTGATGAATGGTGAGGACATACCCACCATGTCGGCGTATTGAATGGCTTCAAGGGCTTTTTCAGGTGAGTTGATACCACCAGTTGCCATCATGAGTGCGCGTCCATTCAAGTGGTCGTGGACAATCTTATTGACGGGTTGCCCATAGTTTTCGCCCGCGCTACGAACGGTGTGTTTGTAGATATTTTGACCCCAAGAGGCAATGGCTACGTAGTCGAGACGGGCGGTTTCAAGGATCCAGTCTAGCCATTGATTGAATTCTTCAACCGTGTAACCGACGTCTTGACCACGGGTTTCTTCGGGCGTGCCGCGGAGGCCAAGGATGAATCCTTCAGGCGCTTCTTCGTCAATGACGCGTTGTACTTCTTTGAAGACTTCTAGTCCAAAGCGTGCGCGGTTTTCTAGGCTTTGGCTGCCGTATTCGTCATCGCGTTGGTTGGAGACCTGCAAAATTTACGGTGATTTCTTCGGCAAAGCCGAGATTGAAGATGTTGAAACAGTCTTGGTTGGTGTTGCCTTGAAAAAACAAGCCTTGTTGGAGGCTTTGAACAGTATCGATTTGGCGCCTTACTTTGGGCCAGTAGTAGCGGAAGACTTAGTGGCTATTTTAGTGAAGTAATATGAATTTGTAGTAGGTGGGTTGATGCGGTGGCATCAGCCTTTTTTATTTGAGAGGACATTAGTCTGTCGTATACGGGTTCGTTGTTTTTACAGAATGAGATTTCATTGTGTAATTTTTCGAAGATTTGTACAGAATCAGCGGCCATTCTGTAAGCCTATTTGAACTTGTACAGAATGGATTTTTATTCTGTAGGAATTTTGAGACTTGTCCTGAATGAGATTTTATTCTGTAAATTTTCGCAAATTTATCCAGAACCAGCGGCCATTCTGTAATCGCCATGAATAGGTACTGGGCAAAATGACTTTACTTCCAATACAACAAAAAAGCCCGAAACACGAGGTTTCGAGCTTTTTACATAAACATAAGTAAAATGACTAGTCGTTTAAGTTTACGATGTCAGCATCTTCGGTATAGATTACGCGTTCACATAAGTTAGTTGCGTAGTCAGCGATACGTTCGATGTCATGTAAGATTGCATTAATTGCTGAACCAGATGGGATTGCTTCTGGATTGCTTTGCATGATAGCTAATGTTTGGTCTACAAGTTCTTTAAAGGCTGCATCAACTTCGTCGTCCATGGCAGCAATTTCTTTGGCACGTTCTACATTATGTTGGCTGAAAGCATCAATTGCTTGGCCAATCATATTCTTAGCGATTTCACCAATTGCAAATACATCTTCCATAATAGGGTCGAATGGCGCTAAACTGTCAACACGTTTCACACCTTTTGCAATTGACGTTGCATGGTCAGCAACGCGTTCTAAATCAGAACTTGAAGCAAAAACAGATAGAATCATTCGTAAGTCGGTACCAATTGGCTGTTGACGGGCAATGATTCGCATAACATAACGTTCGATATCCTTTTCAAGGCTATTAATTTCATGATCACTATCAATAACAGTTTGTGCTGCTGTGTGGTCAATCGTTTTTAGTGCTTGGAAAGAGTTTTCAATCATCGCTGCAGTCGCAAAGCCGAGCTTAGCGTGCATACCCTCCAAAGTCTTTAGTTGGTCATCGTAGATTTTTCTTACTGGACGTTCCATCTTCATCACTCCTTTACAGTGTACTTTATTTGTCCTAAGAATGCATTATAGCACATGATGTATTTTTTGTCATTTACAAAACCTTAACAAAACAATGATGGAAACCTTTACAAAAATGACACAATAATGGCAAAATTTTTCTTTAAATTTTTTTGGTAAAAATACTTGCAATTACATAAAAGGTATGGTTAAATAGGATACTGTGTGTAGACACATGTAGTGGGAGGAGAAATTTCATCTCCATTAAACCACAACGCGAAAAACAAGGAGGAATGTTTCGTGGCTAAAAAAGTACAACAAATCGTAAAATTACAAATTGAAGCTGGTAAAGCAAGTCCAGCTCCTCCAGTAGGTCCTGCATTAGGGCAAGCTGGTGTGAACATCATGGGATTCACTAAAGAATTCAATGCGCGTACACAAGATCAAATGGGTATGGTTATTCCCGTTGTCATCACTGTATTCGAAGACCGTTCATTTACATTCGTAACTAAAACACCTCCAGCTGCTAACTTATTAATGAAAGCTGCTGGCGTTTCTAAAGGTTCTGGTGAACCTAACAAAACTAAAGTTGCAACAGTTACACGCGATCAAGTTCGTGAAATTGCAGAAACAAAAATGGAAGACTTGAACGCTGCAGACGTAGAAGCTGCTATGCGTATGGTTGAAGGTACTGCACGTTCAATGGGCTTTGTAGTAGAAGGCTAATTGTCAGACTGTAATACATAATACCCATGCGCCGCAAATCATCTTGATTTGTGAGTGGGAGGATTATCCGCTAAAACCACATAGGAGGAATAGAAATAATGGCGAAAAAAACTAAAAATCAACAAGCTGCATTAGCTAAAGTTGATAAAAAACAAAAATACGCTTTAACAGAAGCAATTGAATTATTAAAAGAAGTAGACTACGCTAAATTTGATGGATCAGTAGAAGTGGCTTACCGTTTAGGTATCGACACTAAGAAAAATGACCAACAAATCCGTGGTGCTATGGTATTACCTAACGGTACTGGTAAAGACCAAACTGTATTGGTATTTGCTAAAGGTGAAAAAGCTCAAGAAGCTAAAGACGCTGGTGCTGACTTTGTTGGTGACGACGAATACATCGAAAAAATCTCTAAAGGTTGGTTCGAATTTGACGTAATCGTTGCAACTCCAGACATGATGGGTCAAATCGGTCGTTTAGGTCGTGTATTAGGTCCTAAAGGCTTAATGCCAAACCCTAAAACTGGTACTGTAACTATGGATGTTACAAAAGCAGTTAATGATATCAAAGCTGGTCAAGTAGCTTACCGTGCTGATAACGGTGGTAACTTACACTTACCAGTTGGTAAAGTATCATTCACTACTGAAGCATTAGCAGAAAACATCAAAGCTGTTAACGAAATGGTTTTACGTGTTAAACCTGCTGCTGCTAAAGGTACTTACATCAAGAACTTATCAGTAACATCTACAATGGGTCCTGGTATCCAAATCGATCCACAGTCAATCTAAAAAAACACTTGACCGACTCATACTATTTTGGTAGTATGAGTGAGGTTATTTATATAGCTTACCGAAGACAGTTGGTGGCCTTGCCTTAATTTTGCCAACCGAGGGAGAGACGTTGTTCGTTACTAGATGACGGACTTTAATCCTCTATGTCTTCAGTGACATAGAGTTTTTTTATTATAAAAAAACTCTTAGAAAATCAGTGGAGGTGAAATATAAGTGAGTGAACAAGCAATTGCAAGAAAACAACAAGAAGTAAATGAAGTCGTTGAAAAAATGAACGCAGCTAATTCTATCGTTGTCGTTGACTACTTAGGTTTATCAGTAGCACAAGTTACTGAATTACGTAAACAATTACGTGAAGCAGGTGTAGAATTCAAAGTTATCAAAAATACGATCATGCGTCGTGCTTTAGATACATTAGAATTAAACTACCACGAAGAAGTTTTCCAAGGCCCTACAGCTGTAGCGTTTGGTATGGAAGACGCTGTTGCCCCAGCTAAGATTCTTTCAGATTTTGCTAAAACAGCAGATGCGTTAGAACTTAAAGGTGGTGTCATTGAAGGTAAAGTACTTTCAAAAGACGAAATCAAGAAAATTGCACAATTGCCAAACCGCGAAGGTCTACTTTCAATGCTATTATCAGTATTGCAAGCTCCTGTCCGCAACGTGGCATACGCTGTCAAAGCTATTGCAGATGCAAAAGGCGAAGACGCTGCATAATTTATTACCAATTTAATCTAACAAAACAAATCATTTAAAAATGGAGGAATAATATAATGGCTTTAAATATTGAACAAATCATTGCTGATTTAAAAGAATCAACAATTTTAGAATTAGCTGACTTAGTATCAGCGATTGAAGAAGAATTCGGTGTATCTGCTGCTGCTCCTGTAGCTGCTGCTGGTGCTGGTGCTGGTGAAGCTGCTGAAGAAAAAACTGAATTTGACGTTGAGTTAACTTCAGCTGGTTCAGCTAAAATCAAAGTTATCAAAGCTGTACGTGAAGCTACTGGCTTAGGCTTGAAAGAAGCTAAAGCATTAGTAGATGGCGCTCCTGCAGTAGTTAAAGAAGCTCTACCTGTTGAAGAAGCAGAAGCTTTGAAAGCTGCTATCGAAGAAGCTGGCGGTACTGCAGAATTAAAATAATCTTTATTGATTATCTTAAATCTCAAATGAAGGGGGCTCGGTTATCCGAGCTCTTTTTTTGTTTTCACAGGTTATTTGCCCGTCAAATATGACTTGTGAGAATGGCCCAACACCTTTAAAATAAGAAGGAAAGTGTTACATGTGCCGAACTTGTAGGATATTTTTGTGAAAAAGGTGCACATGACGAAAGAACGGAGGCTATTCATGAAAGAAAGTCATCAATATTTTGAAAACAACGAAGACCTAGGACATGATATTCAATCATACGAAACGGTCATCTTTGATCAGAAATTTAAATTTACAACAGATTCTGGTGTATTTTCACGCGGTAACTTAGACTTTGGTACACGTGTTATGCTAGAAGCTTTGGATTTAGACAGCCTACCCGAAGGTGATATCCTAGATCTAGGTGCCGGCTATGGTCCGGTAGGTGTGATTATGGGGACAGTTTTACCTGATCGACACATTTATGGTGTGGATATCTCTGAACGTGCGATTGGCTTAGCTAAACAAAATGCATCTAATAATCATGTGGATAACGTGACATTCGCGGTGTCTGATGTGTATGCAGATGTGGATAAAAAAGATTTTGCCGTGATTTTGACGAATCCACCAGTGCGTGCTGGGAAAGAAACGGTCCATCATTTTATGAGTGAAGCCATTCATTACCTAAAACCAGGTGGAGAAATCTATGTCGTATTACAGAAAAAACAAGGGGCGCCCTCTGCAATGAAGAAACTTGAAGAAGTCTTCGGTAATGTGGAAGAAATTGAGCGTCGTAAAGGTTATTGGATTTTACGTAGTGTGAAAAACTAGTATTTATCCACAATATGAATAAACATTTTGAACCAAGCAATGTCATGTTGCTTGGTTTTTTGTGTTTGGGAGAAGTTGTGGATAGTTTTCAGCAGAATTTTTAGCAAGTAAAAGGCATCTGCTCAGCTGGGTTTCGCTTTTTTGGTAACAGCCTTAAACGTCTAAACCTATCACTGGATAAATGCAAATGATATCCGAAAAATTGCTAAATTTTTTGTACCGGTCATTGCATTAGTGACGAAATTATAAGCTTTTGACATGGATTTCCTCTAAAAGATAGTAATAAAAGTACAAATATTGTATTTATATGTAAAACTTTTCATTACCGGTTTATCCTCTTCTATATCAGTAATGATAGCGGTTAACGATTGACGAAAAATGTGTACATGCTCAAAACTTATATAGCATAAGGCTTTTGAAGTTTTTTTGGAATTTCCAGTTTTCGCTTTCGTGGATGTACGACAATGTTTTTCTTAGGCGGTAATCTTGTGCGAAGGCGGATGGATTTGTTAAATTTACTGCAAGCAAAGATAGCAAATATTTTTATATCAAAATCGCGTTGATGAGTAGAGTAATTATGCGTGCAATCCACAGAAAGTCTGAGTTGATGAGAACAGACGCTTGCCGGTAATGAAAATGAGCTTGGAGCATCTAGATAGTGAAAGCTGTGTAGACGGGTGGGGTCGTTATCCCTTTCAGTATTTACTGGATGAGAAATTGTCTGCGAAGGCAATTTGAATAAGGGTGGAACCGCGATGATACCAATCGCCCCTTCTTAATAGACGAGTATGTTTATTAAGGAGGGGTTTTTCTTTTTCACAAGGACAAACAGACACGATTTTGTAAAAATGACAACAAGTAGAGATTAGGAAAGAGGGATAGATATGACGAAAGTGACATTAATTGCAGGCGCCAATTCGCTAACTTCACGATTAAACGGTTTAGTAGAGTATACCCAACAAGTGTTGATGGACCATCAGATCCAAACACAGGTCATTCAAGTGCACATGTTACCAGCGGAATCATTATTGACGGCGGATGTATCAGATCAGCGTCTTCAAGCGGTCACTGACCAGGTGCTAAGTTCAGATGGCGTCATCGTCTTTACGCCAATCTATCAGGGTAGCTTCTCTGGGATTTTAAAAACCTATCTCGACTTGTTGCCACAAAAGGCTTTAGCGGATAAGGTTGTCTATGCCTTAGGTTTAGGCGGATCCAAACATCACTTGTTGGCTTTGCAGTATGCGTTGGAACCAGTGTTAAAAGAGTTAGGGACTGAAGAATTGTTGCAATCGACTTTTGCAACGCAAGACCAAGTTATTAAAAATGGCAGCAGTTTTATTGTTGAAGACAGTGTGAAACAACGGATTGATGCTCAAATTGCACAATTATCACGTCGTTTAGGACATGTAGAAATCAAGGAGGTAGCAAGATGGGAAAAGATCGTTTAAGAATTGCGACAAAAGAGGATGCACCGGCTTACTTACAATTAATTCAAGAGGCTTTCCAAGAGGTGAAGGATTATGGGATTGATTGGCCATCAACCAATGCAACCCTAGAATCGGTAACGGAAAATATTGAAACTGGCATTGCTTTAGTATTAGAGCGGGACGGACGTTTGATTTCAACCATTACCATTCGCCAACCATGGGAGAGCGAAACACCAATTTCTAATTATCCCTTCTTGTGGTGGTTTGCGACTGCTAACGACTACCGCGGTCAAGGTGTAGGATTGAAATTCCTAGAGCAAGTTGAGCAAGAGTTTTTGGTGAATACACTGAAAGCACCAGGCTATGTGCTAGGCACATCGGGCAAGAAACATCCTTGGTTGTTGGACATGTATCTACGCAATGGTTTCCAAGTATTAGCCACCCGTGAAAATGATGATGATTTAACGGTTTCCTTGTTCAAGGTCTTGATACCAGAACGATTTGATGACAATATCCTACGCGTTGAGCAAGCCGAATTTCAGTATCAAGATTAAGTCAGTGTGATTGAAGTGTTCAATCACGATTATACCTTTGAGGAGGGAAAGCCATGTCAGAATTTTTTAAATGGGAATATGTGATTTCATTTTTCCCCAAAATATTAGGCGCTTTACCAGTGACCTTAGCTATTGTTGCGGTAGCCACCGCGATTGGGATGGCGCTGGGTTTGGTCTTAGCGCTGGTCCGTATTGAAAAAGTGCCGGTCTTGTCACAGATTAGTCAGGTCTTTGTTTCTTTTGTGAGAGGGACCCCAATTTTAGTGCAATTATTCCTTGTGTATTATGGGTTACCCATTATTTTTACCGCATTAGCCAATATCGAAAATATTGATTTTGTCTATATTACCTATGGTTTAAACACAGCAGCCTTCTTTTCGGAAATCTTCCGGTCTGCGATTTCAAGTGTACCGGCCGATCAAAAAGAAGCGGCAGCCTCTATTGGCTTAAGTAAGGGGCAAACGTATCGCCGCATTATTTTGCCACAGGCAGTGCGTATTGCGATTCCGGCAACGGGGACAATGATTGTGGCCTTGTTACAAGATACATCTTTAGCTTTTTCTTTAGGGGTTATCGATGTCATCGGCAAGGTGAAAACCTTGGCTGCATTAACCTATCGTTCGCTAGAAGGTTACTTTATCGCCGCAATTATATTTATTGTGTTGAGTATCGTCTTAGAAAGAGTCTTCGCTTGGTTGTCCAAACGTTTCCAATTTCAATCTAAGGCACAAGCAAAACAAAAACCGCTTGTCGAGGCAGCGGCGTTACAAGTTGAGGATGATCAATATTTCAGAGGCTATACGCTGAAAGAAGGCAAAGGGGAGACTTACTAATGAAGAAGACGTTATGGTTTACAAAATTTGGTGTATTGAGTTTGGCAGCAGTTACAGTTTTAACAGCTTGCGGAACGGCTGAAGCAACAGAGGAAACGGCAACTACAGATAATCCGGATGCAGAAACAATTGTTGTGGGGACAGGAAATGCCTACCAACCTTTCGTTTACTTAGATGAAAACAATGAATTGCAAGGCTATGATATCGAAGTGTTAAAAGCAGTCGATGAAAAATTAGATCAATATACTTTTGAGTATGAAGCGACCGATTTTAAAAATGTCCTGACGTCATTGTCAGCGGATAAGGTTGATTTGGCGGCCCATCAATATGAATATAACGACGAACGTGCTGCCAAATACCTATATGGTGAAGTCGGCTATACAGACTACACTTTGTTTATTGTGACAAGTGGTGGTAAAGAAAATTTTGCTACTTTAGACGATTTACAAGGGAAAAAAGTCTATGCACCTCAAGGGAGTAACGTAGCCTACCTACTAGAACAATACAATACGGCACACACAGATGAGGCCCAACAAATCGAAATAATCTATGGTGAAGGTTCGGGTGAAATCTTCGTGTCAGGCCTAGAAAATGGGACTTATGATGCTGGGTTAATCACCAAATATGACCAAGACAAATACAACAAACAATTTGATGCGGGAATAGTGCTTTCAACAGAACCGATTAATGTTTCCAAAACGTTCTTCTTGTATAACAAAGGTGATGATGAATTGAAAGAAGCCGTTGACGGTGCCTTACAAGAATTGATTGACGAGGGTACCTTGTCTGAAATTTCGACTGAAGTACTAGGCAACGATTATACCAAGTAAGCAAGGCACATAAGCCTAAGGAGTGGGGGAAAAGGAATGAAAAAATTATTGAAGAGCGGTTTTGTGAAGTTTGGTTTATTGAGTTTAGCGGCGACTGCTGTTTTAGCAGCTTGTGGCAGTGCTGAAGCAACCGAAGAAGCGGCAGCAACGACTAATCCGGATGCGGAAACGGTCATTGTTGGGACAGGAAATGCCTACCAACCTTTCGTTTATCTAGATAAAAATGAAGACTTACAAGGTTATGACATTGAAGTTTTAAAAGCAGTGGATGAAAAACTGGACCAATATAACTTTGAATATGAATCAATGGACTTTAAAAATGTATTGACTTCATTATCGGCTGGTAAAGTACGATTGGCAGCCCACAACTTTGCCTACAACGATGAACGTGGGGCGAAATATTTATACGGTGAAGAAGCCTATAATACCTATGCCCACCACATTGTGGTAGACGAGTCGACTGGCCAAGTCTACCAAAGTTTAGATGACCTACAAGGTAAAAAAGTATTCGCTGCGCCGGCGAGTGAAGTGGCCTACATTTTAGAAACCTATAATGCCGAAAATAACGATGCAATCGAGATTGTCTATTCTGAAGCCAGTGGCGAATTATTGGTGCAAGGCCTACAAAATGGGACAGCCGATGCTGCTATCTTAACGAAATTTGATACGAACAAATACAACGAACAATTTAATGTAAACTTGCAGGCGTCAGATGAAGCCTTGAAAACAGCCGGTATCTTCTACATCTTCAACAAAGGGGATGAAGAATTACAAACAGCTGTCGATGGTGCCATCAAGGAATTGCGTGACGAAGGTACCTTATCAGACCTGTCCATTGAATTCCTAGGAGATGACTATACCAAATAAGAAAGTAGGTACGTGATATGCAAATTGATGTTTCAGCTATTGTTGATGCCTTTACGGCGGCGGTGCCCTATATTCCCGTGACCCTAAGATTAGCCTTCATTCCTTTATTTATTGGGATTGTCCTGGGCTTTATCATCGCGCTAATTCGGTTTTACCGCGTGCCCGTGCTGGCAAATTTCCTTTCAGGTGTCATTACGGTTGGGAAAGGGATACCTGTCGTGTTGACCTTGATGGTGGCCTACCTTTTATTTTCAGATTTGTTTGATAAAGTGGCTACTAGCTTGAACTTGGACATTCGTTTTAGCAACTTCAATCGTGAATATATTGGGATTTTCGTCCTAAGCATTACGGCAACCATCAGTTTGTCGGAAATTTTCCGCGGAGCCCTAACGTCCATTCCCAAAGACCAATGGGATGCAGCAGCTTCAATCGGTTTGACGCAATTCCAAACCATTCGCCGCGTGGTTTTCCCGCAATTGTTACCAATCGCCTTACCGATGATTTGTAATCAACTGATTGTCTTAATCAAAGCATCGTCGCTAGTATCATTGGTATCCGTGGTGGACGTACTAAATGGCGCCTTAATCACGGCAACAACAAGCTATACTTTCCTAGAATCATACATTGCCGCAGCCATTATTTATTGGGGCTTATCCATCGTGATTGAGCAAGCTTCAGCCCTATTTGAACGCAACCATACCAGAAAATTTGTGAAGGGGAGTATCGTATGATCCAAGTAGAAAATATCCACAAAAAATTTGATCAAAATGAAATCCTAAAAGGCATCGACTTAACGATTGAACAGGGCGAAGTGGTGGTCATTATTGGCCCAAGTGGTTCAGGGAAAACGACCTTCCTCCGCTGCCTAAACTTTTTAGAACGCGCCGACCAAGGGACCTTACGTATTGGCGACAAAGAAGTCGATTTTGAAAAAGTCAGCAAGAAAGAAATTTTAGACATCCGCAAGAAAACTGCCATGGTCTTCCAGCAATACGCCCTATTTTCAAATCGTACCGCCTTGGAAAACGTCATCGAAGGTTTGGTTATTGCCCGTAAAGTACCTAAGAAACTTGCAGTGGAAAAAGGACGCGACCTTTTAGCCAAAGTCGGCCTCGAAGGCAAAGAAGACCACTATCCACATGAGTTGTCTGGGGGTCAACAACAACGGGTGGGCATTGCGCGAGCACTAGCCTTGAACCCGGAAGTAATCCTATTCGATGAACCAACTTCAGCCTTAGACCCTGAATTGGTAGGAGAAACATTGGGTGTCATCAAACAAGTTGCTAACGAAGGGTCAACACTAGTCATTGTGACCCATGAAATGCAATTCGCTTATGAAGTAGCTGATCGCGTCATTTTTATGGAAAACGGGGTCATCGTCGAACAAGGGACACCTGAAGAAGTCTTCGACAATACTCAAGAAGAAAGAACAAAAAACTTCTTAAAACGTACGGCCGTATATCATTAAAAATTGCATATTGTAGTCAAGAGAAGCTGGGATGTTATGTCCTAGTTTTTTTATGGTGTCTAATCTAGTTGCTTTTTCTAATGAGAAATTCTAGTCAAGAGGTGTGAATATGCCAAAATAGACCGCCGTCTTAATAGCTCCGTATATCATCAGCAAACACAATAAACTTACAAAATATAGTACAATCCTTGTATTTCACAAAGTTTGTGAAATAAAGCCCTTCCATTTTGACTCTCATAGTCCTCAGCTGACCTGTTATTTTCATTCGTTTTCATGAAAATGGCGGTAAATCAACCTTTTTGAACCATGTTCATTTGAATCATATATCTTTTATGTGTTAGGGTTAAATGGTGATTATTTTCGAGTTTTGAACAAAGTTTGAACATAGGAGGAGGAAGAAGATGACTACAGCAGTTAAAATTGAGAATCTAACCAAAATTTATGGTTCTCGTAGTGCCACAGACAAGGCCAAAAAAATGCTAGAAGCAGGTAAGACAAAAGAAGAAATTGTGAAACAAACAGGGGCAACCGTGGGTGTCCACAATGCCAATATTGAAATCAACCAAGGTGAAACATTCGTCATCATGGGGCTATCTGGTTCAGGGAAATCGACTATGCTACGCATGATCAACCGTTTAATCGAACCGACAGCCGGTAAAATTAGCATCTTTGGCGAACCCGTAACTGGTACAAGCAAAGACAAGTTACGTCAAATTCGTCGAGAGAAAGTCAGCATGGTTTTCCAAAACTTCGCCTTATTCCCACATAAAACCATTCTTGAGAACACAGAATTTGGTTTGGAAATTCAAGGTGTTGGCAAAGCGGAACGTCAAAAGGCAGCCGAAAAAGCCTTAGAAAACTCTGGTCTATTAACCTTTAAAGACCAATATCCTAACCAATTATCAGGTGGGATGCAACAACGTGTTGGTTTGGCACGTGCCTTAGCCAACGATCCAGAAATTCTATTAATGGACGAAGCTTTCTCAGCGCTTGACCCATTGATTCGTCGCGACATGCAAGACGAATTGGTCGAATTACAAGAGAAACTAAATAAAACCATCGTCTTTATTACCCATGACTTGGATGAAGCCTTACGTATTGGTGACCGCATCGCCTTGATGAAAGACGGTGAAGTTGTACAAGTGGGTACTGGTGAAGAAATTCTAACCAACCCAGCCAACGACTACGTCGAACGCTTTATCGAAAACGTTGACCGTTCCAAAGTCTTAACCGCAGAACATGCGATGGAAAAACCAAAATTCTTATTGAACGTTGAACGCCAAGGTGCACGTATGGCCTTACGCCGTATGGAAGAGGAAGATTATACTTTCTTGATGGTTATCAACAACAAACGCGAATTACTTGGTTATGTCCGTGGTACCG
Organism: Aerococcus agrisoli; assembly: GCF_003797145.1. Lineage (GTDB taxonomy): Bacteria > Bacillota > Bacilli > Lactobacillales > Aerococcaceae > Aerococcus > Aerococcus agrisoli. The sequence goes on along the minus strand of NZ_RKMG01000007.1, from coordinate 27,502 downwards.
ATGTGGCCGCTTATGTGAAAAAGAACCGCAACCAAGAACAATTATCAGTGGCTTCATTAATTCGTACCGACCAACCAGTCGTAGCGCCTGACACATCAATTAATGAAATTTATGACGTGATGGGTAACGCCAACATGCCAATTTCTGTTGTTGACGAAGGTGGCCACTTACTTGGTATGGTCAGCTCGAAAATGGTGATTAACAGTCTTGCGACTGACACTGATGAAGACAACAATAACAATGAAGAAACAGTTAACGCGACACATACAGCAGAGGAGGAAGTAACAAATGCTTAATTTAGCCATGTTTCCAATCCCGCAATTGCCTGTAGCCGCCTGGGTTGAAAGTGCAACAAATTGGGTAACCGTCACATTTAGTGGCCTATTCGATATCATCCAAAATGGTGGGACAGCCTTTATGAACGGGATTACCAACCTATTACTATTGGTACCACCGTTTGCCATGATTCTATTCATCGCCATCGTGGCATACTTTGCCAGCAAACGCCGTTTATCACTATCAGCCTTCGCTCTAGTCGGCTTAGGTTATATCTTAAACCAAGGTTTGTGGGCCGAATTAATGAATACCGTAACCCTAGTCTTCGTATCATCAATCATCTCTATCTTGATTGGGGTACCGCTTGGGATTTGGTCAGCAAAAAACACGACTGTCCACAATATCCTAAAACCCTTGCTTGATTTCATGCAAACAATGCCAGCCTTTGTTTACTTGATTCCAGCAGTAGCCTTCTTCGGTATTGGGATCGTGCCAGGTGCCTTCGCGTCTGTTATTTTCGCCTTACCACCAACGGTACGATTTACCGAACTTGGTATCAACCAAATTTCAAAAGAATTAATCGAAGCAGCCGATGCCTTCGGGTCAACGCCACGTCAAAAACTATTTAAAGTTGAATTACCATTAGCCAAATCAACCATTATGGCCGGTATCAACCAATCCGTCATGCTAGCCCTATCAATGGTCGTGACTGCATCAATGATTGGTGCACCAGGCCTAGGTCGTCAAGTACTGACTGCCCTACAACGCGCATCAGTCGGATCAGGTTTCGTGGCCGGACTAGCGATTGTCGTTTTAGCAATCCTAATCGACCGCTTAACCAATCGATTTACCAATAAATAAACATCCAGAAAGGAGGAGCTTATGAAGAATTTAGTGAAAAATACATTACTTGTCATCGCCGCAATCGTCGGACTGCTATTTACCTTCGGGTCAGAAGGGGCTTTTGATTCCAGTCTAACCGCTGGTGGCGACGGAGAAAGTAAGGGTACCGTCAACCTGTCATACGTGACCTGGGATACAGAAATCGCATCGACTAACGTGATTGCTGTCGCTTTAGAACAAGCAGGTTATGATGTAACTTTGACACCTTTGGATAACGCCATTATGTGGTCATCTGTAGCAACAGGTGAAGCCGACGCTATGGTAGGTGCTTGGTTACCAAATACCCACAAGAGCCAATTGGAACAATACGGCGCACAAATGACTGACTTAGGACCAAACCTTGAGGGTGCGGTCACAGGGATTGTTGTGCCAACCTATATGGAAGACGTCAATTCAATTGCTGATTTAAGCGACCAAGCCAACAAAACCATTACCGGGATTGAACCTGGTGCTGGGGTTGTAGCGGCAGCTGAACAAGCTGTAGAAGATTACGATAACTTAAGTGATTGGCAAGTACAAACATCTTCATCTGGTGCCATGACCACAGCCTTAGGAACAGCCATTGCGAATGAAGAACCAATTGTCATCACAGGCTGGTCGCCACACTGGATGTTCCAAGAATATGACTTGAAATATCTAGAAGACCCTGAAGGTACATTTGGTGATGGGGAAACGATTAACACCTTTGTACGTCAAGGTTTTGCTGAAGATATGCCAGAAGCAAATCAAATTTTAGATAATTTCCACTGGGAAGTTGCAGATATGGAATCTGTTATGGCTGATGTACAAGCCGGTACAGATCCTAAAGAAGCAGCTGAAAAATGGGTGGAAGCCAACCAAGATACTGTGGATGAATGGTTAGGTAAATAAAATATATAGAAGAAAGTGATGTGAGGCTTGCGTTTAGCAGTGTCTTACATCGCTTTTTTGTCTATGTCAGAGCGGAATGCTTGAAGGATACACTTATATAACTTATACTATAAATTGTAGTGGATATTACATAAGGAAGAAGCAAGATGCCAACTAAGCTTATAGGAGGATTATCATGACTGAACACTTAATTGACCCAAGAAACATGTATACCAAGGAAAACTTTCCGGAACAAGAGGCTAAAAGCCCAGCCTTACAAAAAGAGATGACACCACTTCCTGACTGTGGTGAAACTTCTTATCAAGGTTCAGGCAAATTAAAAGGTCGCAATGCCCTTGTCACAGGTGGTGACTCTGGTATTGGTCGCGCAGCTGCCATTGCCTATGGTCGAGAAGGGGCCAATGTAGCCATTCATTATTTACCAGGTGAAGAAGCCGATGCCCAAGAAGTTGTCAGCATATTGGAAAAAGAAGGCGTCAAAGCTATCGCTATTCCGGGTGATTTCAGAAATGACGGGGAAGCGAGCAAAGTCGTTGAGGAAACGATTAAGGCTTTCGGTCAATTAGATATTCTTGTATTAAATGCTGCACAACAAATCGCACAATCATCGCTCGCAGATTTATCAATGAAGCAAGTCAACGACACGTTTAAGGTGAATGTCATCAGTATGTTTGAAACGGTCAAAGCCGCCGAGCAATATTTATTGCCAGGTAGTACGATTATTACAACTACATCAGTGCAATCATTTGATCCAAGTACAAGCTTGATGGATTATGCCGCAACCAACAGTGCCGTTTCTAGTTTGACCGTCAACCTAGCTTCATATTTTGGTAAAAAAGGTGTCCGTGTAAACGGGGTGGCACCAGGTCCAATCTGGACGCCACTACAATTAGATAATGGTCAATTACCGGGTGCACTACCTGAATTTGGCCAAAATTCTACTATGGAACGCGCTGGTCAACCAGTAGAGTTAGCCCCTGTTTATGTCTTCTTAGCAGCTAAAGAATCAAGTTATGTAACGGGACAAATCTACGGTGTTACTGGTGGTATCAACATCAATCTATAAAGTAGCTTAAGAATACAGGCTAAAAAAGCACTAGAACAAGGGTTTCTAGTGCTTTTTTCATGGAAAAAATGAAATTTTCTACTATATAATAGATTTATTTTGACAGCTGATGATTGATGCTTGACTTTTTATCTAGGGAGCGTATAATAAATACCGTATATTATTAAATGGATTGGAACGCCCGATATATTGTCCGGATGCGTTTCTTGGCGAAAACAAAAGAAAGTGACACGGAAGTCAATTATTCTTTTGTTATTTTTTTGCCTATTTTTAGGGTAAAAATGCCTTGATGAGTAATTTCTTAGTGAAATCTCATTAAATTCTTAGAATTAAACTTTCGGAGAGGTGGCTTTTAATGACTGGGCATAATGTCAATTTCGGTAAACATCGCGTTCGCCGCAGTTACTCACGTATTAATGAAGTGCTAGAATTGCCAAACTTGATTGAAATCCAAACGGACTCATACAAATGGTTCTTGGATCAAGGGATGAAAGAAATGTTCGCGGACATTTCTCCTATTGAAGATCACGCTGGTAAACTAGCCTTAGAATTTGTCGACTACACTTTTAGAGATCCTAAGTACAACTTAGCTGAAGCTCGTGCACATGATACCAACTATTCAGCACCAATTTATGTTAAATTGCGTTTGATGAATAAGGAAACAGGTGAAATCAAGGACCAAGAAGTATTCTTTGGTGATTTCCCACTAATGACCGATGGTGGTACTTTTATCATCAACGGTGCGGAACGTGTTATCGTTTCTCAATTAGTTCGTTCTCCTGGTGTTTACTTCCACGATAAAGTAGACAAAAATGGCCGCCAATCATTTGGTACAACTGTAATCCCTAACCGTGGTGCATGGTTAGAAATGGAAACAGATGCCAAAAACGTTTCATACGTTCGTATTGACCGTACGCGTAAAGTACCTATGTCAGTATTGATGCGTGCTTTAGGTTTCGCTTCTGATGATCAAATCCGCGAAATCTTTGGTGAAAGTGAAACATTAGAATTAACGTTAGAAAAAGATGTCCACAAAGACTTATCTGATTCTCGTACAGAAGAAGCTTTGAAAGAAGTTTACGAACGTCTACGTCCAGGTGAACCTAAGACTGCTGACTCTTCTCGTAACTTATTAAATGCACGTTTCTTTGATCCACGTCGTTATGACTTAGCTGCCGTTGGTCGCTACAAAGTCAACAAAAAATTGGATATCAAAAACCGTCTATTTAACCAAATCTTAGCTGAAACTTTAGTTGACCCTGAAACTGGTGAAATTCTTGCTGATAAAGGTACTGAATTAAACCGTGAAGTAATGGATAAATTAGAGTCTTACTTTGACAATGGCTTGAACGTGATTACTTTATATCCAAACGAAGATGCTGTTTTAACAGATCCAGTGGATATCCAAGTAGTTAAAATCCAAGCACCTAAAGATCCTGAACGTGTTATCAATGTAATTGGTAATGCTGCACCAGGTAAAGAAGACCGTGCCTTAACAGTAGCTGATGTTTTAGCATCTCTAAACTACTTCTTAGGCTTGTACGAAGGCGTTGGTAAAACAGATGATATCGACCATTTGGGTAACCGTCGTATTCGTTCAGTTGGTGAATTGTTACAAAACCAATTCCGTATCGGTTTATCTCGTATGGAACGTGTTGTTCGTGAACGTATGTCTATTCAAGATATTGAAAAGGTTACACCACAACAATTAATCAACATTCGTCCAGTTGTTGCGTCAATTAAAGAATTCTTCGGATCTTCTCAATTGTCTCAATTCATGGACCAAACTAACCCATTAGGTGAGTTAACACATAAACGTCGTCTATCTGCCTTAGGGCCAGGTGGTTTGACTCGTGACCGTGCCGGCTACGAAGTTCGTGACGTTCACTATTCTCACTATGGTCGTATGTGTCCAATTGAAACACCTGAAGGACCTAACATCGGGTTGATCAATAACTTGGCATCATATGCAAAAATTAATGAATTTGGTTTCATCGAAACACCTTACCGTCGTGTGGACTGGAATACCCATAAAGTAACAGACCGTATCGACTACTTAACTGCTGATGAAGAAGATAACTTTGTTATCGCTCAAGGGAACTCAATCTTAAACGAAGATGGTTCTTTCGCAGAAGAAATGGTAATGGCTCGTTACGTTGAAGAAAATATCGAAGTAAAACCTGAACGCGTTGACTACATGGACGTTTCACCTAAACAGGTAGTATCTGTTGCGACTGCATCTATTCCTTTCTTGGAAAACGATGACTCCAACCGTGCCTTGATGGGTGCCAACATGCAACGTCAAGCAGTGCCATTGTTACAACCACATGCACCATTAATTGGTACAGGTATGGAACATAAAGCTGCTGCCGACTCAGGTGCAGCTGTTGTTGCTGAACGTGGTGGGGTAGTTGAATACGTTGATGCACGTGAAATCCGTGTTCGTCGTGAAGATGGTGCTTTAGACAAGTATCCATTAATCAAATACCACCGTTCAAATGCGTCAGCTTCATACAACCAAACACCAGAAGTATCAACTGGCGAAACAGTTGAAAAAGGTGACATCCTTGCGAATGGTCCTTCAATGGAAAAAGGTGAAATGGCCTTAGGACAAAACCCATTGATTGCCTTCATGACTTGGGATGGTTACAACTATGAAGATGCGGTTATCATGTCTGAACGTTTAGTAAAAGATGACGTCTACACTTCTATTCATATCGATGAATTAGAATCTGAAGCACGTGATACAAAACTTGGACCTGAAGAAATCACACGTGAGATTCCTAACGTTGGTGAAGATTCACTACGTAACTTGGATGACCGTGGTATTATCCGTGTCGGTGCTGAAGTTAAAGATGGTGACATCTTAGTTGGTAAAGTAACGCCTAAGGGTGTAACTGAGCTTTCAGCAGAAGAACATTTATTACATGCAATCTTTGGTGAAAAAGCACGTGAAGTTCGTGATACATCATTACGCGTACCTCACGGTGGCGGCGGTATCGTTAACGACGTGAAAGTATTCTACCGTGAAAACGGCGACGAATTATCACCAGGTGTTTCTATGTTAGTACGTGTCTACATTATCCAAAAACGTAAGATCCAAGTTGGGGATAAAATGGCCGGACGTCATGGTAACAAAGGGGTAGTTTCTCGTATTTTACCAGTAGAAGATATGCCTTACATGCCAGACGGAACACCAGTTGATATCATGTTGAACCCTCTAGGGGTACCTTCTCGTATGAACATCGGACAAGTATTAGAGTTGCATTTAGGTATGGCTGCACGTGAAATGGGCATCCACATCGCAACACCAGTATTCGATGGTGCGCGTGAAGAAGACGTTTGGGAAACAATCAAAGAAGCTGGTATGGCTAGCGATGCGAAATCAGTTCTTTATGATGGTCGTACAGGTGAACCATTTGATAACCGTGTATCTGTAGGGGTTATGTACTACTTGAAACTGTCTCACATGGTTGATGACAAGTTACATGCACGTTCAACTGGACCTTACTCATTAGTTACACAACAACCATTAGGTGGTAAAGCACAATTTGGTGGACAACGTTTCGGTGAGATGGAAGTTTGGGCCTTAGAAGCTTACGGTGCTGCATACACACTACAAGAAATCTTGACTTACAAGTCAGATGACGTTGTTGGTCGTGTACAAACATACGAAGCAATCGTTAAGGGCGAACCAATTCCAAAACCAGGTGTACCTGAATCATTCCGTGTATTAGTAAAAGAATTGCAATCTTTAGGTCTAGACATTGAAGTCTTAGACATCGATAAGAAACCAATTGATTTACGTGACTTGGATGAAATTACACCTAGCTTCCCTAAAAAAGAACAAGAAACAAATGAAAATATCGTAGAAGGCTAATCAGCCTTCTCGGTTTTTCGATTTTGATGAACACAGTAAATAAACACGAAATAATACAATTGAAGCATTAGGGCAAATTATATAAGGGAGGTTGGCCCCTTGGTAGATGTAAATAGATTTGAAAGCATGCGTATCGGGTTAGCATCACCAGACAAGATCCGTTCTTGGTCATTTGGTGAAGTTAAGAAACCTGAAACCATCAACTACCGTACACTTAAATCAGAAAAAGAAGGTCTTTTTGACGACAGAATCTTTGGTCCTTCAAAAGACTGGGAATGTTCTTGTGGTAAATACAAGGGTATTCGTTACGCTGGTGTTGTCTGTGACCGTTGTGGCGTTGAAGTTACACGTTCAAAAGTACGTCGCGAACGTATGGGTCATATTGAATTAGCTACACCTGTTACACATATTTGGTACTTTAAAGGTATTCCATCTCGTATGGGCTTAATGTTAGACATGAGTCCTCGTTCACTAGAAGAAGTTATCTACTTTGCTTCTTACGTAGTAACTGACGCAGGTGATACACCATTAGAATACAAACAATTGTTGTCTGAAAAAGAATACCGCGATAACAAACGCGAATTCGGTGAAGGCTTCAAAGCTGGTATGGGTGCAGAAGCTATCAAGACTTTACTTTCTCAAGTACAAATCGATAGCGAAGTTGCTGAATTAAAAGAAGAATTGAAAACAGCTAAAGGTCAAAAACGTACACGTGCAATCCGTCGTTTAGACGTTTTAGATGCTTTCCGTAAATCTGGTAACGATCCAGCGTGGATGGTAATGGATGTTATTCCAGTTATCCCACCAGAATTACGTCCGATGGTTCAATTAGATGGTGGCCGTTTCGCTACATCTGACTTGAATGACTTATACCGTCGTGTAATCAACCGTAACAACCGTTTGAAACGTTTATTAGACTTAAATGCGCCTAATATCATCGTTCAAAACGAAAAACGTATGTTACAAGAAGCAGTTGATGCTTTATTCGATAATGGTCGTCGTGGTCGTCCTGTTACCGGTCCTGGTAACCGTCCATTGAAATCATTGTCACACATGTTGAAAGGTAAACAAGGACGTTTCCGTCAAAACTTACTTGGTAAACGTGTTGACTATTCAGGACGTTCAGTTATCGTTGTTGGTCCATCTTTAAAAATGTACCAATGTGGTTTGCCAAAAGAAATGGCGCTTGAATTATTCAAACCATTCTTAATGCGTGAATTAGTAGCGCGTGACATGGCAATCAACGTGAAACATGCAAAACGTAAAATCGAACATCATGATGAAGATGTTTGGGATGTTTTAGCAGAAATCATCCGTGAACATCCAGTGCTATTGAACCGCGCACCTACCTTACACCGTTTAGGTATCCAAGCGTTCGAACCAGTATTGGTTGAAGGTAAAGCAATCCGTCTTCACCCATTAGTGTGTGAAGCCTACAATGCCGACTTCGATGGTGACCAAATGGCGGTCCATTTACCATTAGGTGAAGAAGCGCAAGCAGAAGCACGTTTATTAATGTTAGCTGCTACACATATCCTTAACCCTAAAGACGGTCAACCAGTTGTAACACCATCTCAAGATATGGTTTTAGGTAACTACTACCTAACAATGGAAGAACCAGAAGTTATGGGTGAAGGAATGATCGTTTCTTCAATCAACGAAGCACATATTGCTTACACAAATGGTTATGTTCAATTACATACACGTGTTGCTTTCCCAACAGATGCAATGCCAAATAAACCTTGGACTGAAAACCAAAAAGGTAAATTAATGGTTACAACAATTGGTAAGTTATTCTTCAATGAAATCATGCCAGAAAACTTCCCATACATTAATGAACCATCTACTGAAAACTTAGAAGAACAATTACCTGATAAGTTCATTCTTGAACCAGGTGAAAATGTCAAAGAGTTCATCAGTCGTCAAGATATGGTTGCACCATTCAAGAAAAAATACTTAGCACGTATCATCGCGCAAGTATTCAAATTATCTAAGATTACTGAAACTTCTATCATCTTAGACAAGATGAAAGACTTAGGTTTCAAATACTCTACTCGTTCAGGTATCACCGTAGGTATCGCAGATATCACGAACTTGGAATCTAAAGCGGCATCTATTCAAAAAGGTCATGACCGTGTTGATAAGATTACAAAACAATACCGTCGTGGTTTGATTACAGATGACGAACGTTACGACCAAGTTATCGATACATGGAACAAAGTAAAAGATGAAATCCAAATTGCCTTGATGAACTCACTTGATGAAAGTAACCCATTCTTCATCATGTCAGACTCAGGTGCCCGTGGTAACATCTCTAACTTCACGCAACTTGCTGGTATGCGTGGTTTGATGGCCGGTCCTAACGGTAAGATCATCGAATTGCCTATCCTTTCAAACTTCCGTGAAGGTTTGACCGTTCAAGAAATGTTTATCTCTACTCACGGTGCTCGTAAAGGTATGACCGATACAGCCCTTAAGACAGCCGATTCAGGTTACTTGACTCGTCGTCTAGTTGACGTAGCACAAGATGTTATCATTCGTGAAGCAGACTGTGGTACTGACCGTGGTTTAGATATCGAAGCTATCAAGAATGGTAACGAAGTAATTGAAACACTTGAAGAACGTGTTACTGGCCGTTACTTACAAAAAGAAGTACGTCACCCAGAAACAGGCGAAATCATTGCACACCACAACCAATTAGTGGATGAAGCAACTGCTCGTCGTATCGTTGATGCAGGTGTTGAAAAAGTTACTATCCGTTCAGCATTTACATGTAATACACGTCATGGTGTATGTAAACATTGTTATGGTCGCGACCTTTCTACTAACCAAGAAGTAGAAGTAGGGGAAGCAGTTGGTACTATCGCCGCTCAATCAATCGGTGAACCTGGTACTCAATTAACAATGCGTACATTCCATACTGGTGGGGTTGCCGGTGATGATATCACTCAAGGTCTTCCTCGTATCCAAGAAATCGTGGAAGCACGTCATCCAAAAGGTCGTGCTGTAATCACTGAAGTTGCCGGAGAAATCGAAGCAATTGAAGAAGATGAAGCAAGCCGTACGAAGACTGTTTTCGTTAAAGGTATTACTGACTCACGTGAATACAAAGTGCCTTACACTTCTCGTATGAGTGTTGAAGTAGGAGACTTAGTACACCGTGGTCAACAATTAACTGAAGGTTCAATTGACCCTAAAGACTTGTTACGTGTGACAAATACATTAACTGTTGAAACTTACATGTTAGATGAAGTTCAACGTGTATACCGCTCTCAAGGGGTAGACATCAATGATAAACACGTGGAAGTAATGGTTCGTCAAATGTTACGTAAAGTACGTGTCCTTGATCCAGGTTCAACAGACTTGTTACCAGGTAAATTAATGGATACAGCTGACTTTACTGATGCCAATGCGGAAGCAATCCGTTCAGGTGAACTACCTGCAACAGCGCGTCCAGTATTATTAGGTATCACTAAAGCAGCCTTGGAAACAAACAGCTTCTTATCTGCTGCATCATTCCAAGAAACAACTAAGGTCTTAACTGATGCCGCTATCCGTGGTAAAGAAGACCACCTATTAGGACTTAAAGAAAATGTTATCATTGGTAAGATCATCCCTGCAGGTACAGGTATGGCTCGTTACCGTGAAATGGAACCGAAAAAAATCGGTGACACACAACAATTAATCTATGGCGAAGAAGCCGAAGAAGATGACATTAGCCAAATTGACTACACTAGTATCAAAGAAAGCTAATCCATCACATGATGTAATGTAATTAATGAATATTCAGACGAGAAAAAAGCCTTAGGCCGCGTGCCTAAGGCTTTTAATTTTGTATAGGATGTGACAATAAGCGCTTAGACCCAAACACTGGAAGACTATTGCAGTGACGCACATAGTGTGGTGCAAAATAGTCTGAAGTGGAGTTGGGTCTGCTTATTGGAGCTCAACTTTAGGATGAGAGAAAAAGCGGTCAACCCTCAACCGGTGGAAGAATTGTGATGACGATGACGGTAGTCATCGACAAGCTATTCTGAAGTGGGCAGAGGGTTGCTTTTTCGAGCTCGACTTTAGGATGTGACAATAATTCTGGTCACATCGAAATCTCTAGAATATTTTTTCAGCTATTATGTCCATAAAGTTAATCCACGACAAATTCGATATAAGACCGGTCATCAAAGGATACTTGTCCTTCTTGTAGGCCTTTAGTGGATAGGTATTCTGTAATTAAATCGGGATCGTTCGTTAGGATATGTTGTAGATAAGCTTCTGTCGCTGCAAAATCTTCTTTAATTGTGGGATAACCGTCAGAAGTAAAGATGATATGGTCACCGTCTTTGATATCGATGACTTTAATTAAGGCATCAGGGATTTCCTGGCCATTTAAGACCGAATAACCAAAACGGGTGCCCGTGGTATTCGCAAAGGTGTTGCTAGATATCAAATAGGGCAAAATGGCCGCTCTAGCCTCTTCATGCTGGCTTGGGTCGATATGCAAGACCAGAGACCGGAAGTTGCTTAAAATCTCGTCAGAAGCCTTAGGTTGCGTGTGGAGTTGTCCATTTACCAAGGCTTGCGAATCACCGATGATGTAGATTTTATGATGGAAATTGCTGTATAGAATCATGGCAGCTTGGGGACCATGAGACACGCGGTCCAAAGGAAAATCCACTTTATTGTAAAATTGGTCTTCGAACGCCGTGTTGATGCCATGAATGATTTCTTGAATGCTGGCTGTCGGGTCAACAGTCGCAAGATAGTCCTGAATAATCAGGGACGCTATTTTTCCAGTCTTCAAGCCCTCATAACGATAATCGGACTTGGCAGTGACCCCGTCGATAATCGCGACAAAGTGGTCGTTATAAAAAATGGCATCCTCGCATTGGGTCGGATCGTCGAATTTCCCTTGAATAAATGTATGTTGAATTTGCATGTCGGTCCCTCGCATTCTGTGTTGTTACTTATAGTATATAGAAGATTAAGGGATAGGCAAAGAAGATGTAGGGTAAAAAAGGAAAACCCTTGGCTAGGGGACGACCCCGGTATTTGTCTATGATGATGTGGCAGAGAATGAAGCTAGTGGCAACGAACAGCAACCAGGCAGTTTGATAGGGTCCTAGGGCTAGCGCCAAGATGGTGATGGTTTTGATGTCGCCACCACCAATGCCGTTGGTGAAGCGGAAATTGAGCAGGATAAATAAGAGGCATATCCCCACGGCGAAAAGGCTATGTGTGAGTATACGGCCACTGGGATTGAGGCTGAATTGCCCAATCACAAAGAGGAGAAGCAGGACTTGAAAACGGTCGGGAATCCATTGATCTGACCAGTCGCTGGCGGCCATGATGGTTAGTATGGCGAAATAGATGATATAAAACACGGATTCCGATAGCGAGAAGGTCATAAAGAGTATGAGACTAAAAATGGCGAAGTAGGCCTCACAAATAGGATACTTAATTGGAATACTGTGCTGGCAGCTTTGACAGCGTCCATTTGAAAGTAGATAACCTAGGATGGGAATCAAGGCTAGGGGTGGGATGGGTCTTTGACAATGGTCACAATGAGAACGGCCCATAATAAATGATTGATTTTGAACAGTACGCGCGCCAACGACCATAAAAAAGGATGCTAAGCAGGCAAATAAGAGGCCGAGAATGGTGTAATATAAGATATAAAGCATAGATTTCACTCCCTTCATGATATATATACGTGTTTTTTTAAAAAAATCGAAAAAACTAGTGAAATCGTATTGACAGTATCGAAAACAGATGCTATTATTTAATAGTTGTCTTAAACAAATGCAACACGTGATGGAGGATTAGCTCAGCTGGGAGAGCGTCTGCCTTACAAGCAGGATGTCGGGGGTTCGAACCCCTCATCCTCCACCATGACTCGTTAGCTCAGTTGGTAGAGCAACTGACTTTTAATCAGTGGGTCGTAGGTTCGAATCCTACACGGGTCATATTCTTTATGAATAATATATACGCCGGCTTAGCTCAGTTGGTAGAGCATCTGATTTGTAATCAGAGGGTCGAGGGTTCAAGTCCTTTAGCCGGCATATATAAAGAAAGCATCTCTTATGAGGTGCTTTTTTTCTTATCTATTTTTATTGTAAATAGTGGGCAAACAAGGTAGTCTATATTCATTCACGAAAATCGAAATGATTACAGAAAAGAGGTTGTTTATGGAAAATATGACCCTTGAACAAGTCACATTAGCGGATTTAGATGCTTTAAGAGCAATTAGTATTGAAACCTTTACGGATACCTTTGGCTCATATAATACGCCGGAAGATTTGGCGGTTTATCTTGAAACTAGCTATGATCCAGCTAAATTAAAAGAAGAAATACAGACAGAAGATAGTTACTTTTACTTTGTTAAAGACGCTACAAGTGGCGAAGTATTGGCTTATTTGAAATTGAACTTGAATGATGCACAAACGGAAGCTTTCGAGGAAGCTAGTTTAGAAATTGAACGTATTTACGTTCGACCTGCTTTTAAACGCCGTGGTATCGGCCAATTTTTGATGACCCATGCCATTGAAACGGCTAAGTCAATGGGTTTAACTCATATTTGGCTAGGTGTCTGGGAGCATAATGAAAATGCGCAAAAATTCTATGCGAAAAATGGTTTCCAACGTCGAGGCGAGCATGTCTTTATGGTTGGCGATGACCGCCAAGTCGACTATATTCTGATGAAAGATATTTCGGCATAATGCGAGATGGCTTGCGAATATCCTTCTAATTTATGGTGGATGTTTTCCTGTAATAAAAAAAGAGGGCCGAGGCCCTCTTTTTCAATACAATATTATTTTTTCAATAGGTCTACTTTATCAGTACGTTCCCATGTGAAGTCTTCATCATCGCGGCCGAAGTGACCGTATGCAGCAGTTTTGCTGAAGATTGGACGACGTAGGGATAACATGTCGATAATACCGTTTGGCGTTAAGTCGAAGTTTTCGCGAACCAATGCTACTAATTCGCCTTCTGTTAATTCAGAAGTACCATATGTATCGATGGCAATTGAAACGGGTTCCGCAACACCAATTGCGTATGCTAATTGGATTTCCACTTTGTGGGCTAAACCAGCAGCAACGATGTTTTTGGCAATGTAACGTGCTGCATAAGAAGCAGAACGGTCTACTTTAGTAGCGTCTTTACCTGAGAAGGCACCACCACCATGATGCGCAGCACCACCGTAAGTGTCGACGATAATTTTACGACCAGTTAAACCTGAATCGGCTTCTGGACCACCAGATACGAATTTACCAGTTGGGTTGATAAAATAACGCGTATTTTCATCTAACCAAGCAGCTGGAATAATTGGGTCTACGACATGTTCAATCACATCTTTACGGATTTGATCAAGCTCAATGCCAGCTTTATGTTGTGTTGAGATAACAATTGTATCCACACGTTGTGGTTGATTGTTTTCATCATATTCGATTGTTACTTGTGTTTTTCCATCTGGTCCTAAGTAGTCAATGGTACCGTCTTTGCGGACTTTGGCTAATTGACGAGATAAACGGTGGCTAAGGGCAATGGCAACAGGCATAAATTCAGGTGTTTCATCAGTTGCGTAACCAAACATAATACCTTGGTCACCGGCACCGATTAGCTTGTTGCTGTCTTCGCCGTTTTCACGGGTTTCGATAGCGTCGTCTACACCTTGTGCAATGTCTGGTGATTGTTCGTCTAGAGATACTAATACGGCAACGGAATCCGCATCAAAGCCGAATTGGCCTGAGTGGTAACCGATACGACGGATTGTATCGCGAACGATTTTTTGGATATCTACGTATGCTGACGTAGTGACTTCCCCGAAAATAAGGACAAGTCCTGTATTGACGGCTGTTTCACAGGCAACACGTGCTTGTGGATCTTGTGCTAAAATCGCGTCAAGAATCGCATCAGAGATTTGGTCAGCGACCTTATCTGGATGACCTTCTGTGACTGATTCAGAAGTAAATAGTCGTTTATTCATTTTGTTTCCCCCAAAATATAAATTTTATGGTTACAAGGAATCTTTGCGTACTCGCAAACCCTATCGGGAATAATTTATTGTAACGTTACTCATTATACATGATTTATCAAGAAAGGCACGTGTAAAAAGGACTTTCCTGCATATTTTTGACAGTTTTTCTCGATTACGATTGACCCACTTCTCATGGAGCATGACATATATTCATGGTATAATGGTCGAGATGAAATAAAAAACGAGAGGAGACAACAATGAGTTATCAAGCATTATACCGCGTTTGGCGACCACAAACATTTGGGGATATTGTAGGGCAAGAAGCCGTAGCCCATACCCTACAAAACGCTGTCAAAACCGGCAAAATGAGTCATGCATACTTGTTTACTGGCCCTAGAGGTACTGGGAAAACAAGTGCAGCCAAGATTGTCTCTAAAGCTATCAACTGTCCAAATCAAGTCGATGGTGAACCATGTAATCAATGTGAAATCTGTAAAGCTATCAATGCAGGTAGCTTGTCTGACGTTATCGAAATCGATGCGGCGTCAAACAATGGTGTGGATGAAATGCGCGACATTCGTGAAAATGTTCGTTACGCACCAACAGAAGCAGCCTATAAAGTCTATATTATCGATGAGGTCCATATGCTTTCAACAGGAGCTTTTAACGCCTTATTGAAGACTTTGGAAGAACCGCCAGCAAATGTTTTGTTTATTTTGGCCACAACTGAAATCCATAAGATTCCAGCAACCATCATTTCCCGGACCCAACGTTTTGATTTCAAACGTATTTCCCACCAAGATATCGAAAAACGGATGGCTTATATTTTGGAACAAGACGACATCCAATATGAAGATGGTGCCCTAGCAGTTATCGCGCGCGCAGCCAACGGTGGTATGCGTGACGCACTGTCACTCTTAGACCAAGTCATTTCCTTCTCTGAAGGCACAATTAGCTTGGAAACAAGTCGCCAAGTAACAGGTGTCTTGTCCGAAGAAGAACTAATTCACTACACCAAGGCCTTGTCAGACGGCGATGCCACAGTCGCTTTAGCCGACTTACACAAATTATTGGATAGTGGCCAAGAAGCTGCCCGTTTCGTTGAAGAGCAACTCATTTTCGTGCGCGATTTACTGATTGCCAAGGAAATTGGTGGTGGCACCGATGCCATCGGAAGTTTGACCCAACGCTACGACACAGCCTTCTACGCCCTAGCCAAGGAAATCGACCTTGAATTGCTGTACCAAATGATGGACGTCTTCAAAGAAACCCAGGCTGAAATCCGCTTTACCGTCCAACCAAGCATTTACCTAGAAGTTGCGACTGTACAGTTGTGTCAAAAGGGCGGCGCTAGTAAAGCAAGCATGGCGCCAGCAGGCAATACTGCAAGCAACAATGCAGCACCTGTGGCTCATGAACTCCCAACACATATTAGTCAGGTGATCGCTGATCTTCAAGAGCAGGTAGCAACTTTATCTAGCCAATTACAAAATGGCTCAGGACAAGCGGCGAAACCAGCAACCAACAACAAACCAATGAAACGTTCAAATTCAACAGGCTTTACGCCAAACTTGACCAAGATTTTCCAAGTCTTGAATCAAGCAACCAAAAAAGATTTAAATGATGTATCGTCTTTATGGGAAGAATTAGTCGTTAGTCTACCTGGTATGCAAGCAGCCATGTTGAAGGCAACTTTCCCAGCAGCGGCATCACCAACGGCTTTCGTTGTCCGTTTTGATTATGAAGTCCTATGTAAAAAAGTGGACGATGATGAGGAATTACGCCGTCAAGTAGAACAAATGTTGTCGAATCGTTTGGGTCACCCAACGAAAATGTACTATTTAACAAGTGACCAATGGCAAGAAGCACGCCAAACTTACGTGAAAGCCATGAAGAATGGTGGCTTAGGTGATTTAGTAGGTGATGGTGCTGGTGCAGTAGCTGACAAGGGTTCGGCTACAGATGCGGAAGCCTTTAGCCAAAATAGTGATGCGATTAATGACGCCATGCTAGCGGACGGCCTAGAAGATGAAGAGGCACGTATGCGCCAAGATCAAGTAGACCAAGCTGTTTCACTATTTGGCAAAGAAAATGTTACAATAGTAGACGATTAGCTAAAATAAATAACTTATAAATAATATAATGAAAAACGAATAAAAAGGAGTGTCGAATATGGCAGGCGGAATGGCAAATATGCAACAAATGATGCGTAAAATGCAAAAATTACAAGCAGAGATGGAAAAAGAACAAAAGAGCTTAGAAACAAAAGAGTTTCAAGGTTCAGAACCTTCAGGCATGATTAAAGTGACTGTAACAGGTGACCGTCGTTTGAAAGCAATCAATATTAATCCAGAAGCAGTTGACCCAGAAGATGTCGACATGTTACAAGATTTATTGTTGGCTGCAGTCAATGATGGCCTTGAAAAAGTGGATGCTGAAACAGCAAACACCATGGGCAAATATACAAAAGGTATCCCTGGTCTTTAATAGAAACAAGGCTACAGGCTTATCTAGATGACCGTCTTTACCATGGGTAGGTTTGACTACGCATGGTATTTTTCTTGTCGCTACCAGGAGTTGGCGGGTTTGAGGCTTGGTGTCTTGACCTGGTCTAGTCTGGTGAAGGGGTCTGTATCTTTGTAAGTAGGGATATTTTTCATAAAGTGCGTAAGTAGGTAGGAGAGTTAAGATGCAATATCCAGAACCAATTGCCAAGTTGATTGATAGTTTTAGTAAGTTGCCAGGGATTGGGGCCAAAACGGCGTCGCGGCTGGCTTTCTTTGTGTTGGATATGCCTGAGAAGGATGTGCTAGAGTTTGCGAGTGCTTTGGTGGATGCCAAGCGTGAGCTTCGTTATTGTTCGGTTTGTGGCAATATTACGCAGTCTGATCCGTGTGAGATTTGTGCGGATGAGGGGCGTGACCGTTCGCGTATTTTAGTGGTTGAGCAGGTGCGTGATGTGGTGTCGATGGAACGTATGCGTGAGTATCATGGTTTGTATCATGTGCTGCATGGGGTCTTGTCACCGATGGAAGGTACGGGGCCAGAGGACTTGAATATTCAACCGTTGTTGGTGCGTTTGCAGGAAGAGACGGTTGAGGAAGTGATCGTGGCGACCAATGCAACGGCTGAGGGTGAGGCTACGGCGACGTATTTGTCACGTTTGATTAAGCCAGCAGGCATTCAGGTAACGCGTATTGCTTATGGTTTATCTGTGGGTAGTGATATTGAATATGCGGATGAAATGACTTTATTGCGGGCTTTAGAGGGCCGTCGCGATATTCAATAGATGCGTAGCGAGTGGACCGAAATGGAAGGAATTAGGGGAGACGATATGGATTCAGAGCAATTACTAGGCAAATTTATTACAGTTGAGGGGCCAGATGGTGCGGGAAAAACGACACTCATCAATGGTTTGACGGCTAAGTTAGAGGCAAGTTTAAAGGTGCCTTTGGTCTTGACGCGTGAACCGGGTGGCGACCCGATTGCGGAACAAATTCGCCGCATCATCTTAGATCCAGCCAATACGGCGCTTGACCCACGTGCGGAGGCTTTGTTGTATGCGGCCAGTCGTCGTCAACATCTGATACATACGGTTTTACCTGCTTTAACGGCGGGTCATTTGGTTTTGTGCGATCGTTTTGTGGACTCTTCCATTGCCTATCAAGGTTATGGTCGCGAGATTGGTGAGGCTGGTATTTTAGCCATCAATGAATTCGCTACGGATGGTCGTCAACCTGATTTGACCTTGTATTTAGATATTACAGCTGAAGAGGGGATTCGTCGTATTCAAGCGAATCGTAGTGAGGCTGACCAAAATCGTTTGGATGTGGAAACGATTGATTTCCATCAACGTGTCCACCAAGGCTACCAAGTTTTGCGTGAACAGTATCCTGACCGAATTCAAGTGATTGATGCGACACAAAGTCCGGAAGCTATGCAGGATGAAGCTTTGCGTATTGTGCAAAGTCATTTCCCTCAATTTTTCGCTTAATTGTCGTTTAATATAAAGTGTTTAACTGACAGAAAGGAGTCCATCAATGGGTTTAGATGCATTTGATATTATTGAAAAGCAAGGCAATTTAACGGCCATGATGGACCGGGTTGTGGCCAACAAGCGTCTAGGCCACGCCTATATTTTTGAGGGCATGGTTGGTGCAGGTCAAGAGGATATGGCTACGTATTTGGCAGCAGGCTTGAACTGCCTGAATCCAAGTGCAACGGGACAACCTTGTGGCGAGTGCAATCACTGTGTCCGCATTTTGCGTGAGGATTACCCGGATGTCTTGCATGTCCGACCAGGTGACGACAAGGAAAATAGCAAAGATAAGGCCGATATTTTCAAAACGGAAGCAGAAATCGAAGAAGCAAAAGAGGCTGAAGAGAAGGCAAAACCAGAATCTAATACCATCAAGATTGACCAAGTCCGTGAATTGAAGCACCGGATGTCGATGTCTTCGACTGAGGGTGACTATCAAATCTTTGTGATTCATGAGGCGGAGAAAATGACGACGGGTGCAGCAAACTCACTCTTGAAGTTTATCGAAGAACCGTATGAAAATATGCATATCTTCTTGATTACATCAAATCAGGATGCAATTTTACCGACAATTCTGTCACGTTGCCAAATGATACATTTCCCTGAGTTGCGTAAAGCACAAGTGAAGCAGGTTTTTGAGGCAGCAGGGATTAAAGCCAGCTTGGCGACGACCTTGTCTTATTTGACCAATGATGTTGATGAGGCCAAAAATTTGGCGGATAATGAAACCTTTCAAATCCAAATTGGGCAATCGATTCAGTGGGTTGACCTTATGGTGAAGGGCGATCCTCGAGGTTTAACCATGGTGCAGTCAGATTGGGTCAAAGATAAACCTAGTCGAAAATCCATGATTCAGGCCTTGAACTTGGTTGGTTTCCATTTCCATGATTTGTTGTATTTGAAAATGGCTACCGAAGATGACCAAAGTCTGATGGATAAACTCGTTTTCCCTAATGATTTGGGCAAATATCAAACCATGCTGAACCATCTGGATGCGGCCCTGATTACTAAAGGCTTGCACCTAGTTGGGAAGGCGCAACGCATGATTCGGGCCAATGTAGCCCCTCAAGCGGCGATGGAGTATCTAGTCTTAGCTTTTTGGAAAAAATAGGATGTGACAATAAGCGTTTAGACCCAAACACTGGAAGACTATAGCAGTGACGCACGCAGTGTGGCGCAATATAGTCTGAAGTGGAGTTG
Organism: Aerococcus agrisoli; assembly: GCF_003797145.1. GTDB lineage: Bacteria > Bacillota > Bacilli > Lactobacillales > Aerococcaceae > Aerococcus > Aerococcus agrisoli. The sequence continues at coordinate 7,296 of NZ_RKMG01000007.1, read as the reverse complement.
GGTCTGCTTATTGGAACTCAACTTTATAGTGGTACATAAAAATGCAGGAGGAAAGTCGGCACACCGACTACTTTCCCCCTGCATTTTTTCATTATTTTGCAATACGTTTGTTTAAGGCCACGGCTAAGGCGATGGCTGCGACATTTTTGATGATGTCAGTTGGAATAAAGATGATCATACCTGACATGAAAGTTTGCGCCCATGTTATCGGCGTATTCAATAAGAAATTCAAGGCTAGGTACATGTAACCTAATCCGAAAATATAGATAATCGCGTTCATACCCAGTGCGCGTAAAGTGAATTGTTGCCATGCCTCATTTTTCAAACTACCAGCCGAGCGTGCAAATACCATGGCCACGATGAAACCGATGATGAAGCCGTATGAAGGACTGTAAATAAAGGCGCCCTTAAAAACAAATAATAAAATGGCATTAATAAACATGGCTACAACCGCATATTTGCGGGGTAACAACAACCCAGTTAGCACAACAACCATTGTTTGTAGGGTAAACGGAATTGCCCCAAATGGCACGACGATATACGATGCGATGAGTGTGATGACCGCCATCAAAGCCGCCAAAACCCAGTTATAAGTAGTAGATGTATTCATAAATATGCTCCTTTTGATGTATTGGTCACCTTATTTTGGTAATCGGTTGACCATTGGTAAAAATAAAAAATTTTTCTATATAAAATCCCCACCAAACCCACATGCGCGGGTAGGTGGTTATCCTCATGACTCGCCAACCACTAGGGCCAACGAAATTTTCGACGAACCTCAACGCCTTTGGTCGCACTCTGTTAAAACCTGTTCCCAAATGCAGATTTGACTGCGTTTCAGAAAAATCTATACGCATTTGGTCACACTTTGTTATATAAATTGTTGGCTACTAAAGCTAACCTCGCCAGAGATTAAATGCTTTTCACGACCTTGCGGATCTTCAATGCGTAAATGCCCAGCATCTGTCACACCGAGAATCTTACCAGTTAAGGTTTGACCGTTTTCTTGGTAGGTCACCCACTGTCCTTTGCCAAGCAGCTGCGCACGATAATACTCTAGGAATGCACGGTCGGCCAAGTGGTCGTAATATTCTTTGAAGGTGGTTAGGAAATCGACAAGCAGGTCATTTGGATTGAAGTTGTTTGGTAAGCTTTTACCAAAAATTGTCCCGGCAATGTGTTGATTTTCTGGATTCTCATTGGCAAAGTCCCCCGCCAGGTTGGTCCCAATTCCGATGACCAGTTGGGAAATCGTTTGGCTCTCCAGGTCAAATGTGCCTTCTGTTAGAATACCCGACACCTTTTTCCCATCATAAAATAAATCATTGACCCATTTAATTTGAATGGCATCGCTCAGATACTTGTTCAAACTTTGGGCATAGGCAGATGCGGAGGCGATGGTGAAAGAAGCTATCAAGTCATTGTCGGCGCTAGCCGGTGGCGTGATCACGAGCGAATAATACAAGCCCTGAGTCAGTGCAGAATAGAAGGGACGACCACGGCGGCCACGACCAGCTGTTTGCTCATTGGCAATGAAAATTGCTGGTTGATTGGGAAAATCCGTTGCGTGTTTGCGACCCAAATCATTGGTTGAGGTCGTTGACTCTTGATAGTAGACCTGTAATTCCGGCCAAACATGTTGCAGACCATGCTGAATTTGTTCAGGATCCACAGCTTGATTGCGTTTGGCCAGGGCATACCCATTTTTGGGGTGACGCAAGATTTCATAACCGTCAGTTTCCAGTTGCTTCACAGCTTTCCAAATGGCGTTGCGGCTCACTTGGAAGTGGTCAGCCAAATCTGGTCCCGCAAAGAAATGCCCAGGATGGTCTAATAAATATGCGAGTAAATCAGCTTTTACAGTCATAATAGCTCCTTTCATGGAATTTCAATATGATATTAGGTTAGCAATATGTCATTTTGTTGTCAACTAGATTTTTATAATAGGGTGACCAACTGATAAAAAAATACAGCCACCAACAAGTGACTGCCTGATGAAGTATAGGATCATTAAATTTGTAGAAAGAAAGAAGGTCTATTATTTAGCTAAAGGCGCAAGTCTATGTTCGCACATTCTGAATATGTGTTCCAGTAAGCAACCCTCTGCCCCCTTCGGTGCTTGATGAACAAAGCGAAAAGTACATTATTTTATTTATAAAAATGGATAAAACCCCAAATTGATTACTTCAAGGGGTTCTGTGAACCTTTATGAGAAAAAATGATTCACAAAACGGTCTGTGTGATTCGACTTCAAAAAAAGAAATCACACAGCACTCTGTGTGACGCGAAATTTTTCATTTTGAACACCTCAGGGCCCTGAAGTGTTCAAATAGCGGTTATTTTAACTTTGATAAATACAATCCCCAAAAAGCTAAACAAAACATTTTATTCTAGCGTAATGCTCATCCAATTATGGCTTAAAAACCAAAATGAAAAGAGGGCCATGCAGCCCTCTTTTTCTCACATCCTATGAAGTTGAGTTCGAAAAAGCAACCCTCTGCCCACTTCAGAATAGTTTGTCGATGACTACCGTCATCGTCGGCACTATTCTTCCACTGGTTGAGGGCTGAACGCTTTTTCTCACATCCTATTCTTCTTCATAATCTTCATCGTCGTAGTCTTCATCATCAAGGCCGTTCTCTAACATATAAGCCACGGGGTCTGCTTGGTAGACTTGGATATCTGCAATAATGGGTTCTTCGATTTTACGTGAGATTTCGATTTCCATACCGATGTCTTGGTAGCCTTGTTTGATATACATTTCATAAGGGGAATCGTCGGCGTCGGCGACCAGGATAACCATCTTATCGGCAGCCAATGCTTTTTCCACAACCCAAGCTTGTAGTAAGGAACCGATGCCTTGGCGTTGGTATGCTTCAAGCACTTGGAAGTTGTCGATTTCGTATGAACGTGCGTGGCGGATGATATCGGATAAACCAACCAATTTGCCGTCGACAAAGGCAGCAAGGGCATGGGTATTCTCTTCCTTCAAGAACCAAGGATAGTAATTTTGTTTTTGTTGGGCAAATTCGGCGTCGATTGCTTTGTCGTGGATTTGATTGAAGTCGATATAGGCCTGCATATCGCTTTCGTCAATTTCCTTGATGACAAGACGGTCACCATAAGTATCGATTGCTTTGCTTGAAACCTTAAAGTCTTTTGGATCAAGAACCATCAATTTGGTCATAGATAATTGGTAGCCCACTTCACCGATACTGGCAAAGAGTTCAGGACTCAGAGATTGGTTCATCGGCATGACGAAGCTGTAATAAGAAAGATTTAGGTCATAGGCATAGTCTAGAAAGTTTTCTTCTAGCATATCCAATTCTTCGGCGCTGGGTACAAAATCTAGGACAATTTTGTTGTTGTTATACATACTTGGTACTTTGCTGTTACCGATAAAATAATATAATTCTGTTTCATCATAAGTGTCGGCTAGAACAAAGGCATCTTCAAAGGTAAATGGTTTCATGAGCGTGACTCCTGTCATACATTGGATAAAGGTTACGTGAACAATATTTTCATTCTATATTTTACCATAGCTAGATGAAAAAAGAATTTCTGACTTGCGATTGATGCCCAAATGACCGAACGGGTGTGCTATAATTGACCCTAACAAAAATCATCTTACCGTGTCGGTATAGCACATCATGTGGTATCATTGAGGATGAAAAAGGGCAGATATTGCGGTTGTACGAAGCAATCGTCATTTTTGCCAGAAGTATACAAATAAGCGTAGAAAGTGGGTGTGGGTAAGTGGATGAACACCAAGTTGCAGATGAAATAGCTTTATTAAAAAATGACTTACACACGATGATCGCCAAATTAGATACGATCAATGCAGAGTGGGATAAATTGTTAATCTCTTCCCATAATTTAAAGATGGAAAATTTCTACTTGCGCGAACGCGTGCAAGAGTTGACCGATTTAAATGATCATTTAAGTGCCAAGAATAAACAAGTAACTGAGGATGACAACGATGGCACTCCTCAAGTAATGTCTAAGGCACGCCAAAATTTAATGAACATCTATGAAGATGGCTTCCATATTTGTAATATTTCCTACGGCCAACGTCGTGGTAATGATGAACAATGCATGTTCTGTCTAGATATCTTATACGGCGAACGTGAAAATGAAGGGGCCAAAGCTTAATGGATCAAGTGACACTATTGGACGGCGAGCGGTTCGATGCCTTGATTCCGCAAAATTTAGAGATTATTCAAAGCGACCTGACCTTTGCTTTCTCAGTGGACGCCATATTGTTGGCCAATTTTGCCCAAGTATCGTCTAGTCGGATTAAACAGATTGCTGATTTTTGCACGGGTAACGGGGTGATTCCACTCTTGCTATCTGCGAAAACGACGGACCGTGCCCATATACACGGCATTGAGATTCAACCACAAGTTGCCGACATGGCGACCAGATCTGTGGCGCACAATGGATTAAGTGAGCAAATTACCATCCATAATATGGATCTAAAGACGGTGAAAACTACTTTTGCCAAAGATTCTATGGATGTGATTACTTGCAATCCGCCATATTTCAAACACTATGAGGAATCTAGGGTTAATCTTTTGGATGCGAAAACCTTAGCACGACACGAAGTTGCGATGACAGCGGAAGATATTTTCCAACAAGCCCAATTCGTATTACGTAATCGAGGGAAATTATATATTGTCCATCGACCAGAACGTTTGAGTGAATTGATTGTACTTGGCAACAAATACCGTTTAACCTTGAAGAAGTTACAATTTGTGTACCCAAAACCAGGTAAGGAAGCCAAAACTATTTTGTTAGAGTTTATGAAGGACGGCCACGACAAGGGACTACGCGTCTTGCCTCCGTTTTACACGCAAACAGCCGACGATGAATATACACCGGAAATGAGTCGATTGATTTATGGGGACTAAGGACCAAGCCCAAGACAAAAAACGGGGCGAAACGAAGCCCGAAAAATTGCATTATTTCTATGTCTTAGCTTGTAGCGACAATACCTTGTATACAGGCTATACTACGGACCCGACCAAGCGCGAGGCGGTCCACAATAGTGGCAAGGGTGCTAAATATACCCAACCAGATTATCGTAGACCGGTCCACATGCTCTATAGCAAGGCCTTTACGAGTAAGTCCAAGGCTATGTCAGCTGAATATCGATTCAAACAATTTACCCGGCGTGAGAAAGAAAACTTTCTGAGAGATAAAGGCATTGCCCGTGTATGGCCACCTACTGCTTGGACAGACCGAGTAGATGAGGGTCTTGCGGGCAGTTTAACTTTTATGCCGGATGACACCACAAACCAAGATGAGGAGGGATAGTGTGTTACAAATTCAACATTCATTTACGGGTCCAGACCAAGGGACAAAGGGAACGCTTTATCTCGTCCCAACACCTATCGGTAACTTGGAAGATATGACCTTCCGTGCCGTTAACACACTTAAAACGGTGGACGTAATTTTAGCCGAAGACACCCGCAACACACAAAAATTGCTCAATCATTTTGACATCACGACAGGGCAAATGTCCTATCACCAACACAATAGCCAAAGCCGCATCCCACAAATCATCGAGATGCTAGAAGCTGGGCAAAACATTGCCCAAGTTTCTGATGCCGGCATGCCAGCCATTTCCGACCCTGGATTTGAGCTTGTGCAAGCGGCCATTGCAGCAAATCTGACTGTTGTGCCACTACCAGGTGCCAACGCAGCTTTGACGGGTTTGATTGCGTCCGGTTTATCAACCGACCAATTCGCTTTTATCGGTTTCCTACCACGTAAGAAGTCTGAGAAAAAGGCATTCCTCGACAATCTGGTGAATTTTCCATACACCATGATGTTCTACGAATCACCCTTCCGTTTAGGCCAAACACTGGAAGACTGCCAATCTGCATTCGGCCCTGACCGACAAGTAGTGGTCGTACGTGAATTGACTAAGAAATTTGAGGAAATTACACGCGGTAGCCTCGCTGATTTGGTGGCACATTTTGACGAAAATAAAACCATTAAAGGGGAAATCTGTTTCTATATTGCCGGCAACGATGACCCATCAACGGATGAAAGTCTCTTGCAAGCAGCTTTAGATGATATGCCGATTAAAGAACAAGTACAATGGTGGGAAACACATGAAAGCATGTCCACCAAAGACGCTATCAAACAGGTAGCAAAACAAACTGGTATCAACAAGCGAGAAGTTTACGCCAAATACCACGAAATCTAGGAGGCCCTATGATAGCTTATTTAGCAGCACTCGTATTATTTCTAATTGCTATCTTGATGTTTTTTATCGCGCCTAGAAATTTGATTGATAACTTTCTATTTCTAGCGGGTTTCATCATTTTATTTATTGCGGTCTTGAATGACCCTACCTTTAATCATCATCCCGTTTTCCAACATGTGTTTTACTGGTTGGATCAAACCGTGCGCTTAATTGCGCCACTATTTACGCTCATTTTCGGGATTGGGATGATTTCTTATGCATTGAAAGTGTACTCAGTCGAACGCTCCAAACTTCAACTGGCCGTTGGGTTACTCTTGGCTTCCCTGTTGATCGCCGGGACGGTACTGCAGTATATCGCGACCTTCCTCTTGGGTGGGTTTTTCCATCAAGAGATTGTCCGTATTTTTCAATTCGCCATGACCTATTTCGTTCTCGCTTTTATCAACTACATGGTGGTGACGCTGCGGTTGACGCTTCTTGAGGATGAGGGGAAACAGGATTTTGTCTTGATTCTAGGTGAGCAGTTATCTAAGCACGGCAAGCCTTCGAAGGTGCTGGAAAATCGTTTGGATATGGCCCTGGATTATATTGGACGTCAACAGTTCCAATATCAAAAGGTGCCGAAGATTATTGTATCTGGTACATCAACTGGGACCCACTCTGATGTCAGTGAGGCCAAGATTATGGCTAAGTATCTGATTGAACATGGGGTACCGGAAGATGCGATTCTGACGGAGTGTCAGGCTGCTAATACGCATGAGAATTTTATTTATGCGAAAAAGATTATCAAGGCCAACACCAAGCAGATTCAAACAGTCAAAGCGGTTTTTGTGACATCTTCTTATCATCTTTACCGCAGCCAGTTATACGCCAATATGGAGGGCTTATACCAAATGTCGGGTGTGGGGGCGCGGGCTGATTTTCCGGAACGTTTACTCAATTGGGTGCGCGAGTTTGTCGCAATTCTCTTCATGCATCGCAAGTTACACTTGGCTGTCAGCATTTTGATGATTGGCTTAGGTATCATCAATTACGTTCACTTTTAATACAATTGTTTATGGTTCTTTTACAAATAGTGTTGG
>NZ_RKMG01000068.1 GCF_003797145.1 Aerococcus agrisoli | reverse complement strand
TTAAGTGATGAAAAAAGAACCCCATTCTGATATGGTAAAGGTGTCTAAACCAACCATAAGAAAGGAGTTCTCTTCATGATTAGCTTACACAAAAACCAGGTAAAATTCAATTCAAACATCATCATTTCGCATACAGGTGGTCGCTTATCGAGTGATTCGGGTTTAGTCTTAGTTAAAGAAGTAATGGATACCTTCAAGTTTTCTGATTTGGCAAAATCACTTCTGGACATTAAAGATAACCGTGCTTACTACACGCATGATAATTTAGCGATATTAGAACAGCTCATTATGCAACTGATTGCTGGTTATTCGGCAGACTCGTCAGCTAATCTGTTACGACAGGATCCAGTCTTTCAAATGGTGTTAGGCAGAAAACAATTAGCCTCACAATCGTCAATTTCACGGTTTCTGGATCGTTTCACCACGGAAAATGTGGGTCAATTACAATCATTAAATCAGTCACTCATTGATAAAGCGCGTTTGATTCGCAATGACACCGAGTTAATCATTGATCTCGATTCCACTCATTCAGATACCTTTGGCCATCAAGAACAAACAGATTATAATGCACATTATCAAACCTACGGCTACCACCCATTAGTTGCCTTTGACGGACTGACTGGAGATTTCTTAAAAGCTGAACTGCGTTCAGGTAATCAGTACACATCTAAAGGGGTGAAAGCCTTTATCGACCCATTGTTACACCACTACAATGAATCCATACCGAATACTGACATATTGGTTCGTGGGGACAGCGGCTTCGCAACACCAGAGGTGTATGAGTCTTGTGAAGAAAATGAAAGTCAGTATGTGATCCGATTAAAGAACAATCGGAGGTTAAGTCAATTAGCTGAGCAATCCGTTCTTTACGGGGATAACAAAAAATGGGAAGATCGGGAAGTTCAGTATTTTTCAATGCCTTATCAAGCACAATCATGGTCGAAACCCCGTCGTGTCTGTATTCGATCAATCCGTGAAGCAGGAGAACTCCTCTTTCAACACGCATTCATTGTGACTAATCTATCCGATAATGTCTCACCTGAAGTCATATTCTCTCTTTACGGCAAGCGAGGGACAATGGAGAATTTCATCAAAGAAGCGAAAGGTGGCTTTTATTTCGATAAAACAGATAGTCCACGCTTCTTAGAAAATCATGTCAGAATGATGATTAGTCTGCTTGCATACAACCTCATTAACTGTCTAAAGACTATCGGCTTTGATAAAAAGAACCAAGGGATGACTATTCATTCCATCCGACTAATATTCCTTAAAGTCGCTGGCAAACTTGTGCAAACAGGCAGACGAGCCTATCTAAAATTGTCGAGTTATCATGTGTATCAAACTGAATTCTATAGGGTCTTCGAGCGCCTACGGCGATCCAGTCAATGGATTTAAATCACTCATCACGTTAATTTTTTGAATCAATCGTCTACAAGGGAGAAGTATGCCTTCAAACAAACAAGAGAATCGTAAGAAGGTTCATTTAGTTAAAATCTACTTCGAGAACGCACTATTTTGTAGAAAAATTCCCAATTTTTCCAAGAACGATTAATTTATTCAAGAAACCAGCTTAAATTATAGAG
>NZ_RKMG01000067.1 GCF_003797145.1 Aerococcus agrisoli | reverse complement strand
TTTTTTATGCTGGAATACGCAATCCCATGCTAAGTGGAACTCGCTCCATATTATAAAATTCAATATAAGATTGAAGTGCATCATTTAACTCTTCAAACGTATCGTATGCTTCTAATTGTGGCATTTCTGATTTCAGAATACCCCAGAAGCTTTCCATCGGACCGTTATCTATACATTTACCCACTCTGGACATGCTATGTATTACATCGTTTCTAGAAATATATTCTCTAAAAAAATGAGAAGTATATTGAAATCCACGATCACTGTGGATCAATGTTTTATTCGGGATAAGTTGATTTTCAATTTGTGAAAACGTATCTCGAACTAAGGCATTGTTATTGTGGTGTGAGAGTTTGAATGCTATTATTTTTTGGACACCATAATCTAAAATAGCGCTTAGATATGCTTTTGAATTATTACCGTAAGGTAATTCTGTTACATCTGTAAGTAGCACTTCCATTGGCTTGTATTCTTCTTGGAATGCTCTATTTAAGATGTTTTCTGCCACATGATTAGGTGTATGCGGTTTGTAATTATATCTTTTTTGACGAATAACAGCTTTTAATTTCAATAATTTCATTAATCGATGAACACACTTATGGTTTACTTTAGCACCTAAGTAATGATTTAGATAAATGGTTATCCGACGATAACCATAAATACCATTAAATTTATTATAAGTATGGACAATCATTTCAATAAGCTTTTCTAGACGCTGACCTTTGGGGGATGGTTTGCGATTCAACCATTTATAGTAACCGGCTCTACTGACTTTTAAAGCTTTACATAAATGCACTATTTTGACTCCTTCTTGTTGTAAATTTTTAATGGTTTGATATTCGACTTCATACCTTGTTTGCGTAACATCAACTCTCTTTCCACTTCTCTCCGCTTTTTTATTGCTGCATTTTCTGTTTCTAAGTACTCATTTTTAGCCTCCAGTGCGGCAATTTCTGCCTTTAACTTCTCTTCATTTGTTTGTAAACTACCAGGTTTCCGCCGTCCACGATTATCGCTAAGTCCATCAGGACCGTATTCTTTATACTTTTTAACCCACGAATACACATTGTTGTAGGATACATGATGTTTCTGAGCTGTTTCTTTATAAGACAATTCATTGGCCAAGCAATCTTTGACAATCATTATTTTTTCTTCTGTGGTCGTTTTTCTGCTTTTCATTTTATACACCTCGGGTAATGGAAAATAATTACGGTTTTCTTCACCCTTAGTATACTTGATTATCCAATTTCCAACAGTTGCATCTGAAGGAATATTATACTTACGTGCAATCCCAGCTATTGTTTGATCAGAAGTAAAATACTCCTCAACAATAGCTTGCTTAAACTCTTGACTATAATGATTGTTGGTTTTACTTGACTGAATACCAGAAATGCCGTGCTCTTTATATCGTAGAATCTTGCGGCGAAATTTACTTTCTACAAGCTTTAAACCATAGGTTTCTTGCAACTCACTGATACTTACGCCTTCCTGTAAATATAATTTAATAAAATATTCTAATTCAGATACTGTATGTTTACTATTTGAACGCAAAAAAACTCCCCCTAAAGTAGATTTACTTTTTTAAGTGTCTACTTTAG
>NZ_RKMG01000066.1 GCF_003797145.1 Aerococcus agrisoli | reverse complement strand
TGTTGGTAAATAATTTCAAATATCGCGAATACGTTATATAGTATTTATTAATATGTAAATGAGCTTCAAAGAGAAACGCTATACACGATTATGTGTATGGCTTTTTTCTTGCCCTTTGGCAAGAAGATTATTATGTTAGAGCAACACGGAATACGAAATTACTAATAGTTTGGCAGGCTTTAGCTTGCCAATGCTTCATAAGTTGATGGTGCTGGGTTTGAAGGTTTGTATTTTAGTTTGAATTGGACTAGTATTCTAGCGCGTAAATTAAAGAAATTAGCATATCCGAAACCTGTACGCTTAATTAATTTAATCTTATTATTAATACCTTCGGTAGGTCCATTTGAGACGGTATAAGTTAATGAATTATGGATATATGGTAAAAACTTCTGTAAAGTTCTGATAGTTCTTCTAGCCCGTCGAGGCAAGGTTATTTTCCTTGTGCTCTTCAAGATTTCATCAAATAGCTCAATATTATGCGTAGAAATTGCGTATTTAAGCTCATTCATTAGAGTATATGTTACTAATAGATCTGGCGAAATATTCAATAGGAAATCGACGATGCGCTGTTCCGAAATTTCTTCACCAAATTGGCGAACATAATATGTATCAGTGAAATTTAAGTCTTCAGCATTTTTTAGCAACAACTTCCATTGTTTTTTAAGTTTTCTGTAGTCAGATGGTCGGCTATTTTTCACGATATTCATTGCTTTAATACGAACAGAATTAATTGTCTCATTTAGTAACTTCACGATATGGAATCTATCAATTACAATCTTAGCATTAGGAAAGCTAGTACGTATTACTTCAAGATAGGGTGTATACAAATCGATAGAAACAGTTTTCACACTACTTCTAGCAGCCCAAGTAAAAGAAGCGAAGTAATCGATTAGAGAAGCTTGTTTTCGATCAACAATAATATCAATCAACCTTCTATTATGGGTGTCCACAAGGACAGCACTCATCGCATTGGCTACTCGATTAGTAGATTTAAACTCATCTATACCAAGGTTACTAGGCAAATAGTTTCCTTTTGGTGATAGTCCTTTACCAGCTTTCAGTAGAATCCTAGCAACTGTTGGAGATGACACATGATATCGTTTAGCGATTAATCGCATGGATTGTGTTTCAACTAATTCTGAACTTATCTGATTTTTTATTGAGTTTGAGATACAGCAGTATTTCTGTACTAACGGTGTTTCAGCAATAAAGGTTTGCGCGCAATGTTTACAATAAAATCGTTGCTTCTTCAGTTTTAGCAATATCGGATTTGAAACTGAATTAGGTAATCGTATAATAGTAGATTTGAACCCATGTTTAATTAGATCATGGCTGCCTGTATTCTTTACACCACATTGGGTACAAGCCTTAGGCTTGTAGGTTAAGACGCCTTCAACGACTATATAATTCACATCTTGATACTTTTCAATGGGAAGCAAAGTCATTCCCTCTGGTACATCAATTTGAATATTATTGTCGAGAATTCCGCAAAGTTGTTTTATAATAGTTATATGGGACATGAATTTTCCTTCTTTCAGTATTCGTCGTGGTTTACTTGAAATAAGGATATCATGTCCTTTTTTTGCGTACACAAAAATAGT
>NZ_RKMG01000065.1 GCF_003797145.1 Aerococcus agrisoli | reverse complement strand
TGGTACACTCCCTACAAAGTAGACACTAGAAATAACAAAAATTTCTAAACTATTTTGTAGGGAGTGTTTTTTATTGTCTAAACGAGTTAAATTAAGCGCAGACGAAAAATTAGCCATCATTAAACCAATACTTGGCGGTTGTTCTTCATTAAGATTTGTCAGTAAAGAAATGAACCTTCACGGTTCTGTAATTCAGACATGGATCCGCAAATATAAAGCTGATGGTTTTGAAGGACTAGTGGAATCGAAGACGTGGAAAAGGTACTCGAAAAACCTGAAAAAAATGGCGGTTGAAGACGTGGTTTTTCGAGGTTACTCTAAGAATAGTACGGTGAAAAAATATCATATTTCCAGTTTTTCAGTTCTACAACGATGGATTAACCTATATAATAGTGGAAAAGAACTAAAATCAACGAGTATGGGGAGATCTAAGACCACTATGACTAAAGGGCGTAAAACAACATTTGAAGAACGATTGGAAATCACACAATTTACTATTGCCAGAGACAATGACTATGATGGGGCTACTGAAAAGTATGGTGTATCTTACCAACAAATCTATTCATGGGTTAAAAAATACCAACTTAAAGGGTCCGACGGACTTAAAGATCTTCGTGGTCAAAATAAACCAGAGAACGAATTAACGGATACTGAACGGTTGAAATTTCGTATTAAAGAACTTGAAGCACGAAATGAATATCTTGAAATGCAGAAAGATATTGAAAAAAAGTTGTTAGAGCTCAATCAAAGGTACGACCATTTTCGCTAAGTCGTCAAGAGACACAATACATTGTCGTGTTTGAGCTCCATCAAGAAAAAGGGTATTCTGTCTCAAAATTATGTAAAGCTGTAGAGGTTAGTAGAAGTTCCTACTATAAATGGTTACATCGATGTCCATCAGACGCAGAAAAAAAGAATGAGGCATTAGCTGCATCTATTCAGAAAATATTTGACGAATCTCATGGTATTTACGGTGTAGAACGGATGAAATGGGCTGTTTATCGTGAATTGAATGAGGTTGTTAATGTAAAACGGGTTCGCCGTTTAATGCGTTCTATGGGGTTGAAATCTGAAATTCGAAAGAAAAAACCAGAGTGGACAAAATCTATTCCTCTACATATCTCAGAAAATACTATTAACCGAGATTTTGAAGCTTCGAAACCGAACCAGAAATGGTTTACTGATGTGAGTTACCTATTTTATGGCAATCATGAAAAAGCTTATATCAGTGCAGTTATAGACCGTTATGATTTATCGATTGTTTCTTATATCATTAGTCAAAGAAACGATAATAAATTAGTGATGGATACCATCAAGTTAGCTATGCAAAAAAATCCAGCTGCACATCCAATTATTCATAGTGATCGAGGGTATCAATATACTTCTAATGATTATTTTGCCCTTAAAAATCAATTTGGTTTCAAAACTAGTATGTCACGTCCAAGCAAATGCTTGGATAATCAACCTATTGAATCCTTTTGGGGATCAATGAAGGCAGAATATTACTATCGTCATGATTTTGATACCTATGATCATCTTATAAACGGAATCGATGATTACATTCAATTTTATATGCATAAGCGTTATGTACCAAAATTTAACGGTTTAACTCCTTCGGAGTACCGTTCTTTAGCCTCATAAAAAAATACCACGTTGAGCATCTTATTCAACGTGGTAGGGTAAACAATTATTTTGTTTTTTAACCTGTCTACTTGACGGGGAGTGGTTCA
>NZ_RKMG01000064.1 GCF_003797145.1 Aerococcus agrisoli | reverse complement strand
ACAGCGATGTCCTATCCTTTTTTGTTTATGTGAAAGAGGTCGTGGGAAAGTAAAGCTAAAAAATCTGTAATTTTATTTAAATAAATGATTCAAATTGGTTACTTGAGTGTTCCAAGATATTCTGATACTATGAATAGTAGTCATATAGATTTCTATAAGAGTTTATGCTTTGTCGCTCAAAATTCTGTTTAGAAATTTTTTACATATCTTTTTATTTGTTTATATAACCATTATGAATAGTTGTTATCGAACCAAGAAAACTTGATTGCTCATCATGAATCTAGGTTCTTTTTTGTTTTATAATAATGTCATTCAGGGGAATATTGATAATAGAAAATCTGCTCATTTTTAAGTTGTTTCCAAATAAGGAATAATAAAGAATAAGTTATGATTAGGTTTGGTTGAGAAATGAATTAAATATTAAATAAACAAATGGGAGAGAATTATGTCTACACAAAAGAAAGCTTGGTCTAATGTCGTATTACTATTATTTACTTTTTTCGTGAATTTTTTGGGGGCTAGTGGGTTTATTAACGGGATGTCGCAAGCGGCGGTTTCAGATAAATACAATACGTTGATTGCACCGGCAGGATTTACATTTAGTATTTGGGGTATTATTTATAGTTTGTTGCTGATATGGGTGTTGTTCATAGCCTTCAATTCAAAGAAGGTTACGTATCGTGACATCATCAATGCGGTTACACCATTCTATTGGTTGTCTTTAGTGACCAATATGATTTGGATTGTGACTTTTTCATTTGAATGGGTAGGGATTTCGACAATATTTATCTTCACATATTTATTTGCATTAACAGCTAGTCTAAATAAAATCAGAACCATTAAACATCCAGGGCAATGGTTTTCAGCAATTACTTTTGGCTTACATACAGGTTGGCTATTAATTGCATCTGTGGTTAACGCAGCTGCTTTCCTAGTGCAAATTAATTGGTCAGTCTTTGGTATTTCAGATGCTGTTTGGACTGGTATTGTGATGATCGTAGCAATGGCAATCGCAGCATTTGTAACAGAATCAATGAGAAATGCTATTTTGCCACTACCAATCGCATGGGCTTTCTATGGTGTTCGAAGTACCTTGATTGAAAAGGGTGGATATACAGTTTTGGAAATGCTAGCTATTGTTGGCATTGTAGTTATGTTGTTGGTAAGTATTCGTATTTTTATCAAGAATGATAAGGGGATATTGCCAATAAAAGAAGCAATTTAAGGTGGGATATACAATTATTCCCACTCAATGGTTGCAGGTGGTTTGCAGATGATAAGTAAATAATGTGCTATATAAGGAAAAAGGAGCCTCAAAAAAGGCTTCTTTTTTCGTTGTCTAAATTTTAGAATTCCTTTACAAATAGTGTTGGTAAATAATTTCAAATATTGCGAATACGTTATTTACTATTTATTAAAGAACCTGTTTAGTTATAATTTATACAAAATTACTAATATTTAATGAGTTGTTGATGGTTTCTTTCGGAATATTTTAACTAACATGTTATAATTTCTTTGAAAATATACAATTTTATGTTCATAAATATAATTATAGTTTCTAATTAAAGACATGGAGGTAAATTTTTGGGGAAAGATTATGAAGAAATTTTAGCTGCTTATGAAGAAATTAACCAGCGTAATAATAGTGCGGGAGAATTCAAAAAAACTTTGTTCCATGTTCACACACCTGCATCTTACGATTTCAAATTACACTCTACAGAAAATGTTCAATCTTATAAAAATTTGACAGCCGATGAAATATATACTAAATATATCAAGGATGAATTTCCAGTTGAAATTAGTGATGGCGGATTTTATAATGAACTTA
>NZ_RKMG01000063.1 GCF_003797145.1 Aerococcus agrisoli | reverse complement strand
GTTGTAAAGAACAGTTATAAAATGTAGGAAAATGACAATGTAAAATTGTTGGTTTTCCTACATTTTTTATATACTCTTCTTATCCCCTATAGAATTGGAGTGGAATAGGAATGAGAAGAGATATCAGAGAAGGAGTGAAAAAACATATGATTGATGGCATAAGGCCCAATTATACTGCGTTAGCGGAACAATACGGATGTGACTATCGTACGGTTAAAGCAGCGTATGAAGAAGCGTTACAAGGTAATAAACCTAAAACAAGGAGGACATATCCGAGTAAATTAGATTCATTCAAACAAATCATAGATATTAAGTTAGAAGATCAATGTACCGCTAAAAGTATCTTCAAATTCATACAAAAGAAAGGGTTCGATGGGAGTTACAGTCTTGTTAGAGACTATTGCCGTGGAGTGAAAAAAGAACGGATACAGAAAGCAACGGTACGCGTCGAATATACGCCTGGTCTTTCAGCACAAATCGATTGGAAAGAAGAAATGCGACTGATAAGCAGTCAGGGAGAAGTCTTCCGCTTTAATATTTTCCTTTATATATTGCCCTACTCAAAGAAGAAATTTATTACGCTTACCTTTGATCGTAAACAAGATACATTGTTTGAGTGCATGAATGATGCCTTTTATAACACCGGTGGTGTTCCAGAAGAAATATGGTTCGATAATATGAAAACTGTCGTCGACCGGTCACGAACTCAATTCTCTCAGGTTCATTTAAACGATCGCTTCTATTCTTTTAGTAAAGATGCAGGGTTCAGAACAATGGTCTGTCGTCCTTTTCGCCCCCAAACAAAAGGCAGCGTAGAAGCTCTCGCCAGAACAATGGACCGGTTACGGGTTTACAATCATGAATTTTATGATTCGACAGACCTCATTCGAATCGTTGACGAACTTTGTGATGAATTAAATTCGGAAGTGTCTCAAGCAACGGACGAGATTCCTGATATACTTTGGAAAATTAATGAAAAAGAGCACCTCCATAAGCTAAAAGATGACTTGTTAAATCCTTATTTTGAAGACTCTATTCGCCGTAAAGTCACAAAGGAAGCAATGGTCATTTTCCGCAAATGTAGGTACTCTGTAGACCCTCGTTATATCGGAAAAGAAGTTGACTTGGATCTTTCCGAAAACGAAGAGTACGTGCACATTTATTATAACGGAGAACAGATTCGTTCGCACCCACTTACCACAAAAAGATTGAACTATAACCAAGAAGATTTGGTTCAGATACTTAAATCAGATGTCATGAGCCACAAAGAAGAAGATGACATCCAAGAACATATTAAACGAAGTTTAAAGCAATATGATTTACTGGAGGTGCCTTCGAATGAGCAGTAAGTATCAAAAGCTATTAAATAATCTAGAGGCCTTGAATTTAAAACATATGAGAGAATATGTGCCAAACTATATTGAAATTGCCAATCGGGATGAGCTTTCTTTAACAGAAGCTCTTCTAGAATTAACTAATCAAGAATTAGACTTTCAAACGAATCAGACTGTGGAACGTGTCATCCAGCGCGCACACTTTCCCAAACGGACATCACTTGAAGAATTTGATTTCAACTTTCAACCAAGCGTTAACAAAAAAGAGATTCTAGACTTGAAACATATGGCTTTTATGGAGAAAAAAGAAAACTTAGTTTTCATTGGAAACCCTGGTGTAGGGAAAACACACCTTGTCATTGCATTAGGCATTGAAGCATGTCATCAAGGCTACCGTACGCTGTTTATCAGTTGTCATGAATTACTTTTACGTCTTCGTTCTGCCTTTGAAAAAGGGACCGTCGATCGTGTTCTGAAACGATATGCCAAATATGATCTTTTGATCATTGATGAAATAGGTTATTTACCAATTCAAAAAGTTGAAGCTAACCTCTTCTTTCAACTATTAACGATGCGTTACGAAAAAAAATCAACAATGATTACGACAAATATTATCTTATCTCGATGGGGGGAGCTATTTCAGAATTCTGAAATAG
>NZ_RKMG01000062.1 GCF_003797145.1 Aerococcus agrisoli | reverse complement strand
CGAAAAGTATGAATTATTCAGGAAAAAACTTAAGGAAATAATCAAGAGGAATAAAACCATGTTTGCTGATTTGGACGAGATTGATAAAGATATGATCATTGACTATACAATAGCTGGGATTATAGCTGTATATCATACTTGGTTTAGAAACAATCAGAACGTGTCTATTGATGAGATTTCAGTTAAGCTTTCTGAACTTTCTGCAAATGGATTCAATTATTTCATTAAAGGCTAATGTGAGAAGAGAAAAGAGGTAAGATGATGTCAGAATTTATTTTAAGTTCTTGTTCGACTGCAGACTTAACAGAAAAGCACTTCAACAGTCGTGATATAAATTATGTTTGTTTTCATTTTATGGTAGATGGAAAAGAATATAAAGATGATCTTGGTAAGTCGATTTCATATGACGATTTTTATAAAGCAATGAGTAATGGGGCTGAGACGAAAACATCACAAGTAAATGTAGGAGAGTTTGTAGATTACTTTTCTTCGTTTCTGAAAGAAGGGAAGGATATTTTACACGTATCACTGTCTTCAGGATTATCTGGAGTATATAATTCAGCGTGTGCAGCAAAGCAACTATTGGAAGCGGAATATCCGGATCGAAAAATATACATCGTTGACTCTCTTGCGGCATCGTCTGGTTATGGTTTATTGATGGATAAACTGGCAGATCTAAGGGACGACGGATACACACTTGAACAGTTGTATGACTGGGTAGAAAATAACAAACTAAATCTACATCATTGGTTTTTTTCGACTGATTTATCTTTTTATGTTAAAGGAGGAAGAATCTCAAAGACATCTGGATTTGTTGGAACAACATTTAAAATCTGTCCATTGTTAAATATGGATGAAAATGGAAAATTAACTCCTCAACAAAAAGTAAGAGGTAAGAGACGTGTAATTAGTTTAATTGTAGATAAAATGAAAAATCATGCTATTAAAGATCTTGAATATTCTGATAAATGTTATATATCTCATTCTGCTTTTAATACTGAAGCTCAAGAAGTCGCGAGATTAATCGAGGAATCATTTCCCAACTTGAAGAACAAGGTTGAAATAAATAATGTTGGAACTACAATAGGTTCACATACCGGTCCAGGAACTGTGGCACTCTTCTTCTGGGGAGACTCAAGAAAAAATAGATGAAACCTTTAAACTTCCCACTTCACATATTATTTTGCATCGATAGCTAAGCTACAACACACATAGAGTGCGTGGTTTCGATACGTCGGGACGATACCTAGAAATCCTTAGATTCCAGCACTTTGAGCGATTTATCACGTTCATTGATACTAAGGACAAAAGTCTTTATAAAGAGATCAAAAACCGGGTGCTGGTGTCAGTAGTGATTGAGGTCGTATAAGGGGATACGTTATTACATGCTGGCAAACAAAATTAACCGTTCACCGAAGTAAAAAGAAACTAGATCCACAGCACATACTATTTTGAGTTGCAAAAAGGAAAATATCATGGACACACTGGCTTGATGATGCATGATACCGCTCCAACTCAACGGAATTATTATGTCCTAGGGAACTATGAATACGACACCGATTATTATCGAGCTCAATGAATCTGAGGATATTCTGACGAATAGTATCGGTGGTATAATAAAAAATAAGTGAGTACGGCGACTAGTTTCGTCCAGTAAATGCGGAATAGTCGTCCACTGAATGCGAAAGTTGTCGTCCATTCCGCTAATTGATTGAAGAAAATAAGAAATTAATCAAAACAGAGCCCAATATGAGCTCTGTTTTTCATCTTAAAATAAATTAATAGATTATTCGTATTCCTTCATAGCTTGTTCAAGGAACTTAGTGGCTAAATTAACCATTTCATCAGCCGAAGGCTGCTTTTCGTCCTCTATGTAATAAGGTAGGAGTAACGAGGATAGATTTAAATCGATATCTTCTGGAAGGTATCGTCGAAAATAAAAAAAGAGCGATACGAGTTTCAACTTCAATCGGAATCATTTCATGCCCTCCAAACCGTGACGCTCTCGCATGGATACTTCACCATCAACTATGATTTGGTGAGAATTGTGCTTGATTCGATCCAGAATCGCATCGGCTAGTTGAGTGTGTTTGATTTTTTCATGCCAACCTTCAGGTGAAAATGAAAAAGTAAAT
>NZ_RKMG01000061.1 GCF_003797145.1 Aerococcus agrisoli | reverse complement strand
ATTGTCAGTGCTAAACTAAATTGAACAGTTTTCGATGAACAAGATTGAACACTTTCGCCAAAAAATATCTCCAATCCTGTATACTTTTAAAGGTATCTTAGGTTATTGGAGGACGAAAGGTGAAGAAGAAGTTAATGTTATATTTGGAAATTCAACAGATGAAGGAGCGGGGCTTTTCCATCCAACAAATCGCAAAGCAGTTGAAGGTATCCCGCACAACGGTTTATAACTACATGGAGAAGACACCGGAAGAAGCTTTCGAATGGGTCAATTCATTAGGTTCGAGGAAGAAGAAATTGGACCCATACAAGGATTGGATTGTTGCTTGGCTTCAAGAGTATCCGCATCTGAATGCGTCTCAAATACAGGATTGGCTGCTTGAGAAATTCCCCGACTTCACCGTTGGTGAAAGTACGATGCGGTTATATGTGAATCAAATACGCGAAGAATATCAGATAGCTAAAACTAAAGTTGTGAGGCAATACGAGGCGGTCGAAGAACAACCGATTGGAAAACAGGTGCAAGTCGATTGGGGCGAAACGCGTCAAAAGACACAGGATCAAAGAGAAATCAAATTATACTGCATTTGTTTCTTACTTTCCCATTCACGCTACCGCTATGTGGAATGGCAAAATCGCCCCTTTACGACTCGTGATGCCATTCGAAGCCACGAGAATGCCTTTGAATTCTTTGGTGGCATGCCGGAAGAAATCGTTTATGATCAGGACCACCTCATCACTGTGAGTGAGCACGCTGGAGACATGATTCTGACCGCTGAATTTCAAGCGTACAAACAGCAACGGAAGTTCAGAGTCCATTTATGCCGCAAAGCCGACCCTGAATCCAAAGGAAAAGTGGAGAGTACGGTAAGGTATGTGAAACGAAATTTCGCCGATAGCCGGATTTATACGACAATTGAGAACTGGAATGAGCGCTGTTTAGCCTGGTTGGAAAGAACGGGCAACCGAAGGGTTCATGGAACAACAAAAAAGAGACCGGTAGAAGTGTTTCTCCTCGAAAAGCAACACTTAAAACCAGTCTCTAAACTACTCTCAACCGAGAGTATCACCGGTTCAAGTATAACAAGAACGGTAAACAAGGACAATACAGTTTTTTATAAATCAAACCGTTATTCCGTGCCACTAGGCACTTACAGACCGAAAGGCCTGAATACAGTGGCTATTGAAATCAAGGAAGATACGAACGATCAACAACGGCTTATTATCAGAAAACAGCCCGATGGGGAAATTCTGGCGAACCATCCTCTGGAAACTTCAACAGGCAAACTGATCAAAAATAAAAACCATGGGCGCGATCGTTCGAAGGGCATTCAAAGCTATAAGGAAACCGTTGCGCAGCAGTTCAAAGATTTGGAGCTTGCCTCACGATACATTGATATCTTGATGGAGAAGTATCCGCGCTATAAAAGAGACCAACTGGCCGTTCTACAGAAAGCGGCCCTCGAATACCCCACTGTCATTGATGAGGCCCTACAGAAGTGTATGTCTGAACATCTGATGAGTGCGAATGACTTTACGGATGTGGCTAAATACTTGGCTGCCCCTCGGAAAGAGACGCCGCCTGTTCCACCCGTACAAGCAGTCCGATCGGATTGCGCTGATATCAACGTGGAGACGCATCCGATGAGTACCTATACGGAAATTCTGGGAGGTGCCGCCTCATGAATGATAGCATGGACGCGCTGCAAAGCCAGTTCAGACAGTTGCGGTTGGTGGAAACTGCGAGCGAGTTGCCCGAGCTGTTACGTAAAGCCGAACAAGCCTCCTGGACCTACCGGGAACTGGTGCAGGAGATTGTGTGCTTCGAATTAACGAAGCGCGAGGAAAAAAGTGTTCAGAAACGATTGAAATGGGCTAAGTTCCCGTACCACAAAACACTGACGGAATTCGACCTATCAGATCAGACTTCTCTGAGCAAACGGCAGCTTACCCAGCTCCAAGAGCTTACTTGGCTTGAGCAGCAGTATAATCTCATCTTTTTGGGTCCGAGCGGTGTGGGAAAAACGCACTTGTCCATTGCCTTAGGCATGGAGGCCATCCAGAAGGGGTTTCAGGTAACATTCGTGACAATGGGAGAACTACTCTCCCTTCTGAAAACTGAAGAATTCACGCGGAAATCGCAGGTCCAGCTCAATCGGATCCGAGCATCTGATTTAGTGATTATTGATGATTTGATGTACATGGCAATGGACCAAAGGGAAGCTACCCTGTTTTTTCATTTGATCAATCATCTATATGAACGGAGTTCAATCATCTTGACCTCCAATAAGAGCCCCGACCAATGGGGAGAATTATTGGGCGATGAGGGAGTCGCAATGGCTATCTTAGACCGTATTCTGCATCGAGCAGAGGTCGTTCACATGAATGAAGCTAGCTACCGTATGAAACATCGCCAGAGCATGTTTGTGAGCGAAAGTGTTCAAAATTAATTGGCGTTAACTGTTCAATTCTACTTGACGCTGACAA
>NZ_RKMG01000060.1 GCF_003797145.1 Aerococcus agrisoli | reverse complement strand
TACACAATTATATGGACTTTATCGTTTCTTCCGTGGCTTCCAAAAGAAACCATATCCCAAGAAAATCTTTAAACTATCAGACACCGCTGGAAGTATTTTTGAGCTACATGGATGAAGAAATTTTGTCCAACTTAATTTGACAAACGAAATAATTAAAACCATAGAGAAAAGACGTTCCGAGAAGTGTAAAATATTTTGTTGCTTCATGTTTTATTATGTATGATTCAATGAAGAATGTAAAATTACATATTGAGATATTAAAAAAATAATTTATTTGGATATTTTGATGGGGTTTAGTTGATATCAAAAAGAGAATAGTTTCATTCTGTTTTTTTATGCCTAAAAATGATTGAGTATACTTTTAAAATAAGAATACTTAGGAAAAGCAGTTCCCTCAAATGTACTGACGGATCTTTTAAGGTAATCAGTCCTGAAAAACAATTGTATTATTATGTTAATTAGCTCTGTTATTTCATTCGCTAAGAGTGTTTAGTTTCACATCAATAGGGTGGTAAAAAAAGTGAATTCAAAAGAAAGAGCAGCGGCTGATATCAGTCGCTGCTTATTTTGAATTATTGTTACCTAAACTAGAACAGCCAAAAAATCAAACCAATTGCTAGAATAATTTGGAAGCAGCCGATCAGTAAGCCATATAACATGGTACGAGGCCCTTCTTTCAAGATATCAGAGAACTTGACCTGAAGACCAATTGCAGCTAAAGCAGTAATCTCAAATTGATTACTGATGACTTCGGAACTGTGAATCATGAAAGAAGGTAAGGGTAGAAAACTTCTAAGCAAGAATAAAATGAAAAATCCTACAATAAACCAGGGAATAGTCAATAGGTTTGTATTTTTTTTCAAATCAGCAGATGTGGAATCAACTGCTGATTTAGAAAATAGCGGTTCTTCCTCTTTAGTGTTTAGTTTACTGAAGGATAAGGCTACTCCGATGATAAGAAGTACTCTCATAAGTTTGAATACTATAGACAGATTAGTGACGTCCATACTCACCAATTTAGCTGAAGCAACGACTTGTCCTATGGATTGGATCGTACCTCCAATCAAAGCTGATGTTTGAACGACTTCGTTGTGGTACAGAACAGAAGCGATAATAGGCAGTGAGACCATCAATATGGTTCCTGTTACATTAACTATAGTGATGGACATGGCTTTATCTTTCTTATCGGCACCAATTATCGGAGAGACAGTACCAATAGCAGAAGAGCCGCAGACTGCATTGCCGGCACCCATCAACAAAGACATTTTTTTATTGAACTTCATAGTTCGACCGATCCAATAAGCGAATAAAATCGTCAAAACCATTTGAAGAATAACAAAAATAAATCCAGTAAAACCAACTTGCTTGATGATTTGAAAATCTAAGATTATTCCATTTAACACGATCGACCATTCTAAGAGGGATTTTTCAGAAAATTTAGTTCCTCTTTTAAAATAAGGCTTGTTTAAAAAAGTATTTCCCAACAAAATTCCTAAAAAAATTGCGATCAGTGCTGCTCCTAAATTTGGCAGAAGGGCAGATAGATATTGGCTGATTAACGAGATCAAAACACTGATTAGAAGACCGGGTAAAATAGAATAGCTTCTTTTGAATTTTGCGCGCATGTTAAACCTCCTCCAAATATTTATAGTATTATGGTATACCGAAGATTGTATAAAATAAAATAATCATCTATTATATATTTATAAGAAATTGTTATTGAGGAGTGGCATTAGATGTTAGATTACCGGTACCAAACGTTCCTTACTTTGACAGAAGAAATGAATTACACGACCACAGCCAAAAGATTGCACATTACCCAACCGGCTGTCACCCAGCATATTCAGTCTTTGCAACAGGAGTTAGGGGTTGAACTGATTCATTATGAAAAGAGACAATTATCATTAACGGCTAAGGGAAAGCAGCTGCAAAAAGATCTTTATTTGCTCCAAAGAGAGATCGCTAAGGTGGAAGAGCAACTAACTTCTACTGTAGAGCACACTACCCTTTCATTTGGGGCTTCCTTGACGATTGGGGAATACATGATGCCTGGACTAATTGAGTCGTATTTGAACCAATATCCAGTGCACGATATCTCGATGGTAACAGACAATACCCAACATTTGATCGAATTGATGGAACATGGGAAAATTGATTTTGCGATTGTGGAAGGAGAATTCAATCAATCTGTATTTGAATTCCAGAAAATCGCTGAAGAACCGTTTATCGCTGTCTGTTCAGAAAAAAGTTCTTTATGGAAACAAGAACAGAGCATTAACGACTTATTTTCTACACCTCTTCTAGTCCGTGAAGAAGGATCGGGATCACGCCTGATTTTCGAGACAGCTATAAAAAGTAAAGGAACCCACTTAGACAGCTTTTCGAAAGTTATGACGATTGGGAGCATTGGTGCAACTAAAAAATTGGTCGAAAAAGATTTAGGAATCAGTTTTATTTATCAGATGGCTGTTGAAGAGGAACTCAACAAAGGAATATTGAAAAAGATACCTTTAAGCGATTTTAATGTAATTCATCCGTTTCATTTGATTTATCTAAAAAGAATCCAAGTGAGAGGGATGGAGACGATAAAGAACTTTTTCCTGGAAAACAGGGTAGGTATAATGAACCCCT
>NZ_RKMG01000006.1 GCF_003797145.1 Aerococcus agrisoli | reverse complement strand
CTAACTTTTTGGGTCCACTATACTCAGCCAACGCTTTTTACATACTTAATTTATTTATTTACTACGTGGAAACGAGTATTTACGAATTTACGGTTTTCGATTTCGTCAACAATAGCGATACCCATTGCACGAGCATCTGTGACAGATTCGCCGTTTTCAGAGAATAATAATTCGTCTTCACCAAGGATGTATTCTTCTTTGTCACCAGGTTGGAAGATAAATCCAGGAGAAACCCCTACCCAGTCAACATTATGAACATCACGTAAGAAGTTTAATTCATAGAATTGGTTTTGAGGAATAGCGATCCAAGCATCAGAATCTGGTAATGGACGGATGTCTTCAATCACAAAGTGTTTATCTTCGCCAGTTACCAATGAACCTGCACCTAAGATAAAGAACAAACGTGGAGATTCAGTTTCACGGAAGTATGATACCCAACGTGCAGCTAAATCAGTTTGTAAATAAGCTTTGTCTGGTGCCATAGAAAGTGCATGTACCACTACATCAGCAGTTGCCAATTCTTCTTTTGTTAAGTCAAAAGCATCTTTTGCCACAACAGTTAAGTTGTCTGCAGTACCTAAAGCTGCTAATTTTTCTTCGTTACGAGCGATTGCTGTTACTTCATGTCCGCGAGACAATGCTTCTTTAACGATTTCGCTACCAGCCATACCTGTTGCGCCGACTACTGTAATTTTCATTTATAAAAACTCCTCATGTGTAAAATTTATATACCTAATTGTTACACTTACTTTTTGTAACTGTTCCAAGTATATACGTTACCCACACCTCATGCAAGGCAGAAGACTCCAGCTTGTGCATTATTTTCTATCGCGCAAAAGTCGCAAACCATTCAAAATAACTAAAATCGTAGAACCCTCATGGAAGAAGACCCCAAAGGTAATATTGGAAATACCCATAAAGTTTAAGATGACTAAAATTGCAACAACTAACATTGAGAAAGCCATATTTTGCCAAATAATCGCATTCAATCGTTTTGACATTTGGTGAGCGTAGGCCAATTTAGACAAGTCATTGTCCATAACCACGACATCCGCAACTTCAATCGCCACGTCAGTCCCATCGCCCATAGCAAATCCGATGTCTGCTTGAGCCAAAGCAGGTGCATCGTTGACCCCGTCACCAGTCATACCAACGTCACCATATGTTGATTATAAAGACGTAATCACTTGGGCTTTTTCCTCTGGCAAGACATTGGCAATGACTTGGTCAATGCCGACCTTTTGCCCAACAGCTTGAGCCGTTACTTCGTTGTCTCCTGTGATCATAATCGTTTGGACGCCGGCTTCATGTAGGTAGTCAATTGCTACTTTCGCATTTTCATTGGCTTCATCCATCATGGCGATGTAGCCGATAACCGCGCCGTTTTCAGCGATATATACCAGCGTTTTGCCCTCTGCAGATAATGCGTCAGTTTGGGCTGTAATATTTGTGTCTACATTTGTGAAAATGGACGGCTTTCCAATTTGATAGGTTTTGCCTTCGACATGGGCACTCAAGCCCTTGCCTAGCGTATTTTCAACTGTGATATCAGCTTGCAATGGCGCAACATAGGGTTGGAATTCCCGTAAAATGGCACTCGCAAGTGGATGATTGGCTTGTTCCTCCATGGCTACAACCACTGGTAGGATTTGTAGGTCATCCACGCCATCAACCAAGTAATAATCGGTTACGGCTGGTTGTCCCTTGGTTAAGGTACCTGTTTTATCAAAAGCAATGGCTTTTAAGTCAGCTAAATTTGATAGGAATGCCCCACCTTTGAACAAGATACCGTGGCGTGCAAGATTTGAAATACCAGATAAAGTTGCTGGCACGGCAGATGCAGCCCAGGCACATGGTGATGCTGAAATCAAGAATACCAAGGCACGGTACCAAGCTTCACCCCAAGTCCACCCGAAGACAAAGGGACCTAATAATAAGACAAATGGGAAAATGGCCAACACGATTTTGACATACACGGGCTCGATTTTTTTGATCTTAGATGCTGCTGGTGTCAAGTTTTCTTGTGACGCACGCACCATCGTTAAAATTTTTGCGAAAACAGTATCTTCCGGATTTTTGGTTACTTCAACGACGATGGCATAATTTCCGTTGATAGTTGCCCCAAAGACTGGGTCACCAACAGTTTTTTCCTTAGGCATGGATTCACCGTTAATAGAAGATTCGTTGATAACAGTTGTCCCTTCAACGATGATACCGTCACTTGGGATTTGACCGCCGTTAAGGACTTTTACACGGTCACCAATTTTTAAATCATGGGCTGCTATTTTCACCACTGTACCATCAGCTTGCAAAAGATTGGCTTCAGTAGGATTTAAGTTCATCAACTCAGTGATTTCCTTACGTGATCGCCCTTCAGCATAATCTTCCAAGAAGTGGGCACCAGCAAAAATTAAAATCAATAATGCCGCTTCGTAGAATGAGCCTATTAAGATTGCCCCAAAAGCGGCTAATCCCATCAATAAATGAATATTTGGTTCAAATTTTTTGGCTGCTTTCGAGTCACGAATAGTGTCACCGAAGCCTTCACCTAACACATGGTAACCTGATAAGAATACAACAGCAATCATTAGGATATTGCTGAAAATTGGTCACCAGTTACCTAAAATTAATGCAATAATAAAAATGATAAGACCTGCCAAGTATAAGCGACTGGCTAATTTTGTATCATGTCCATGATCGTGATCATGATGATGTTCATGGTTATGGTCTGGGTGATGATGTTCTTCCGTATGTACATGTTCAATTTTGTCTGACATAAGAAACACTCCCTTTAAGTTGTCACTTACTTTGCGTAAGTTATATGAATGTTCATTCATATTCATAAACTTATTATAGAACTTCTATATGAAAAGTCAATCATATATATGCAATTTTGCTTCTATAAGCCAATTCTTTGAAGCTATGACTTTATACCTCTACAATATAGTTATAAAGTAGTGGATTTTAGAAGGAGTTTTTATATATGAAAGTATTAGTCATCGGTGCAAATGGTAATGTTTCTCGTCACTTCGCTGATTTTGTAAAAGATCATGACAATATTGAAGAAGTTGCGGCTATTCGTAATATGGATCAAGCACCCTTCTTTGAAGAACGTGGCATTCAAACCGTTTACCTAGACTTAACCAAACATACCCAACAAGATATCGAAAAAATCATTAAAGATAACAACATTGATAGTGTGATTTTCTCAGCTGGTGCTGGTGGATCTGGTGACGATATCGTCATGATGGTTGACTTAGATGGTGCCATCAAATCAATGCAAGCAACCGAAGCTGCCGGTTTGAAACGCTTTGTGATTGTTTCAACCTTCAGAACTGGTCGCGAAGAAATTGAAAAAGGCTATCTTCGTGTTTACACTACTGCCAAAACTTATGCAGATGAATGGTTAAAATCACGTACCAATCTAGATTGGACAATCGTTCACCCAGGAATCCTGGTCAATGATGCTGGCACTGGAAAAATTACGACCGTGCCTCAAGATAAGCCGCTCGAAGTTTCTCGTCAAGACGTTGCCCGTACCCTAGTAGCTGTTTTAGAAAATGACAGCACCATTGGTAAAGAATTTGAAGTAGTCAACGGCGAAACACCAGTTGACGAAGCAATTAAAGCATTATAAGTATTCGCTAAAGGTTGAAACACGCAAATGTTTCAACCTTTTTTGTGATTGTATTTTTTCCGCAAGCAAATACTTTGAAAGCCTATCTAATAACTTATATAATATGAATTGTAGTAAGGAAAGCAAAACGAAAGGAGATTTTCATTCATGAAAGTATTAGTTGTAGGTGCAAATGGTGGCGTTTCTCGTCAATTCGCTGATTTAATCAAAGATAATGACAATATTGAAGAAGTCGCAGCCATTAGAAATATGGACCAAACACCATTCTTTGAAGAACGTGGTATTCAAACTGTATACTTAGATTTAACCAAACACACCCAAGAAGATATTGAAAAAATTATCAAAGATAATGATATCGATAGCGTGATTTTCTCAGCTGGTGCTGGTGGATCTGGTGATGACATTATTATGATGGTTAACCTTGATGGTGCCATTAAAACAATGCAAGCAACCGAAGCAGCTGGTGTAAAGCGATTCGTCATTGTTTCTACATTCAGAACTGGTCGCGAAGAAATTGAAAAGAACTACATCAGAGTATACACAACTGGTAAAACTTATGCTGATGAATGGTTGAAATCTCGTACCAACCTTGATTGGACCATCGTTCACCCTGGTTTATTACAAGATATTCCGGGAACTGGTAAAATCACTACCGTACCACAACCACAAATGAATGACGTTTCTCGTCAAGACATTGCCCGTACATTGATTACCGTTTTAGAAAATGATTCTACGATTGGTAAAGAATTCGAAGTGGTCAACGGTGATACAGCGATTGATGAGGCTATCAAGGCACTATAATATATATACGAAAAAAAGCGTGAAATCTGCGAGGATTTCACGCTTTTTTTTTATTATTATCATTAACATCTCACATATTTACGTTTAAAACCAAGGCGACCTTTGTCTAGATCCTTTTGTAAGGTTTCATATGCGTTCAAAACTTGAGGCTCTTTGTGTTCACGAACAACAGTTACCTCACCAATGGCTTTAGCCACTGCCTGTGCTTTTTCGCTTAAAGCGACGTATGACAAACCAACGGTATAGGCGAAGTAGTTCATGGCATGTTTGGCGCGGTCTGGCTGGTCATGGATGGTCGCTTGGACACGGTCCAACATGGCAGACAGTTTGTCAGTGTCGAATTTATCGTCCTTCAAACGGCCTAATAGCCAGCAGTAGGTATACCAACCACCTGACATGCGCAATTCTTCACCGGAATCAATCCATTTATCAGCGACTTCTTGGGCGATATCAGCTTCAGATAGAGTAACGGCGATAATCCAATCTGAAATCATATAGCAGTATGCTTGGTCCATCCAACGGTCATAATCCGCTTCGGTCATGGCATTGGCATCCGCAATCACACCCGCAAAATACATGGCGTCAAAGTTGCCTGATGCATATAATTCTTCGGCTAAGGCTTGGTCTTTTTTGATAACTTTGCGCATGGGTTTCATGGCCCCAGTTGCCACACCAAAAACTGGTTCGACCGCCCCTTCGGATAGATAACGTTTCTTGGTCCGTTCAGTTCCTAAGCTTTCAAGTTCGGTCATGACTTCTGTATAATTCATACCCAAATCTCCTCCTCAATTCCTACCTAGCGCTACATTTTATTGGTAAAGTGTTTCACCCGTCAAACGTTTGACTAAAGGCTCAGCCAATTTAGCTCGGAACATGGCAATCATTGGTCCCGCGAAGAAGCCCATGTAAATAGTCATTAAACCAACTGGTCCACCTAAGAAGAATGCTAAAACTAAACATAAAATCTCATGAATCATACGTCCTTGCACATAAGATAATTTAGTTTTCTCTTCAATCACTGGCGCAATCGCATCAAGTGGTGCCATGCCAAGCCCTGCTGACATGTATAAAGCTGCCCCAAATAATAAAACCGACACACTGACTAGGGTTAAAACAACGCGAACCAACAAGTTATAGTCGTCCCCTAAGCCAATTGAGATAAAATAGTCACCAAAAAATTGGATCATATACCCGGTAAAAATCCAGTTAATAAAGGTTCCTAAACCAAATTTTGAACGGTCAATTAAGAAAATCACCGCAAAAATAATCAAGTTGACCACAAGCATCAAGTTACCCAAACCGACACCCATAATCTTCGATACAGCAACCCAAAGCGCAGAGAATGGGTCCATCCCCATATTTACAGCACCCGATAAGGAAATCCCGATTGCAATAAACACACAGCCCACAAAAGCAATCAATGCGCGAATTACTAGGTCTTTAGTCAAATTCTTCATTCTATTCTCCATTTCAAATCTTATTTAGCTTCCGCAAAGACAAAATATAGTCCATCCGGTGTCGAAAAATTGAACGTACGTGTTCCCCCGTTGTCAAAAATCTCCCCGTGTGTCGGAATTCGGTCGTAATAAGCATCGAAATCATCCACAAAAAACATCAATGACGGCACATTATCCGCCACTTCTGGCGAATACTTTTCAATAAATTCTTTTGGAAAAATAGCAATCTCGTTTGTTTCGTTTAGCGCGATGACCTTGGCTTCAAAGCCTTCAGGTAGGGCCATCGTTTCGATCAACACGGCACCTACTGTGTTTAGCCAAAAATCACTGGCCCCAGCAACGTCCGTTGAGTAAAGCATTACGCGTGTTTTATGAATCATGGTTAGCTCCTTAATGATGGTCGTGCCATCTGAAAAATTAACTTGGTTGCATAAATTCGTCTAGTTGTTCAAAAGATAGTGGCTCAAGATGCCCATGCAAGTAGTAGTCGGCGTCCAATTGGCTGAGTGTTTGGCGAAGTGTAGCCATTTTTTCCCAATCCATATAAGAGTTGTTGTAGAAGTCTTCGGTGATCGTATCACCGATGAAAGCTACGCGCTCGCTTGGAATATAGATAATCATGCCGTCTTCAGAATGTGGGTTGGTAACTTGGAAAATCTCAAGTTCAATGCCACCTAAATCTATTGTTAGCTTATCCTTAAATGTAACATCAGCGGTAACTACTTTGATTTGTCCTTGTGGATCGTCATACTCTTTGCGTATGTATTCGTCGCAAAAAGCACATTCTTCACCAGTTTCTAGGCGGGCTGCCATAGCATCCGGTGTCCATGACCAAGTGGACATCGTTTGTAGTCGTGCGTTTGTTTGTTCGTTGGCGATGATTGGGGTTTTGATGGCATGCATGCCGTATGTATGGTCCCAATGCCAGTGTGTGATGAGTGTGGC
The DNA here is from genome assembly GCF_003797145.1 of Aerococcus agrisoli. Classification (GTDB taxonomy): domain Bacteria; phylum Bacillota; class Bacilli; order Lactobacillales; family Aerococcaceae; genus Aerococcus; species Aerococcus agrisoli. The sequence goes on along the minus strand of NZ_RKMG01000006.1, from coordinate 81,198 downwards.
TGCTGGTTGTACCAAGCCAAGGCGTTCGACTTCTTGGTCAAAGTTGGCAACATGCGATGCTGAGTTACCTGCATCGATACGCAATGAAAATTTGTCACCCTTGATATAACCTAAGACTGGTCGATCGATCTCACCATCCGCGGGCATATAATATACGCGCTCGGTTAATTGTTTTAAAATCCGCATCTTATCCTCCTCTAGATATTCGTCCATTTATTATAGCAAATTATTGATCAAATTAAGTCGTCTGGGGGAAATTTAAAAATTTGCATAGTGGTGTTGCTGTGGGGGAAATTGCTCGTCTATGTTGGATTGTATTTATATGTCTATATATAATCAAAAAATGGAAACCACAGGGATTTTTGTGACTCATTTTTTCTCATTTAGGAAACTTGATGACCTTTTGCGACGCGCTTTAGGAAATGAGGAAACTTCAGACCTTTCTGCGATGCATTTTTTCTCATTTATGAAACCAAACCGGCTTCAAGTTTCCAGTTTTCGCATATTTTAATATGCACATATACAAACTTGCAGACAGCTGCTAGCAAAGAAAATTGGTATTGTTTCATCTCGCCGGTGCCACGGCTTTTAAAGGACAATACACGACAAGCCAAAGACTCAAAGTAAATGCAATCACTAAAACAAAGTAATCAAAAAAGGTTGGTGCCGTGGCACCAACCTTCCAATCAAAATAATTATAAAGCTTTGATTTTTTCTTTGTCTGCATCTGATAATTCAAAGTCGAAGACGTTGAAGTTATCGGCTTGACGGCCAGCATTGTGTGATTTAGGAATCACAATTACGCCGCGTTCGATTTGGTAACGTAACACAACTTGTCCCCAAGTTTTACCGTATTGGTCCCCAATTTCAGTTAGAACTGCACGGCTTGCGTCGTCTGTACCCTTCATTGGACCCCAAGCTGTTGGGATAACATCATTTTCCAAGCTGTAAGCAACAATCTCATCGTTCCAGTTACCAACGTGAGATTCCACTTGGTTGACCATTGGTTGGATACGCGCATTGTCGATAATGATATCTAATTGATCTTGATCAAAGTTAGAAACACCGATAGCCTTGATTTTGCCATCATTGTAGGCATTTTCTAAGGCATACCAAGTTTGTAACATTTCATTTTCATCATCCCAAGGGTGGTGAATTAAGTATAAGTCGATGTAGTCAGTTTGTAGGGCCTCAAGCGAAGCGTTTAATGAAGCCTCTACTTTTTCTGCCGTACCCGAATGCTCTTCGTCACCAGGAATTTTAGACGTGATGAAAAATTCTTCACGTGGTAAACCTGACTCTTTAATTGCCTTACCAACCACTGATTCATTACGGTAAGCAATCGCAGTATCGATTGAACGGTAACCTGCTTTAATCGCAGCTAGTAATTCAGTCGTATCATCATTGATATCACCGAAATAATCACCATTCACTTTACCAAAAGTGTTGGTACCAGTACCTAAAACGGGCATTTCAACCCCATTATTTAATGTTACAAACTCCATATAAACGCTCCTTCTATTGGAAAACTACTGTCTCAGTCACAACGATATTCGGGTCAATACTTTGAACCACTGGGCAATACTTATGAATCATCTTCGTCGCACGTTCCGCACGGCCACGATCTTCCTCAGGCACCGTCACGTGGAAGGTAATCTCAATCGCCGTCACCGGTCTTGGCGCCTCTTCAGCACGATCAAAATCAATCGTCACATCATGAATCTCATGTTCAATTTTAGAATTCACCAAAATATCACGATACACACCAGACGAACACGCCGCAACCGATAACACAAACGTATTCAAAGGCGAAAAACCATTCGTCTTATCCAACGCCCAATTATCCCCATGCTCATTCACAGCCTCAGGCCCAAACTCAGTCATATTCAAATGCAAAGTCATTACGCTTCCCCTTTTCTTATGGCAAAAATACGCCACTCATTCATTCTTCATTCTATTATAGAAAAGATTCCGCATAAATACTATTGATTCGCATACCCATCAACCACTAGATATCGTAAATATCCGGACGGCGGTCATTGAAGACATTAATCTTAGAACGAATGCCGTCAATGACATCAAAATCAATCTCGCCCACTTTAATCTCATGATCGTCATCTGGCTCAACAATATAAGAACCCCATGGATCAATAATCACAGAGTGACCACCATAGACATCACCTTTCGGATTGACCAAGCCAACACTATTCACAGCTACCACATACATTTGATTTTCAATAGCACGCGCACGGTTCAAGATATCCCAATGCACATTTCGGGTTGCTGGCCAAGCCGCTGGTACAAAGACCACTTGGGCATCGGCCAAAGCCAATTCACGTACCCATTCAGGGAAACGTAAATCATAACAAGTCACCACGCCACAAGTAACGCCGTCTAATTCGAAAGTTACACTGTCTTTACCTGCCGCAAAATAATCATCCTCGCCAGCTGGTGAGAATAAGTGCGCCTTGTCATAAGATGCGATTTCTGAGCCATCTCGGTCGTAGACAAACACCGTGTTAAATAAGGCGTCTTCTCTGATATTCGCCACAGATCCGCCAACAATATTCACGTGATTATTTTTCGCAAAAGAACTTAACAGTGCGCGTGTTTCTTTACCGTCGACATCCGCGATTTCATAGACGTTTTCGGGTAAAAATGAGGTATTCCACAACTCGGGCAAGACAATGACATCAGGGTTCGCCGAAGCCGCCTCGGTCAAAGCATCTTGGATTATTTGCATATTTTCAGCCACTTGACCTTGAATCAAAGCGGTTTGAACGATTGCCACCTTCATGTAACTCACTCCTTAATTTTTTCTAATATTATTATAATTTATTTGTATACAAATTAAAACCTTATTGACCAGAAATGTGATTATTTTGCGGTTATATGACTGTATGAATCATATTTCATGTAAAAAAGCCTTGACCTCAGTCAATCCTGCATGATAAATTAGCTTCTGTTAAATCGTAACGATTACGATTTGCACTCAAAAGAAGTAGACCCTGCCCCTAGCTAAGGCAATTAGTGGTCTATTGGGTACCCTTTTCACTTCTTAACGAATCACAAAATGAAACGTAAGAGAGGTAAGCAGAATGAAGAAAATGATTCAAACAAGTGCCGTACTTTTCGCTAGTCTTGCGCTACTAGCCGCATGTGGGCAAAGTGAAAATACTGCCGACACCAACGGGAAATTACAAATTGCGACGACCATCTACCCGGTTTACGAATTTACCAAAGAAATCGTTGGAGATGCAGCCGAAGTCTCACTACTATTGCCAGCTGGGACGGAAGCCCATGATTATGAACCATCAGCCAGAGCAATCGCGCAACTTAATGAAGCCGATGCCCTCATTTACCACAACGAAAATATGGAAACATGGGTTGCAGATACAGCCGCAAGCTTGAAGGACGACGTCAATGTCGTCAAAGCGACCGAAGGCATGGTTTTACTGCCTGGTGAAGAAGATGGGCATGATCATGAAGCGGAAAATGAAGCGGAAAGCGGGTCAGGTCACGAAGACCACAGTCATACCTATGATCCGCATACTTGGGTCTCACCCCACCGCGCCATCATGGAAGTTGCATCCATCACTGACCAGCTAAAGGAATTATACCCTGACATGGCTGACACCTTCCAAGCCAACGCCGACGCCTATATTGATGAACTTGAAGCCCTAGACGATGCCTATACTGAGTCCCTAACCAATGCTAGTCGGACCGATTTCGTCACTGCACACACCGCCTTTAAGTACCTTGCAGTCGACTACGGCCTAAATCAAATCGGTATCGCCGGCCTGACGCCCCACGCCGAACCGTCCGCTGAGCGCTTAGCCGAATTAGCCGATTATGTGAAAAAGAACGACATCTCATACATCTACTATGAAGAAGCAAGTTCTGACAAACTAGCCAAAACCTTAGCCGAAGAAGTCGGGGTTCAAACCGCCGTCCTCAATCCTTTAGAAAACTTGACTCAGGACGCCATCAACGCAGGCGCCAACTATATCTCAGTCATGGAGGACAACCTTGAAGCCCTACAACTAACAACCAAGCTACCTGCAAAAAATGATGAAGCTAGTGAAACGACGGCCACAGAAGAAACCGAAAAAACTGTCTACAACGGTTATTTCAAAGATGCTGACGTCAAAGACCGTAGCCTAGCCGACTATGCCGGCACATGGCAATCTGTGTATCCATATCTTGAAGATGGCACCCTAGACCAAGTCTTTGACTACAAAGCCAAACTCAAAGGCGACATGACCGCTGAAGCATACAAAGACTACTACACAACCGGCTACCAAACAGATGTCGACAATATCAATATTGACGGAAATACCATCGAATTTATAAATGATGGTCAAAGTCAAAAATACGAATACAAATACGTAGGCTATGAAATCCTAACCTACGCCAAAGGCAACCGCGGTGTCCGTTACCTATTCGAAAGCACCGACCCAGATGCTGGCCAATACAAATACGTCCAATTCTCAGACCATAACATCGCCCCCGTCCAAACCGGTCACTACCATATATACTGGGGTGGCGAATCCCAAGAAAGCCTACTAGAAGAAGTCGACCATTGGCCAACCTACTACCCATCAAACATGAGCGGCATCGAAATCGCCCAAGAAATGATGAGCCATTAAAAACAGGATGTGAGAAAAAGCGGTTAGCCCTCAACCAGTGGAAGATGTATGCCGACGATGACGGTAGTCATCGACAAATACATCTGAAGTGGGCAGAGGGTTGCTTTTTCGAGCTCAACTTCAGGATGCGAGGTCCGAGCTCAACTTCACAGGATGATAAGTAAAGAGGGCTACATGGCCCTCTTTTCATTTTGATTTTTACATGTGATTCAGTGGATTTTACACTGATAATTTAGGATTTTATCCGGCTTTTGGAGGATTGTATTTATTAAATTTAAAATAACCGCTATTTGAACACTTCAGGGCGCTGAAGTGTTCAAAATGAGAAAATTCGCGTCACACAGAGGGCTGTGTGATTTCCTTTTTGAAGTCGAATCACACAGATAGTTTTGTGAACCTTTTTTTCTCATAAATGCTCACACAGCCCCTTGAAGTGATCAATATCCACATTTATTCATTTCGATAAATGAATAAATGTTTTTTTCAATATTATTTCAAGCTAATCCTATAGGTGTTCGCAAAACTTAGATTTCAAGGTATTATTTGGGTTGCTTTTTCGAGCTCAACTTTAGGTTGTAAGGGCCTAGATCAACTTTAGGTTGCGACAAGTCGACCAAACAAAAAAACACCCAGCATGAAACTGGATGTCTTTTTCACAAATTAAAGATATGCTTGAATAGATTCTTCAATATCAGCTGGTTCTGTGGTTGGGGCAAAGCGTTTCACAAAATTGCCATCGCGATCAACCAAAAACTTGGTGTAATTCCATTTGACCACACCATTACCTGAAGCATCCTTCAAATAAGTAAATAACGGATCAGTTTTTGGACCATTCACAGCAACCTTATCAAACATGGGGAAAGACGTACCAAACTTCATGGCACAAGCTTGGGCAGCACCCTTACCATCCTCTGGCTCCTGTAAAAATGAGTTAGACGGAAAACCAAGCACCTTAAAACCTTGGTCTTGGTACTTTTGATAAAGGGCCTCAAGACCTTCCAATTGTGGCGCCAACCCGCACTTGGTCGCCGTGTTTACTATCAATAATAAGTCACCTTGAAATTCGGACATCGCTACCGGTTCACCGGCTGCATTTTTCACATTGTAATCGTAAACTGTCATATCTATACTCCTTTATGTGGCCATTACGTGCATGACATCACCTGTTACTAAGAATGATACGCTTCTTAGTCAAAAATGCCAATCAAATCACCTTCTCAGTCAACAAATTGAGATACTTTTATTATATGGTGTCTTCAAAAAGCATACCCTAACAATTTGTATTTGTAAGTGTTTTCATGTTATAATAGACCAAATACATAAAGGGAAGGTTTATGATATTATGGCAAAATACGAAGAAGTGGCAAGCGACCTCATTCGCTACATCCACGACCACGAACTGGAAGCTGACGACAAATTACCCAGCATCCAAGAAATGGTTGATCATTATAATGTGAGTAAAAATACAGTCCTATCCGCATTAAACGACCTTGAGCGACAAGGTTTAATTTATCAAGTACGCGGCTCTGGGGTATATGTACGCGGGAATACCCGGAAAGGTTACATTAACCTCTTAAATATTGGTGGCTTCAATTCCACCCTAAGTCAATTCAAAATTGAATCCAAAATTTTGACCCTTGAACTAGTGGAACCAAATGAAGAAGCCATCGAAAACTTGAAAATCGAACAACCCGATAAAACGAAAGTTTATCACGTTGTCCGCATTCGCTACATCGAAGGTCGCCCCTTCGGTATTGAAGAATCATACTTTGACAAAGACATTATCCCTTACTTAAGTGAAGATATTGCCTCTGCCTCAATCTTTGATTACATCACCGAAGACTTGGAAATCCCAATTGGTTACGGCGACCACTTCCTACGCGTAGGTAGATTAAAAGCAGACGAAGCAGACCAGTTACAATTAAACGAAGGTGATCCAACCTTGCGCACGGAGTCCATATTCCACCTGCACAATGGGAAACCATTTGACTACTCAAAAATCACCTACCATTATGAAGAAACACAATTCTTCATCCAAGGTACTAACTACCAATATCGTTATTAATAATATATAGAAGAAAACGCGGTTGAGACCTAAATCTCAACCGCGTTTTTGTCTGTCGACACCATTATATTATTGCCTGCAATCTAGTTCTGGGGAGAAGCATAACAAACAGCAGCAACAATCTAATCTGGACAAGCCATTCTTGAAAAAAAGCTAATTTTATCTACTATCTATTTCCATACTAGAATATTTCAGCTTTCTTTCAAATATGAACACCCATACTTGACGGCTATTTTCACCTGATCAAATATGGAAATTCATATTTGAATTTCCACCAAAATTTATCTAGCACGAAAGCCCGTAGTTGAAACTTTCACCTATTTTCGTGAATGATACTCTATATTTGAATTTGTAGTATTGATTGAATACAACAATCAACAGAACCGAATAGCTATAGCCATAGGCGGAAGTGTATGTCCTTTAGCCGTGAAAGAGGATGAAATCGAGACCTTGGCTCGATTTCAAGTCTGGAGACCATGGCTCCAGAAGTTGAGCTCCAATAAGCAGACCCAACTCCACTTCAGACTATATTGCGTCACACTGCGTGTGTCACTACTATAGTCCTCCAGTGTTCGGGTCTAAACGCATATTGTCACATCCTAAAGGTCCCACGGCTTTTAAAGGACAATACACGACAAGCCGTGGGCTACAAACCATAACTAAACCTACATTTGATGAAGAATAGACAGGAACAGCGCAGTCAATGCTGCTGAACCAACCGTAAATGGCGTAACCTTAAACAACAAAGTATTGTATAGTTTCTTCTGATCTTCACCATCATAACCTGAAGAAGCGAGTAACAAGGAACCACCATCAGAGAACGGTGTTACCGTTGCGGCAAAACCACCGATGATAATACAAATCGCCATAATCGCTGGGTTCCAGCCAGTTGCCAAGAACAAAGCAGGAAGCGTTGTGAAGAACAAGGGTGCGATAACCCCAATTGTAGAAGAGAAAATAGACATACAACCACATAACAAAGCAATTGTAACCGGGATAACTGGTGTTGGTACGTAAGCAATCAACTGCGCCAAAGCCTCAGTAATCCCTACTTGCGTCCCAACCCCAATCAATAACGAAATCCCACAAGTCATCCAAATTACTGACCATGGCGTGCGGTGTAACACTGTTTGTCCATCTGCCAACTTCAAAATGTAGGCAAGCAAACCGAACACAATCCCCATTAAACCAAGGTTTAAAGCTTCATTAATCGTTGAGATAATCGCAATATTTCCATTCGTTAAATTGTCTGCGATTGGGAAAAAGAGCATAATCCCAATAAAAGTACTCATCAGTGTTACCGTACGTTTTTGCATCTTGTTAAATGGCGCTGGTTCTTTTAACACAACATCCTTGTAGGCATCGTTCTTACGGTCTAAGAACATTAAGAATAATAACAACAAGATTGGGTAAATCGTTGATGCTAGGAATAATTCCCAAGCAATATTACCTGCATTTTCTGCAAAACCAGTTGAAGCAATCAATCCTTGAACAATCGCACCTAAGGGACCGAATGGGAATAAACCACCAGCAAGTGCGCCTTCAATAACGGCGATGGAAATAATTCGGGTATCCAAGTTGTTCTCTTTCGCAATATTCAAGGCTAAGAAACCAACGATAGGCACTGCACCCCAGATGGAACCACCTAGACCAGAAATCAAAGCAGATGCTAAGAAGAAACCAAATGGCAACCAGAACAAGTGGTTACGGAAGGCGTAAATTAAATGGCGCCCGATAATTTCAAGCGTCCCATTTTCATTGGCAAAGTTGAAGAAGAAAGATACCCCAAAAATTACCATGAACAATTCAACCGGCCACAAAGCAAAAATCTCATCTGGACTAAGGCCAATCATAAATGAACCAATGAGGTAAGCAAAGACGACACCTATGATCCCCGCATTGACTTCGAATTTTTCACCTAAAAAGATAGCTAAGATAATAGCCCCTATAATTAACAACATGTAATTCATCTATTTCCCTCATTTCCATAAAATATTTTTGTTTCGTCTTTCCACTCAACCCGTCAAATCAAGTTGCTACATAAATTGCAGCATGTTTTCTGGGGCATATTTTTGATCTAGGGCATTCACATCATCAAGTCCGATAAACTCATTGAATTCGCCGAAGGTAATCATTTTATCTTGGTAAGAAGCAGTTGTACCTTCATCTAATAAAGTTTGTAACAACTCTTTTTCGGTATAGGCTTGAGCGTAAGTCAATGCTGTTGGATATACGATAATGTTGAAACCAAGTTTTTCAAGTTCCTCTGTTTTCGTTAATGGTGTTAAACCACCCTCAATCATATTGGCCATCATATAGGTATCTGGGAAGGCTTCATGAATGGTTTCAAATTCTTCAAAACTACGAGGTGCTTCAATGAAAATCAAGTCCGCACCGGCTGCTTTGTAGCGACGGCTACGTTCAATTGCTTCTTCTAAATCGTAGACTGTACGGGCATCGGTCCGTGACATAATCAAGAAGTCTGGACTCTTACGAGCTGCAACCGCAGCTTTGATTTTTTCTTCTAGTGTTTCCGTTGGCTCTACTTGTTTACCAGACATGTGGCCACAGCGTTTGGGCCAAACTTGGTCTTCGATGAAGATGCCGGCAGCACCGATAGCCTCGTAATTTTCAACCGTACGACGAACATTGGCTAAATCGCCATATCCGGTATCTGCATCGGCGAAAACGGGAATGTTCACGGCGTTGATAATATCGCGGGTACGTTCAAGGGACTTACCAAAATCGGTTACCCCTCTATCAGGCATGGCGAATGCCGAGGCACTGGTTGCATAACCCGCTGAGAATACGGCGTCAAAGCCAAGTTTCTCCGCAATTTTTGCTGCTAAGGCATCCGGCGCAACTGGCAACATGAGGGCCTTACCTGAATAAATATGGTCTTTAAATTTCTTGCGCATGCGCTCATTTTTCAGCATAGGTCAATTCCTCCTCTAAGAGTGTGTTCAGTGCGGCTTGTAAGGCTTTGTCAGCTTGGGCATCTAAGTAACCCAAATCTAGATAACCATAGAAGTTCTCATGGTCAATAGCTGCTGGCTTTTGGTCTGGCTTCAAAGTTGCCAACAAGGGAAGTGGCAAATCTTCTGCTAGCAAAGTCGTTAAATCTTCGTCGGTATAGTGGTCTAAGATGATCGCCGATGCCCCTGCATTCGCTGCATATTGGGCACGGTCATAAAAGCCATCGTTACCGTAATTGTGCAAACCTTCAAGACGTGCCCAAATTTGAATGGCTGGATTTTCGATGCCATCTAAGGCTGCGCGAATCTTGCCGATAAAATCTTGCGCTGTCGTCGTTGCCGGTTGGTCTGTATTGTGGGCAGGATAGGTTTGATCACTTAGGATCATAATATCTGCACCTGATCGTTCCAATTCCTTGGCCGCATAGTAAGCATTCAGGGGATTGCCGAACCCGGACTGTAAATCCAGAATAAGTGGTTGTTGTTTTTTCAGGCTCAGGCTAAAGGCATAGTTTTTGTATTCCGTGATGGATAGCAAGCCTTGGTCGCCTTCCGCAATCAGATGGTCAGTGGTTAGTTGACCAGAAAGAAAGATTGCTGGTGCTTGGCTTTGGCTTAAAAGCTTGAAGCTATGGCCATCCCCACATGCTGGGATAATCGCAGTGGTTAGCTGCTGTAAGTCTTCGAGTAAGGTCATCAATTTTCCTCCTAATAATTTTTGCGACTAGTGACAAATGGATTTAGTCTTATCTTTATTGTGCCTAGTTGCTAAACATTTTTATAATTGTAAATAAAAAAAGCGCCCTCTGACTGTTAAGTCAAAGGGCGCTTCTGCGCGGTACCACCTTTAATTTTTCTGATAATTGGTTAGAAAATCAGACTCAGGTCGACGGGAATTACTTCCGATCAACTGGCTTTATAACGGCAGCACCCGGTAAACACTCAACCGACCTCTTTACAGAGGATGGATCGCACCTACAGCTCAAAGTCTACTTTTCAACGAGTCCCTGTCATACCTTCTCAACAACCGGTACTTTCTGTGCACAAGACATCTCGTTTACTTCTACTTCTCATCGCATCAACTTGTTTTATTTACTGACCTTAGTATATAAAGTTTTATGATAAGTGTCAACACTAATTTTCATTTAATTTTAATAAAAGTTCGCAGAACCCTCATAATACATGCTATATCAGTTATTTTTTAGTAATTTTTGATCTCTTTTCGAACGGAATAATCGTGACTTTGACCATGGCGTTGACCTAATACAGCCTCCACTTCACTCAAAGCAATCCCTTGATTTTGTAATAAGACTAATACGTGGTAAAAAAGATCGGACGTCTCATTTAAGAGTTCTTCCTTGCCATGACCAGCAGCCTGATTTTTCGCCGCAATCACCACTTCTGTCATTTCCTCACCGCATTTTTTAAGGATTTTATCCAAGCCTTCAGTCACCAAGTAATTGGTATATGAACCTTCCACAGGATTCGCAATCTTGTCCCCAATGGTACGTTCTAATACATTCAAGTTAAAATAGTTATCCCCAAAACATGAGTTAGTGCCTAAATGACAGGTAGGGCCAGCTGGGTTGACCTGCAATAATAATGTGTCGTTATCGCAGTCTTCCTCAATTTTTACGACATATTGCACGTTGCCAGAAGTTTCCCCTTTTTTCCACAAACGCCCTTTAGACCGTGAGTAAAACCAAGCGACACCTTCCTTGACAGTTAAGTCATAGGCTTCGCGGTTCATATAGCCCATCATCAAGACTTGCTTCGTGTTGGCGTTTTGCAAAATTGCTGGCACTAGGCCACCATTCTTGTCAAAATCAATATTAGCCATTTGCTACTTCAATCCCTTCATTCGCTAGCGCCGTTTTCAATTCGCTAACAGTTACTTCTTTTTTGTGGAAAATAGATGCCGCTAAACCAGCTTCAATGGTAGTTTCTTCAAATAATTCAATGAAGTCGCTGATTGATCCCGCACCACCTGAAGCGATGATTGGAATGTTGACAGCTTCACTAGCTAATTTCAAGAATGGAATGTCGAAACCTGTATAAGCACCATCAGTATCAATTGAGGTAATTAGTAAAGCACCTGCACCGCGGGCTTCACATTCTTTACACCATTCTAAAGCGTCCACGTCTTCTTGCGTTTGGCCGGCGTTAGTATATAAGAAGTAGCCTTCTTTTTCGTCATCGTAAGCCATGTCGACAGCGATGGTAATTTTATCTGAACCATAAGCAGCAACTGCTTCGTTGATAAAGTCTGGATTTTTCGCAGCAGCTGAGTTGATACCAACTTTGCTGGCACCTGCGTCTAATGCATCTTGGATATCTTGTAATGTTGCGATACCACCACCAACAGTTAATGGAATATCAATGGCATCTGCTACTTGGCGGATCATTTCAGTACGTAGCGCGTGTCCTTCTGATGTTTTCGTGATATCTAGGATGACTAATTCATCTGCACCATCATCTGAATAACCTTTGGCGAATTCAACTGGGTCACCTAATTCTTTCACGTTGACAAAGTTTACGCCTTTTACCAATTTACCGTCTTTCGTATCTAAACATGGGATAATTTTTTTCATTTTTATAGTCCTTTCCAAAATGCCGGATCCTGAGCAGCCTTGCCCACAATCGCTTGTCCAATACCAACAGCTTCAAGTGCGTCCAAGTCATGTCGACTCCGCACCCCACCACTTGCAATCACATCGTGGTGAGTAATCTCTTGCAACTTACCTGTTCGTTCAACATTTGGGCCCTGCTTCATCCCATCTTTATAAATATCCGTATAAATAATACCTGCTATCGGTAAATCCTCAATCTCCGCCACATATTCATCAATCTGGCGACCAGAATTTTCCTTCCAACCATTAATATAAATATCTTCATCCTTACAATCGATGCCGACAAAAATCCGGTTGGGATACAAAGCTACCATCTCTCTCAGCCAAGGCACATCCATAATGGCCCGAGAACCGAGAATAAAGTAATCAATACCAAGCTTGTCATAAGTCTCAAGCGTCGCCTGGTCACGCAAGCCACCACCCAATTCCAAAGGTAGCTGACTCACCGCCTTAATCTCACTAATCGTCGACGTCTCCATCGCCATCTGCTCAGCCGCCCCAATCAAATCCACCACGTGAATCCGGCGCACCTGCGGAAACTGGCTATAATAAGCCAACGCCTCCGTCACCGACATCGGCATATCAATCTGTTGATCATAATCGCCCTGACTCAATCGCACGCTCTTGCCGCCAATCAAATCAATCGCTGGAATAATGTCCATGTCCTAGCTCCTTTCCTACTATTTATGTGAAAAGTACTTAACGCCTATTGAATAAGCCCTTTTGTCGATGGTACCCCACCCTCAGTTGGGGCCAAGGCAATCGCCAACGCTCTGGCAAAGCCTTTGAAAATACCTTCAATCTCATGATGGGTATTACCATTTTTCAGTAAATCGATATGCAAGGTCATGCGGCTATTCATGGCTACTGCATAAAAGAATTCCGCCACAAGCTCCGTATCAAAAGTACCTACTTTTTCTCTTGAAAACGCGGCATTAAAGCTGCAGACCGGACGTCCGGATAAATCAAGCACCACGCGGCTCAAGGTCTCATCCATGGGTAGGAAATAAAAGCCGTAACGTTCATAAGACGGTAAGCTCGTATATAAATCCCGAATCGCCTCACCTAGTAGAATACCGATATCTTCCGTTGTATGATGATCGTCAACCCAAGTATCCCCATTGGCTTCCACATACAAATCTAAACCTGAATGGAAGGCAAACAAAGTGAGCATATGGTCTAGGAAACCAACCCCTGTTTTGATGGTTGATGCCCCGGCTTCTTGGGTCCCATCTTTTTTGCTTAAAGCCAATTTGATGCTGGTTTCTTTGGTTTCACGTTCTTTAATTGGATTTGTTTTAAATTCTTGACTATTACTCATTGGTAAATTGGTCCCTCCATTCTTTGATGGTTGCTGCTAATTGTGGATAATCTTTCTTATCGATAATCGAATAACGTGCGGCTGTGATGATGCCGTCTGTTTCGTAAGTTCGGCCGATATAACCTTTTGCCGTCATGAATTTGGCAAATGCATCTACATTTTCCCCATACATATATACGAAGTTGGTCTTTGAAGGAATGATATTTACGATATCAGCCACTTGGTCAAAGGCTGCCACCAATTGGACTTGTAAGTCTTTTTGATAGTCAATCCAATCATCTAATTTCGCCGTATCTTCAAACAACTTGCTAGCTAAATTTAAGGATAAACTGTTGATTGGGTAGGGATGGTTAATGTCCACTAATTTGTCAAAAATAGGTCCTTTGGCTAAGGCAATCCCCACTCGTAATCCAGCAATTCCGTAAATCTTAGATAGGGTCCGGATATAGACGACATTGGCGTTTTTCGGACGATCATAATCATCGGCAAATTCCACATAAGCTTCATCGATGACAAAAATCACGTCTCGTGCTTGGCAGGCATCCGCAATATTTTGCAGAAACAAACTTGAGAATTGTTGGCCTGTTGGATTATGTGGATTAGAGATGAACAAAATGGACGGTTTATATTGGTCGAGCCCTTGAATAATGGCAGATGCTGAAAATTCATAGTTTTCATTGGCTGATACAGTGTTAAATGGATAGCCTAATTGTCTAGAATAATCTTCATACATGTAAAAATCAGGGGCATCGGCCAACACGCCATCCTTACCAAATTGAATGATCAGTTTTTGAATCCATTCATCTGACCCATTGGCTACAGCTACGTTTTGGACATTGAAGCCATTGTAATCCGCATACGCTTGTTTGAAATTTGCTTCCTGGTCTTCAGGATATTGGTTGTAAGGTGTATCCAAGACCACTTCGATGATGGCTTGGTCTGATAATGGTCGTATAGGTGAAGTGTTGCGGTTCATAATCGTTTGCGTATCATTGTCGATACTGGCAATTTGATTGAGGTAATCATTTTTCGTCATATGGTGATTCCGCCTTTCGAATGGCAATGGATGCTTGGTGGGCATATAACCCTTCAGCTTCAGCCAGTAATTCGCCAGCTGGTGCGATTTGATCATAAGTTGCGTGTTGAATGTTGATGACCGCGTTGGCCGTTCTGAAATCGTTAGATGTTAAGCCGTGGCTAAAACGTGCAGTCCCACCCGTTGGTAAAACATGGGATGGTCCGGCAACATAATCGCCGATAGCTTCCATAGCATAGTAACCTTTGAATACGGCCCCTGCATATTGCACTTGCGCCACAATCTCATCTTGGTCACGGTGTTGAATAGATACGTGTTCGGCCGCAATCTCGTTGAGGATAGCAATCAAATGCTCTCTTGTGTCCACGATACTGTAGTGGTTGTTGGTGATAGATGCTTGTATAATGTCGCGTCTTTTTTGTGTTGGCAATAGTGCCTCGATGCGGGCTGCAATTTTATCAGCAAAGCTTTGAGATTCACATAACAGGAAGGTTCTGGCTGCTTGGTCATGCTCGGCTTGGGCGAAAATGTCGTACACGATGGCGTCTACAGGAATTGAGTCGTCAACGTATAGGAGGATTTCGCTCGGTCCGGCGATGGCGTCGATGGCCACATCCCCATTGACTAGGCGCTTGGCCATAGCCACAAAGGCGTTTCCGGGGCCACAAATCTTGTCGACTTGCGGAATCGTTTCAGTCCCGTATGCCATAGCTGCGATTGCTTGGGCGCCACCGATAGCAAATACGTTGTCCGTTACGCCACATAGATACAAGGCTGCGAAGGTGATAGATGTGTCAGCGAAAACGGGTGTGGTCACCACAAAGTTGGTCACGCCCGCCACTAGCGCCGGCACAACCGTCATCAAAACGGTCGATGGATAGAGGGCTTTCCCACCGGGTATGTAGAAACCCGCCACTTCTAGTGGATGATAGACGTAAGAGATTTCCTCGCCAATCATGTCCTGATACAAAATGGATCGCTCATAAGCTTCGATACGGGCTTTAGTGGTTTTTAGACTAGCTTGCAGCTCTGGACTTAATTCGTCCCAAGATGCTTTCAAACGATCTGGCGAAACCCTGAATGCTTCGGCATTTGTATAGTTTTGGCCATCGAAACGATTCGTGTAGTCGACCACTGCCGCATCACCTTGGCTACGTACGTCATTGATAATATTTTGCACCGCCAGCATGCGCTCAACATCTAAACCGGCTGCCTTTTGCGCTTTAATAATTGCACGAAAACTTGCAACGTCCACTTACACCACTCCTATCTCTTGCATGAATTGATAAATGCCCTCTTCTTTAATATAAAATGACTGTTTATTGGCAATCAGTCGCGCCTGGACCGGTAAAATCGTTTTATACTCGCGTAAATCATTTTCCTTGAGTGTCGTACCAGTTTGCACGATATCCACGATGGCGTCTGACAAACCAAGAATTGGTGCCAATTCAACCGAACCATTGAGGAAGACAATGTCTACGTCTTGCTTGTTTTGGTTGAAGTATTGGCGGGTCAGGTTGGGAAAAGAAGTCGCGACCACTTTGATGTCTGATTCGTCCAGGGCAGTTGGCCCCGCAATGGCCAGACGACACTGCCCAAAAGGCAATTCCGATACGTTCAAGACGTTATACGTTTTTTCCGTAATGGTATCTGAACCAACTACACCAAGATCCGCAACACCTTGCTCGACATAGGTTGGGACGTCCTTACCCTTTGCGAAGATAAATTTGACGTCACCCACCACGCGGAATAAGTCGCGTCCGCCTTCTTGTAAGCCGTCGGCATATCCAGCTAGGTCTTTGTCTGCCAAAAATTCATTAAAGGCCTTGTAGACGCGGCCCTTTGCCAAGGCAATCGTAATCATAGAAATCCTCCTTTTGATAAGTTCAACCCGATGCCAAACCAACCGGATGCATATTGACCACCTGAGAAAACAGGTTTGGCGTTATTTTCTAAAAATGCTTGGAAGTAAAAGCCGTTGTAGTATGCTTGCGGTGACCGGAACGATAAGTCTAAGACAATTTTCGTTGGGCGATTGGCTAAGCGCTCTTGCAGCAGATGGACAACTTCCATTGCTTTGGTGTCACCGAAGTCTTGGTTCACCAACTCATATTGTTGCGAAACTGGTAAGGTCATTAGTTTGTAAAAATAATGGTCACGACCAAGGATGTTGGCTAAGGCTGACAGGTTTTTCTCAACGACGTAGGCTTTGATTTCTTGGCTAAAGGCAAATTTTTCAATATACATATCCAAGAGGTCTTCGTTGTTGACCACGATGATGTTAAAAGGTCGTTCACTCATGCGTTCCACAAAATCCAAGTGCAATTCAATTGTTTTCGCCATTTGTTCTGGACTTGGTTCTACCAATTCAACGCCAGCTTGATAAGAGGATTCATGATTGCGAATCATGGGTCCGTAGTAGCCAAAGTTATCTTGGTCTAAGTGGTAGGCATTCTTATAATTCAAGATAGATCGTGTCCAATCAGACCGGATGGCATAAATTTGATCATCCTTTTCAAAGACAATGTTTTGTGGATAATCGGCTTTATTTTCCGTATTGAATGGTTCAACCATGTTGAGGTCTATCAGTCGAAAACCTGCGGCAGAGACTGTTTCTAGATATTCTTTCGCTAAGCTGATACGTTGTAGCACGTTGGATGTGGCCATGTTGTTCCTCCTTTATAAATCCGAATTTTCTCATTTTAGATACAAAAAACGCCCTTAATCCATTTCTGGACTAAGGACGTCTGAACGTGTTCCCACCTTAATTTGTTACAAGTTCACACTTGCAACCTCATTGAGTCTACACCTATAGTGTAACTCTGGTTATATCGGTACCACCGGACTTTAGGTCAATGCATAAAGCTGTGTCTTCATAGGGGGCATTATCTGTTCGCAGCATCCACAGACTCTCTCGAAATGAATTCCCTATCTCTTTGTCTTTACTCTTCATTTATGAATATTTGATTAAATTTATATTAGAATATTTCTGAGTAGTTGTCAACAAAAATATCACTATATTTTAATAAAAAATAACTTTTTTTGGAAATATCCATTGAAAATGCCGTGTTGACGGAATTTTTCTAGAGCCTGTGGCTAAAATAAATACTCCCGTTTATTTACTATTCAAATAATTTTTGATAGTGCCTATTTTCTACTACAGGATCTCATAGTTGGATAGTAGCCATCTTTTTCAAATATGAAACTTTATATTTAAAAGGCTCATGGTCCAATTCTTAGGGTCTAGTTTACTTCTATTCCAGATGTCCAAAAAAATAGCCTCTTCGTGCACGAAGAGGCTATTTTTCATATTAGAACGTTTGGTACTGCATGTTGAAAAATTTCTTTGAGGTGGAATATTTTCTATGCTGCTTTACGTTCTGCAATTTTTTCTTGAATTTCTTCCATTTTTTGTCTGTTTAATGGGTAGCGAGTCATCAAGAACATTGCGATGATTGAAATAACAACAGGTAGGATAACTAATAACGTTGTTGCGGCTGAGAATAAACCATCTGAAAGTGGTTCATCTGGACCTGGGTAAGCATCTGTGAAGCCGATACCAATCATCAACCAACCAATCATAATTGGTGCTAATGATGTTGAGATTGAGTCAGTTAGTGAGAATACTGTACCGATTAAACCAGATACGAAACGACCTGAACGTGCAGTTTCGTAGTCCGAAATATCTGCAGCCATTGTTAATACGATTGAAGTTGGGTAACTTGCTGCAATCTTGAAGCCGATGTAACCAGCTGAGAATGCGTACATTGCTAAACCACCGTTAGCAAAAATTTGAGTTGTGTCTGGTGATGTATATAGGATTAATCCCATTGTTGAAACTGAAATAATTAACAAGGTTAATGAAGCCATGTAAGCATTTTTCAATGAAGTACGAGAAGCTAAAATTGAGAATGCTGCAACTAATAACAAGTTAGGAACAATTTGGATCAAACCTAAGGTACCTGAAATACCATAGTTACCTAAAACAATACCAAAGATTAATACTAAGAATACTTGGTCCCCGATAGCAGTAGATAAGAATTTAACTAAAGCTGAAGTTAATGCTAATACTTGTAAAGGACGGTTGCCTTTAACAACTGACCAGTAATCTTTGATTGATTTCGTTTCAACTGAATTTGCACCTAAACCAAAGTATTCTTTGTTATCTTTACGGGCAATACCAATCATTGCTAGGACAGTTAAAATAAATGAAAGGACAACCATACCTGTAATAAATTCACCAAAGAATGCTGCATTAAATTCGCCCCCGTGACGAGGTGCTAACCAGTTAGCAATAAGCATTTGTCCTAATGAGAAGATCCCAATTGAAGAAAAGATTGTATCGTAAATTGAGAATAATGGACGTTGTTTAGGGTTGTTTGTTAAAACGGGTTGCGCTGCTTTCGTTACTGTTTGTTGGAAAGAGTACACGATTTTGTGGAAAATCAATGCGATAAAGTAAATCACAAATTTCATACCACCATCAAACAAGTGAGTTGAGAATAATAAAGCAAATGATAATGCCAAACCGATGTTTGAAATTAACATGATTGGACGGAAACGACCCCATTTAGTATCAACGTGGTCCATGATAACCCCGATCATAGGGTCAATCAAACCATCGAATAAACGCGCTGCACCCAATAATGAGGCAACTGTCAAAGTAGCAAAACCTACAACACCTGTTGCGTAGTAAGTTAAGAAACCAAAAGCGAAAAGATATAAGTTTGAAGCAGAGTTGTTAAGTGAGAATAAAGCAATTTCCCATTGTTTTGCGTTATGGTATTGCTCAACTGGTGCATTTACATTTTGTGCCATTTTCTTTTCTCCCATCTATTGAAGAAGTAATCAGTAACCAACTAGTTTGCTTCGCGAAAGCAAGAAGTCCGAATGTATAATGAATGTAAACGATTTCAATTTTTAACTAAAAAAAATAATTTGCAACATTCGAACTTTCAATATGGTCATTATACGAAGAAAAGAAAACGTTTACAACCTTTATTTCTAAAAGGTAGTGAAGAAATTCACAAGTTTAATCAAGTGCAACATTTTATTGCAGAAAGCGATATTTTATCGTCAATCGCCAACTTTGACTTGTGCGATAGAAAACTTGCTACATCGCCAAAATCGCATAACTTTTCACGAAATATCGTCTATTTTTATGCATTTTTTGTCCGCATAAAAATAAAACAATAATTGTATTTTATACCCCTTCGGTCATGTTAACGCTTTCAAATTGTACCCTACTAATCCCTATATTTAGGGATTTCTGCGCATTGTCACCTTGCAAAAAAGTCAAATCATCGACAATTTTATCAATAAAAAACCTCCACTACCGGCTAGGTAATGGAGGAAAAAATAAGCAATTTTATATTAAACCAAGCTAAAGACCGCATTTGCTTTTCTTTCATAATCTGCCACTTCACTAGGGTGACAATATACAAAATGATCAGGTGCGATTTCAACTAAACTACATTCTGCATATTCTGCATCTGTATATGTCAAACCATCGAAATGAATACGACGACGTACTCGTTCTGATTCTGGGTCTGCTGTTGGAATAGCGGATAACAATGATTTTGTGTAATCATGTAAAGGATTATTGTAGATTTCATCAGCTGGCGCCAATTCAACCAAACGCCCTTGGCTCATTACCCCAATACGGTCAGAGATGTATTTTACCATGGATAAATCATGGGTAATGAATAGGTAAGTTAAATCATTTGTCTTCTTCAATTCACGTAACAAGTTAACAATTTGCGCTTGAATAGACACATCTAGTGCAGAAATGGCTTCGTCAGCGATGATTAATTTTGGTTGTAAAGCCAATGCACGCGCAATCCCTACACGTTGACATTGACCGCCAGAAAACTCACGCGCATAACGGTTCGCATATGCAGGATCCAAACCAACTTGTTCCATTAAGTCATACACGGCTGCGTCTTGTTCACCTTGGCTTTTGACCAAACCGTGAATACGCATAGGCCCGCCGATAATTTCTTTTACGGTCATACGTGGATTTAGAGAAGCATATGGATCCTGGAAGATCATTTGGATATTTTTTCGGAAAGCAAGTAGATCTTTACGTCCTTTAATAGCAGCAACATCGTGCCCCATGAAGGTAATTTTCCCATCAGTGATATCTTCTAAGCCCATCAATAATTTACCAGTTGTGGATTTACCTGAACCAGATTCCCCAACTAGGCCAAAGGTTTCCCCTTTTTTGATGGTAAAAGAAACATCATTCACGGCAACGACTTGTTCGCTACGACTTTGCTTATAAATCTTTTTGACACGTTCTACTTTTACAATGTTTTCAGTCATAACCAAACCCCCTCTATACTTCTAAAAATTCAACTGCAGCTACTGCATCATCAAAGGTTTTGGGCCCCAACTCATTCGCTGTTTCAAAAGCGGCAATGGCTACTTCATTATAGTCCGCTACCGACTCCCCCTTATCACGACCCATCAAATTTTCGTATATCACGTAACGTGCTTGAATATCTAATGGTGGCGTAATTTTTGGTGAACGATCATCCAACAACCACGTTGCAGCTGAATGCGTTTCAGTCACTCTAAACATTGGTGGTTCAGTTACGAAATCAATACCTAATGCATATGGATTTCTTGGTGCAAAAGGATCACCAGGTTTCAAGTTTGCCATGTTTGGTGGGTTACCAGGAATGGTATACAATTGGTCGTCCTCTGTTGATAAGGTCGGTGTTGCTTCCAATAATCCCCATGTATATGGATGTTGTGGATGATAGAAGATTTCGTTTGTTGTACCTGCTTCAATCACACGACCAGCATACATTACAGCAACACGGTCGGCGACATTGGCTACCACACCTAAATCATGGGTAATGAAAATAACTGACGTATCGAATTCGTCTTTTAATTCATTGATTAACTCGATGATGCGCGCTTGAACAGATACATCAAGGGCTGTTGTCGGTTCGTCGGCAATCAGAATTTTGGGTTTACATGCAAGGGCCATCGCAATCATGATACGTTGACGCATACCACCTGAGAATTGGTGTGGATATTGATAGGCTTTTTTCGCGGCATCCTTGATTTCTACTTTTTCCATTAATTTAATGGCACGATCAAGGGCCGTCTTTTTATCCAAACGTGTATGCGCCATAATCGCTTCAGCAATTTGCATACCTACAGTCATCACTGGGTTTAACGAAGTCATTGGATCTTGGAAGATCATGGCAATTTCAGAACCACGTACCTTAGTAAGTTCTTTATTGCTGGCTTTCAATAAATCTTTGCCGTTAAAAAGAATTTCACCATCTTCAATATTGGTTAAGTTTTTTGGCAGTAAGCCTGTGATTGCTTTCGTTGATACTGATTTCCCTGAACCGGATTCCCCAACAATGGCTAGTGTTTCTCCTTTTTTCAAGGAGAAAGACACGTCGCGAATTGCTTGGACATTACCATCTAAGGTTTTAAATGAGATTTTCAAGTGGTTGACTTCTAAGATGTTTTTTTCTTTCATAAAGTTCATTGTCGTCAAATCCTTTCCGTTTCCCTTAGGCGGGTTAGTATGCGTTGTTCAATGTCCAATCTTGGGCATCCGTTAATGAACCGAACCAGAATGGTGTAATACCGCCATCTAGTTGTTTGTTTTCAATAATGAATTGGTAATCTGAGTAAAGTGGTACTAGGTAAGCTTGTTCTTGGAAACGTTGTTGAATTTCTTGGTAAACAGCGTAACGATCTTCGAAGCTAGTTAAGGTAGAGCCTTCTGTAATTAATTCATCTAAGACAGGGTCATCGATATTTAAGGTATTTGAACCAGTTGAAGCCCAGTATGAAGATTGGTCAGGGTCAACGTTCAAGGCTTGTCCCATCATCGCTAAATCATAATCACCAGCTGCAACATTTGCTGCATGGGTCGTAAAGTCAGCTGACGTTTGAACAATATCTAAACCGATTGCTTCTAAGTCTTGTTCAATTAAGTTGGCTGCATTCATACGTGTTACGTTACCAGTTGGTACAGCCAATTTAATTGTTTGGCTTGTATCAAATCCTGATTCTTCAAGTAATCGTTTAGCTTCTTCAGGATCATAAGCAACTGGCGCTAAGTCTGGATCTTTATACGGACTCACTGATGTATAAGTAGTCGGAATAACTTCCCCTTCACCTTGTAGCAAACCATCTGCCATACGGTCACGGTTGATTGCTGTTAGTAAAGCCAATCTAAAAGTAGCATTATCGAATTTTTCGTTATTGATATTCATAAACTGAACAGAAGTACCATAGTTAGATTCAACGTGGATATCTTCATTCTCTTGTAAGAATTTCACATCTGAAATTGGAATTAGGGCAATACCACCACCGGCAGTCATGTCTAATTCACCAGCTTGTAAGGCAATTACCATACCTGTAGAGTCCATAATATGCACAATCACGTTTGGAATTTTTGGTTCGCCTTTGTGGTAGCTTTCATTTGCGGCTAATTTTACGTATGAACCGCTCGCATATTCAACGAACTTGTAAGGTCCTGCAAAAACTGTTGGTGCTGTTGCAAAAGTAGAAGAACCTAAATTGTAGATATCTTCTTTTTCCACAACATGTTTCGGTGCAATCATCAATTTGAAACCAATGTTTTCATATACATATGCTGGATCCATTGGGGTTTTCAAAGTAATGGTCAATGTCTTATCATCGATCACATTCACACCAGAAATTGTTTCAGCGCCCTCTTCCAATTTACCTGTACCGTCTAAACCTTGGATTGCTTTAATTAAAGAACTAGATGATGTTTCAATATCTGGATTGGCAATGATACTGAAGTTATAAGCGATATCGTCTGCGGTAAAAGGTACGCCATCTGACCAAGTCACATCGTCACCCACTGTAATGGTATAGGTTTGATTGTCTTCAGTCGTCATGGTCGCAACATTCGGTTGGAATACACCTGCTTCAGGTTGATCCAACATGGATGGATACATAAAACGTTGAATCCATTGACCCGCAACGTCGGTTGTATTAAATACGTTAAATCCTGAAATCGTATTGGTTGTACCAATATCAAGTGTTGTATCCAAATTTGATACTTCTTGGGCATTAGCAGTCCCGGTTGTTTCAATTGAAGCATTTGCGCCGCACCCTGCAAGGGCAAGCGTTGCTACAGTCAATAAAGCTAGTAGTTTTTCTTTCATAAGTATTCCTCCGCTCTCCCTAACTAGGTTAGATTTCACCTTCCACTGCGCCACGTAAACCTTCACCAATGAAGTTGATAGAAAGAACCGCTAAGAAGATAGCAAGTCCAACTGGTACCCAACGCCATGGTTGCATGGTTAGTACGGATAGAGATTGCGCTGCTGTTAGCAAGTTCCCCCATGATGAAGTCGGTGGTACAACACCTACACCTAGGAAAGATAGAGAAGCTTCAGTAATAATTGAAGTAGAGATACCAAATGTCATGTTTACCAAAATTGGTGAAAGGATGTTTGGCACAATTTGTTTGAAAGCAATGTTGCTTGTTGAGTAACCAGATGCTACGGCTGCTTGAATATAGTCTGCTTCACGTAATTTCATTACTTCAGCACGAACCAAGCGACATAGTGGCGCCCAACCAAACAAACCAATTACGATGGTTACATTCCAGATTGATGGACCAAGGATACCAACAACTACTAATACCACTAAGAAATACGGGAATGACATGATAACTTCTGTTAAACGCATGATCACGAAATCCCATACGCCACCTAAGAAACCTGAGATCAAACCTAAAGTCGTGCCGATTGCTGCATAAATTAAAACGGAAGTAATCCCAACAAACATAGAAACTTGACCACCATATAAAACCCGAGAAAATACATCACGCCCGATTTCATCTGTGCCTAGCCAATGCGCCATTGTTGGTGCTTGTAGGAAATCCCCTACAATTTCATCCGGATTATAAGGAGCGATAACATTTGCAAAAGCTGTAGCTGCTAATAAAATTGCAAAACATACTAAACCAAAAACGGCAGCTTTGTTACGGGCAAATCGTTTGAAAATGACTGCCCAGTAACCTGCTTCTTTCTTCTCTGAAGTTGCTTTTAAACTTGCTTCCTCAACCAAATGTTGCGTTGCAAAGTCCTCTGCATCCGCATAAACAACCTTGAATAAATTTTCTTCAGCCATATAACCCCTCCTAAATACTTGCCCATGTCGTGTCAGATAAGTGTTGCTTATTCGTAGCGAATGCGTGGATCTACATAAGCGTATGAAACGTCAACCAATAAATTACATGCTAAAACTGCGAATGCTGAGAATAAGATGATGGCCATGATTACTGGATAATCACGTGCATTAATTGATGCCATCATTAGTGAACCAATACCAGGCCAACGGAATACTTGCTCTGTTACTACGGCACCACCGATTAAACGTGGAATATCTGAACCGATAACAGTTAAGATTGGTACCAAGGCATTTGGTAAGGTATGACCGTTAATAATTTTTTCTTCTGTCAAACCTTTGGCAACTGCAGTACGTACATAGTTTTGTTCGTTAATCCCAATAATTGTTGAACGTACATAACGCGTCATATTGGCACAGTAGGCAGTTCCTAATACGATTGAAGGCAATACATAGTAGGAAATACTTTGCCAGAAGTCCATTTCACCAGATAAGTTTTCACGTCCACCAATTGGGAACCAACCTAATTCAACTGAGAAGAAGTAGATCATTAACATACCTAGGAAGAAGTTTGGAATAGACACACCTGCAAAAGAGAAAGTAGTGATTAAGTTATCAACCCATGTGTTTTTGTGGTTGGCTGCGTAAATCCCTAAAGGAATTGCCACAATGTAGGCTACAACCAAAGTTGTTAACATTAATTGAACTGTTGGTGTTAATGCTTGTCCAACTAGACCAACAACACTTGTACGTGTTCTAAATGAGAAGCCTAAATCGCCTGTTACTAAGTTGCCTAACCAACGTAGGTATTGCACTACGATTGAATCATTCAAACCTAAGTTTTCACGAATCATTTCGATTTGTTCTGGTGTTGCATCTGGTGATTGATATAAATCTGCTATATCACCTGGCGCCATTTGCACCATTACAAAGGCCAAAATCGAGATTACAAAAAGTACTGGAATAATTACCAAAAGCCGTTTACCGATATATTTAATCATGTGGCACCACCTTTAAATGTTTGCTTAGGACAACGAGAAACAATTTCATTGCGGATAATATACCCGCTTCATTCGCAACAAAGTGACTGTTGTGTAAAGGATACGTTGCTGTGTGACCATCGCTAGTAGCATCAGGTCCAACGCCAACTGTAAAATATGCGCCTGGTACTTTTTGCAAGTAGTAAGCAAAGTCTTCGCCATTCATCATGGCACCATTTGCGGCGTTACTTTCGATGGTTTGGGTGAAGACTCCAGATGTTTCAATTGCTTCTAGTGAAGCTTCCACAACCGATTTCGTATTCACAATTGCTGGGTAGCCGTCGTGGTAATCGACACTAGCCTCTGCGCCATTCATGATGGCTGTCATTTTCGCAATTTGAATTAAATGTTCCTTGACCTTTTCGCGACCCTTAGCGGATGACGAACGAACGGTTCCGATGATACGAGCGGTGTCAGCAATAATGTTTGGTGCACCACCACCGGCGTCTACTGAGGAAACAGTAACAACTATCGGATCCATTGGGTTAGATAAGCGAGAAACGAGTGTTTGTAGGTTTGAAATGGTTTCGGCTGCTACAACCACTGAATCGACGGTTTTATGTGGTGATGAAGCGTGACCACCAGACCCTTGAATGTCGATGATGAAGGTATCTGAATCGGCTGAACCGTATTTCAGTGAGTAACCAACTGTACCAACAGCTTGGCTAGGGTTCACATGAAGACCGAAAACTAAATCGACGTCATCTAAGTGGCCTGCTTCAACGATTGATTTGGCACCACCTGGTTTCACTTCTTCTGCATGTTGGAAAATCAAGAGGACTGTTCCAGCAAAATCAGCTCGGTTGGCTTGTAAGACTTGTGCGACACCTAGTAGTGCGGCGGTATGGATATCATGACCACAGGCATGCATGACGCCTGGTGTTTCTGATTTGAAAGGTAAGTCGGTTTCTTCGTTGATTGGTAAGGCATCCATGTCTGCACGTAAGGCGATAGTTGGGCCAGGTGCTGCACCGTGAATCTTAGCGACAATACCGTATCCTGATCCGACGTTACGTTGGATATCGAAGATTTTCGCACTCAAGAGTTCGAGGTAAACGAAGTTGGCTGTTGCTTTCTCTTCGAATGACAATTCTGGGTGTCGATGTAGATGTCTTCTGACGGTGATTGTTTCTTCTTCTAAACTTGCTGCGTGATCTAACCATTTGGCTAAAATAGCAGTCATTTTTTCATCAGTAACGCTTGATATTGCATCACTTATGGCTCTTTCCGTTTGTAACATACGCGCCAACCTCACTTTCTACTAAATAGTGACTCATCAAGGTTAATGTTGTTTCAACTCCTAGCATGAGTACCTGCTGATCAATTTCAAATTTTGGATGGTGATGTGGGTAATTCTCACCCTTCGGATGCGCTCCTGCTGGTAAGTAGTAGAAGGATCCTGGAATCTTTTCTACATAGAAAGCAAAGTCTTCACCACCCATGCTTGGTGGGGTTTCTTTTAAGTGGTCCTCCCCAAATCTTGCAGCGAATACATCAACTGCGGTTTGGGTTTCAGCTGGATGATTATATAGGGCTGGATAGCCATCAATAAAATCAACTTCAGCTGCTGCGCCGTGAGCTTGTGCGATATCCTCTGCTAAGGAAATCAAATCTTGTTTAGCTCGTGCGCGTAAGGCTGGATTATAAGATCGAATAGTACCGTTAATTTCAGCTAAGTCACTAATGACATTGGCTGCGCCTGAACCTGCATGGAAATTACCGATTGTGAGTACTCCGGCGTCCATTGGGTTCTTGTGACGACTCATAACGGATTGTAATTGTTGAATAATGTAGGCTGTGACTAAAGTGGCATCCACCGCTCTATGAGGTGCTGCGGCGTGGCCACCTTTACCGTGTACTTTGACATAGAAGGTATCGGAATTGGCGGTTGCTAGACCGTATCGGTAATTGATATGACCATTGAACTGTTCATGTCCCGAAACGTGAAGGCCAAATATTTTATCGACATCGTCTAGGGCACCGGATGCAACGACTGAACGTGCCCCACCTGGTTTCACTTCTTCAGCGTGTTGGAAAAGGAAAACGATCGTGCCTTTAATATCTACACCTGATTCAATGAAATATTTGGCTGTGGTTAGTAAGATAGATGTATGGGCATCGTGCCCACAGGCATGCATGACGCCATCGACAAGTGATTTATAAGGTAAGTTTGTTTGCTCTTGAATCGGCAATGCATCCATATCTGCTCTAAAAGCGATTGTCGGGCCAGGCTGGCTACCGACATAGCGTGCAATCACTGATCCCCCACCAACATCTGTTTCAATATCGGTATAGCCGAAGTCTCTCAGCTCCTGGGCAATGAACTTGCGCGTATTGTATTCTTGGAAGGATAATTCCGGGTGTTTGTGTAAATGTTCAAAAGTTGCGCTTGCATAATCTTCGTATTCTAAATGTGAACCATCTAGAAGTGGTGACGTGTTAATTGCGGTTAGGTCTGTATGTGCTTCATATTCGTTTACATGATGACTTGAATCCCCATTAATATTCTCCATAATCTTTCACCTCTATAAATTATCCTGACAAAGTCGATTTGCTATCTGTACACGTTATGTTATGTTTTATAACATTTTGTGATACATATGTTAGATTTCTTATTTGTGCTTAGATTATATTGGTGAAAATTTAGATGTGCAAGCATTATTTTTAATCATTTTCTTAGACTAATCTCATATTATTGATTTATCGCCTTTTCTGAATGTAAAAAAATTTATCACTTTCAGTCGACTAAAGATGCTCGTAAAATATGATAGCGTTTACATGTTACAAAACTTGACATCCTATTTTCCTTTTACGAACATTTAAATGAGAAAAAAAGGCATAAAACGCCTCCTCATGTGAGGTCGTTTTATGCCTTTAACATGTATTTGAATAGATATCCGACTGGACTATGCAGTCACATTTAAGGTCACTGTGCCAATATTATCGAAAGTACCCACGTACTCGCCCACTTCGATTGGCGAAGGGGTGTTCACTGATCCAGAGGCCACAAATTGACCGGCAGACAGTTTTTGACCACGCGCTTCTAAGGTTTGTGCCAACCATTTCACCGTATTAACTGGGTGACCCAAGACTTTGTCAGTGGTACCTTCTTTATAATCTTCGCCATTGAAGGTCACTTTCCCGTAGATGCCGTCGATATCCGCATAGGTCGCTTTGGTTGGTTCACCAATGCAGACTGCTCCAACTGCACCCGCGTCCGCTACAAAAGCGGTCAACGGAATACCGCCGAACCAATTGTTGTAACGGCCATCCGGTAATTCAAAACCAGGTGCCACATGACATTTGGCCATAATAGTCTCCACATCATCATCACCGTTGATGTCTTCATCGGCAATAAAAATGACTTCAAATTCCAAAGCTGGCGCAATATAATCAGCTAGTGACATAGTGGTTTTCACTGTTTTATTGGTCATCACACCATAAATTGGTTGATCAGTGTCATATTTGGCTTGTAAGGCTTTGGCCGCTAAGCCAATCTTGTAGCCTTGCACCAGTTCCCCATCTGCTTGGCGTAAACCAACAACCACATCCTGTACGGCGTAGGCTTGGTCGGTATTGTCTAGTGGATAATCCTCTGCTGAGATTGCGCTAACGGCCTTATAGGCATTAAAAAGCGCTTGTCCTGTTGCTTCTACTGTCATTCTTTGCACCCCTTGGTCTTTTTTTCAAGGATAACATGACAAAATGAACATCTCAAGAGCTTTCTCATTATATTTTAATTTTTATAATTAACGGGCAAATGATTAGCGTTCGTAAACAGCTTGTCCCGCCATATAAGTAGCTTGTAAATCTAGATTTTCGTCGATAACGATAAAGTCAGCTACGCGTCCAGCTTCGATTGTACCTACTTGATCACCCATACCAATGGATTCAGCTGGCACTTGAGATGCCATACGAACCGCTAATTCTAGTGGTACGATGCCCCAATTGACAACATTTTTAACAGCCGTCATCAAGTCTAAAACAGACCCAGCTAGGTTACCAGAAACTAAGCGAGCTGCGCCATCTTTCACGATAACTGGGAATTCGCCCAATTTGTATTCACCCTCTGGCATACCGCCGGCAGACATCGAATCGGTGATTAAAATGGTTTTCTCCCAACCTTTTGCTTTGATTAAGGCTTTGGCAGCACCTGGATGTACGTGTAAACCATCGCAAATTACTTCGGCATAGGCATCAGAAGCCATCGCTGCCCCTACCATGCCTGGGTTACGGTGTAATAAGCCTGACATACCATTATAGGTATGTACGAAGGTAGATGCCCCTGCATCAACGATATCAAGCGCTTCTTCGTAAGTTGCTGATGAATGCCCTAATGCCACTTGAACACCAGAAGCTGTCACCATACGCGTAAATTCGGCTGCCCCGTCACGTTCTGGTGCAATCGCGATTTTCTTGATAAGGTCATTTGAGGCTGCTTGCCATTTTTTGAATTGTTTCAAATCAGGATCACCCATGTAGGCTGGGTTTTGCGCACCCTTGTGTTCTTCCGTGAACCAAGGTCCTTCGAAGAAGATACCTAGGATACGTGCACCTTCTACTTCTTGATAGTGTGCGCCTATTTTACTTGCGACTTCTTCCAGTAAATCAGCCGCTGATGTCAAAGTTGTCGGTAAAAATGACGTCACACCGGTAGTGACCAAACCTTTGGACATCGTTTTCACAGATTCAAAATCGTTATCCATCACGTCAGCACCGTGGAAACCGTGAATATGCGTATCCACCAAACCAGGCGCAATCGTCTTACCAGAATAGTCGATAATGTCGCCTAGCAGCGGTTTTTCGATTGACGCATAACCGAACTTGCCGTCCATTATTTCAAGATAGGCATTTTCAAGCACCTCATCGGCCAGAATGATACGGTCTGCATATACATAATATTTATTTACATTTGCCATAATTTACGTCCTTTCAATTCAATCATTTACATGATGTATTCCTTATTTATTATACGTCAATTGGTCCGCATCGTCTTAATGAATCCCTAAAATCTTTGAAGAAGCTTAGAGATTTTGCCCATCGGCCCGAAGCGGATTTGATATAATAGAAGCAACCGACACATTTAATGGAGGAAGATCATGACAATTTTGAAAAAAGTATTTATCGCGGCTATCTTCACGGTATTCTTAGCAGCTTGTGGCCTTTCACAAACACAACTGACAGACAAGTCCTGGACACTAACAGCTACTTATGCGGATACGGAATTGATTTTCGATGCAACATTTGACGACACTGACATGACCCTGAAATTAGTTGATACAGGCTATGATGAGGATGATATCAAAGCCACCATCATGCAACAGCTGATGGACCAATTTGATTTGGTCTGGTCTTATACACTAGATGGCGACCAATTGACTTTGGTCAACCCAGATATGGATTTTAATTATACCTATACAGTGACCAAGCAAGATGACGGTTCTTATCTGTTGACCGAAAACGACCTCACTGAAGGGGACACGGCAAGTCTCTTTAATGAAGCAATTCTACAAGAAGTTGCGGCAGATGATGCTACATCAAGTTCAGATAAGGAATAGATATGCGACACAAGGAGGCTAATTGACCTCCTTTTTGATTTTGAAAAATGGTTTTGCTTCTGCAATATGGGTGCGATTATGGAATGAGAATTCATTCCATACAAAATAGGCCAAAAATTATGGAATGAGAACCCATTCCATACAAAATGACCCAAAAATTATGGAATGGGCATCCATTCCATACAAATCCTCACAATTACTATTGAATGAGATGCCATTCAATACAAACAACTTGCATTAGTAATTAGTCGTCACTTTTGTTGCGCAAAAAGCACCAAATTGACGGGTTGACGCGGCCGTCAACCCATCCTATGGTCAAAAATCTATTTGTCCCTAAAGAAACCCTTAATCATTTAGTCATTAAATCGGCACATTTTTTGACGAATTCTTCATTATTAATTCATGAGTGTCGCTTATTATATATTCATACCCAATAAACAAACCAAACAATCTTTTCTTCATTCATCTTTCTCCTCCCAAACGAAAGATAAATACTAAAAAACGAGTCGACCTCCCATCGACTCGCTTTTTGTTATATGAATGTTGCCAATTATTGCTTCGATTTCTTTAGTTCTTTTTCAGCAACAAGAACAACTACGATACTCGTCAACAATATGGTCAACACCACTATGACATTGACATACTGATCGAATATGATGTTACCAATAAACCCCTTCATCGTACTTGCGGATAGAAACGCAATGATGGAAGGCAGAATAATCATCTTAAATTTTTTATGTGTAATTTGTATGTATATAAACAATAAAATGGCAAAAAGTAAAATTGCTAACGCCACAAGACTAACACTCGTATGTTCATCTATCAGTAAGGTTCCAAAACCAAAAACCATTAGATAGAACACTACTAACCAACTAACAATTCGCTTTTTATTTTTCTCAAAAAAATCCCTCATACAAGTCTCCCCACCAAGCTAAAACCCAATAACCCAAAATAATATCCATTTTAACATAAGATTACACTAATAACGGGAATAAACACAAAAATAGCATTAAAGTGTCAAGCGACACTTTTAATGCTACTTTTTGAAATAATGGAGATACAAAGCTGTTTCTCCCAAATTTTGGAGTTGAGCTCCAATAAGCAGACCCGACTCCACTTCAGACTATATTGCGTCACATTTCATGTGACACGGCACTATTCTTCCACTGGTTAGGGCCATGACGCTTTTTCTCTCATCCTGTTTAGTTGAGTTCGGACCTCCAGAAAGCCCTGCGCTTCAGATGAACTAGTCGATGACTACCGTCATCACCGTCATCATCTTCCACCGGTGGCTTTCTAATCGTCGGTCCTCACATCCTTACTAGTCGAGTTCGCTTGGGCAGACAGGTCTCCACTTCGGAAATATTTGCAGCAAGCTGCGCTTGCTACTGCATATTCCCTCCAGTGCTACCTGTCTAAACGCCCGCGCTCACATCCTGTTTTATTCTGCTGATACTGATTCTACTGATGAGATTTCACCGTCTTGGAATCCTACTACGAATGAGTCCATTACTGGGTTGTGGTCTTCATCGAATGTAATTTTACCAGTTACACCTTCAAAGTCAGTTGTTGTTTCTAAGGCATCACGGATTGCTTCTGGGTCAGTTGAACCAGCACGTTCGATTGCGTCAGCTGCGATCATTGCTGCATCGTAACCACCTGCTGAGAACAAGTCAGCTTCTTTACCAAATTCAGCTTCGTAACGTTCTGCGAATTCGTTCGCTGCATCAGTACCGTATTCACCTGTTACAAAGATTGTAGCGTAGTAGAAGTCATCAACGTTATCTGCACCGGCTAATTTAAAGAACTCGTCGTTACCTAAACCATTAGGGCCAAGGATTGCAGCATCGATACCCATTTCGCGGGCTTGTTTCACGATTGCCCCACCTTCAGGGTAGTAACCAGCGATGAATAATACGTCTGGATCTTGTGCTTTGATGTTAGACAAGATTGAGTTGAAGTCAGTATCACCAGAGATGAATGATTCTTTGGCAACTACTTCACCTGAGAAGTCTTCTTCGAATTGTGTTGCTAAGTTTTGACCGTAGTCAGATGAGTTATCTTGTAATACAGCTGCTGTTGTCCAGCCTTTTTCATCCGCAAATGCACCTAATGCTTTTGTTTGGTTAGAGATTTGGAAGGCAATTTGGAAGATGTAGTCGAATACATTTCCTGAAGAATCTAATGTTAAATCATCTACTGTTGCTGAAGGGATGATCATAGGCACTTTGGCATTTTGTGCTGGTTGGATAGATGCTTCAGTTGAAGCTGCGATATCTGAAGATAATAAGACAGATAAATTTTCATCTTCTAATAAACGTGTCGCTTCATTGGCTGCTTCTTGTACATTTGATTTATTATCAGTTGATACATAGTTAATTTGTTTGCCTAGAAGACCACCATTTGCATTGATTTCGTTGAATGCTAAAGTAGCACCATCGTTAATGTAAGAACCATAAGCAGATGCACTACCTGTTAAGGCAAAGTTACCACCGATGTTAATTGTTTCGCTATCTGCTGTATCTGATGAACTAGTTGTAGATGTAACAGATCCACAGGCTGCTAAAGTAACTACCGACGCTAATGATAATAATAATTTCTTGAATTTCATTTTTCCCTCCAAATATAAAACCTACGCAACAAACCAACCTTGATTGAAAAACTTCAATCGTCCATAGACACGAAAAAAGCCTCCCACGCGAATGGGAGGCTTAAGTCCCATTCTGTTCTCACAAACACAAATAGGACATATGAAATTAGTAGCTAATTTCCTAAGTCCTAGAGTCAATAATAATAATAATGACGTTATTCATATTATTTTGTGTTTGCATTAACATTATGAGATTCCTCTTTCGTTTTCTAATATGAATCTAATGTAACTCAATTTCAACTTGATTGCAAGATAAAAATGATAATTTTATGAGAAAATATTCAGAATTATGAAAAACGCAATAGAAATCGGCAATTTCCCCAAATAAAGGCTACTTTCTCAATAAATCCTACTAAAGTCGGATACGCAAAATCCCTTTTGCCTATAAGATATACACATGAGGAAGGGTGATGAAAAAATGAAACAAACATCCAAAATGAATATCAGTACTTTTATCAAAGCATTGTTCAACAAAGAAACACCTACATATATTAAAGCAATTACAGGCATGGCACTCTTGTATACCATCTTCCCAGCTGACGTCTTACCAGATATCTTCGGCCCACTAGGTTTCGTCGATGATGCAGCCGTGATTAGTATCTTAACTACAGTCGCAATGACTTTATTAGAAAACCACAACAAAACAAAACCAGTCGCATCTGAAGTCAATACAAACACTGACTTTGATCCCGACAAGGTAATCAACTAAACAAATAAAAAACTCAGGTTGGCGAATCCTCGCTAACCTGAGTTTTTGTGTTTATTCGCATATTCAAGCAACCCGACCTTTTAATTTGTCCCCTCTTTTAATGAGTTTTGGACAACATCGGTATGAGGTAATCTGGCTTTTGAATGCAGTGACCATTTTTCCCCATCAATAATTACAGCTTCTACTTGTTCATTGTAGAAACTTAGTAAATGGCGAATTTCGTTTACTTCAGGATTTGCCTCTAAATAACCCCAGACAACATCTTTGTGAACATTACCATTGATATTGACATCCCAATAACTAGCATAGCCTTTGTAAGGACAGCGTGAATGGGTTTCAGATGGTACAAGCACATCCATCTTGATGTCCTCTACTGGTAGATAGTATCGTGGTGTTAAGCCTGTTTCATAGAGAATTACAGGTCGGTGACTGTCAGCCACGATTTCCCCGTCGATAATGACTTGGATATGACGTGTGCTTGGAATGGCATCAAGGCGTGTATAAGGATCACGCGCATGTTCAAAAATCTCTTCATCTTCTTCAAACCAGGCATCCATTTGGTCCCAGTCAAAAGAAATATACCCCGCAAGCACTTCGCTACCTGCAAGTGGTGTTTGATATGACCAAGCCGCATTTTCAGCACTACGATTACCTACTGTTACCGTCCAATATGAAGCTGTCCCTTTAATCACACATTGTGTTGCCAAACTAGTAGGGATTAAATAGTCTGTTTGGACATCTGCACTAGGAAAATAATAAACAGGCACCCGTCCTCTTTCATGAACAATTAAGGCATTCTTCGTATCGGCAATTACTTGGCCATTAAATTGCACACTAATTCGTCTAGGTGATGGATCAATTAATATCTTCACATGATTGTCACCCTTTACCATTGCTTTTCCCCCTTAAAACTGAATTTCATTAAGTCTTTGCTTTCATACTATGCCCCACAAATAGGCTAGTCAAATCTTAAGCAATTCCATCAAAAAAGACCACGTACCCTTTCCAGGATACATGGCCTCTAACTAATAAGTTTGATTCAATTATTTTAAGATACCGAAGCCGCCGCCCCAAGAAATTTTTTCAGCTGCTGCTAAAGTGATTTGTAAGAAACCAAATGCTTCTAATTCACGAGCACGTTTCAATTCACCAGCATCGATTACATCAATACCAGCACCATCGAAAGCAGCTTTGAATGTTTCTTTAGCTTCTGCTTCACCAGCTACTAAAACTGTAGTAGGGACTGTGTCAGCAACTTTTTTAGATGATAAAGTGCCACCAAAAGTAGTGTTGAAAGCTTTGATAACTTTAGCATCTGCTACTTTATCTTGGATTACTTGTGCTGCTGAAGAATCTGCAGGTACAACTAAACCGTCGAATGTTTCGAAGTTAACTGGGTTAGTGATATCAACGATAACTTTACCAGCAAATTCGCCTTCGTATTTTTCTAAGATTGAGTCAACAACTGGGTACATAACTGCTAAAACAACGATGTCGCCTAATTCTTTTTTGTCATCTTGTGAACCAATGTAAGTTACTTGGTTGCCAGCTTCTTCAAACAATCCACCGATTGCAGTACCCATGTTACCTTTACCAAAAATAGTAATATTTGCCATTTTTATTTTCCCACTTTCTAAATTAAACCTTTGAGTGACATTTCTATTTTGTTACTGACTACATTAAACCACGAATAATCACTTACAAAAAGTAGGCACTTTTTTATTAGTTACTTACATAATGGTAAGCATGCATTCTAATAGGCTTTATAAGCGACCACTTCTTCTCAACTGTCGCGGTCGCCTTAATCATACCACCGTCATTTTCAAATAGCTACACTTCTTACTTACAAAAAGTAAGTTTTTTTGAACCAAAAATCACCACTATCATGTACAATCAAATCAATAAAACTTGTAACCGCTTAAGGAGGTAATCTCGTGATTCAAATTGATGTTGAAAAAATGCGCGCAGAATTTCAAAAAGGTGATGCCATCCGTGACCAAGGCCTAACTGAACCGGATACCGTCGAAAAAATCCGCGACCTATCCTATGGACCACACGGCATCGACAATACCTTTGATATCTACTATCCAAAAGGCACCAAGCAAGCCCTACCGACCTTGATCCACATTCACGGCGGTGGTTTCTTCTATGGCGACAAAGAACTCTACCGCTTCTACACCATGTTCCTTGCCAGCCAAGGCTTTACTGTTGTCAACTTCAACTACCGCCTTGCACCCAAACATCAATACCCAGCGCCGCTTGAAGACACCAACGATCTTATGCATTGGATCGTCGACCATGCAGCTGAATACTATATCGACCTTAACAATCTCTTTCTATTGGGCGACTCAGCAGGTGGTCAGCTGACCGAGCAATACGCTGCACTGACAACAAATCCCGACTACGTAGCCCTATTCGATTTCGAAATCGCACCCGTCCAATTCAACGCCGTCGGACTCAACTGTGGGGCCTACTTCCTGGGTACCGAAAAGCCCATCGAAGCTAGCTTCCCTTACTACTTCGGCGAAACACCTAGTGCCTCTGTGAAAAAGACATTCCCGGTTGAAGACTACATCACCAGTGCCTTTCCGCCGGCCTTCGTCATGACAGCTAGCCACGACTTCCTCAACACGGAGGGACTACAAATGGGGCAATACTTAGTTTCTAAAAGCATTGAAACCCACTTCAAAGTCTACAGCAACCAAGATGCCAGTGAGCTCGGTCACGTATTCCACATCGACCAAAAATCAGCCATCGCCAAAGCCTGCAATTTAGACCAAGTACAATTCTTCCAGGCACACCTAAACAAATAATTTGCTGTGTCAAAAAAGTCGAGAGTGCCGGCATAGGAGCTGTGTATAAGCTAAAATAATCCTATTTGTTTGCGAATTTGCTGCCAACATTGGTGGTTGTTTTCCATAATGAAAAAAGAGGGCTTAGGCCCTCTTTTCATTTTGATTTTTAAGCCATACATGGTTGAGCATCACACTGAACAACCATATTTTTCTGCTTCCCCAAGTATTGTATGTATTAAAACGAAATAAACGTTTTTTGGACACATC
This sequence comes from Aerococcus agrisoli, assembly GCF_003797145.1. Classification (GTDB taxonomy): domain Bacteria; phylum Bacillota; class Bacilli; order Lactobacillales; family Aerococcaceae; genus Aerococcus; species Aerococcus agrisoli. The sequence goes on along the minus strand of NZ_RKMG01000006.1, from coordinate 43,360 downwards.
AGGGGCCTCTATTATCAAAAATGAGAAAAAATGGCTCATACAGATGGAGGTATGAGACATTTTTTTGTAGTTGGTTCAATCAAGTCGTTGTTGTGGCCATTTTTCTTATAAATGTTCAAACAAGAACTTGTTTGACCCATTTTTCGTCTATTTCAAGTTGAGTAAACACAATAGCATCAAAATAAGCCCCCCTCCTCTCAAGACATATCTTGTCGACGCAAAAAGGCTAGGATTCATAAATCCCAGCCTCTATCAATATTAGTAATAATGTTCAATTTGTAGGTCTTTGAAGAAGCCTTCTGCCCCAACGTCAACCCATAAACCAACGCCACCTTCAGCATTTGGTCCTAGTTTTAAATCATTGACGATTAAAACGGGTTGCTCTGCTTGGTTAACGAAGAATTTGGCATGGTCCTCATCAACTTCAATCTTCAAATCGATCCATTCATCTAAGCCCATATCGGCGTAAGATTCATATTTTTTCGGATTTTCTGCACGGAAACGGTCAAATTTGTAGTCTGGATATGAGAAATATTGTGTTGCTGAGTTACGACGTGATTGGTCATCACAACGGCCATTGGTTGGTCGAATATACAATCCTTCAAACTGGTCGTTACTGTCGTTGATACGAAAGGCAATGCCGATAAAGCCGCGTGAAAAATCAGGTGCATCCGGTAATAAACGGCTTAGTACTTTTACCTTAATTACCCCATTATGAAAATGGACATCATTGATGCGTGCGAATGTTGCTTCATCAAATGCCTCAACGGACTTGTCTTTGACGACACGAACAACTTCAGCGCCATCAATTAAATCCAAGGACGCATGCGCTAGGTTTTCGGTCAAATCATCTATGGTTAAATCAACTGTTTCAAATTGTTCTGACATCAATACAAACCTCCCCAAAAATTAACGATTAATTTGCCACAAACGAATACCTGTTTCCTCGTCAAATGCCCGATTCACCTTGTTAGGGTATGGCGTTAGGACAAGTTCCACAGTATATAAAACAACGGCTTTGGTTAAATGTCCCGATAATACAGCCGTTTCGCCTTCATCATTCAAATAAGAAAAACTTGCATGGGCATGCAGTTCAGGTGCATCTGTTTCATCACGGGTAATATTCCCCATTAAAGATACCAATTCCAACATACCAGTCTTTTCATGGTCAGTAAAATCATTTTCCGACGCAATATACGTCGACACAATGACATCGCCACATGCGCCAATTCCTTGGAAAGAACCAGCTTGAATACCTTCCTTTTGGCACACCTCAGTTATCGCAGCTAGGACCTCTTCGCCCCTATCAACGCGCAACATCATCACATGGCCATTCACTTGATAGTCCATATTCGGACCTCTCTTTCAACACTACTGATGATTCACGACAACTACTTTCCCGAAACTATGACTGCTGTCAAGGTAACGGTGGGCATCCTGAATCTCATCTAAACTGAAAACTTTCTCCGGTTTCACTGGCGTATCATTCGCCTCAATATAAGCCAACATTTCATTCAATTTGTCGTCATCGACATTCCCAGAATAAAATGACGTTAGATAACTATTGGCTTTGATATCAAAAATCGGATCAAAGTCTTCCAAATACCATTGCCCGCCAAGTTTTCCAGTTGAACATACTATTCCGCCTTCATTTAAATGCAAGAAGCTGTCCTTAACCGTCGCTGGACCGATTAACTCAAACATCTTATCGTAGGCCGTGTTCGTTTGCAGTTGTCCATCACGGTCTTCAACCACTCCGTCGAAACCGACAGCTAGCAATTGCGCTTCCTTAGTAAGGCTACGGCTAGTGCCATCCACACGAACCTGTGGAAATTCACTTTTTAGTAAGTGTAAAAAGGCAACACCTACCCCGGACGTAGCACCACGTACCAAGACAGTATCACTCGTTTCAACACGCATGTTTTTCAGCGAACCGTAAGCCGTATAGTAAGTTTCAGGAATCGCCGCCAAGGTTGGTCAATCTAAATGCGTTTCAACAGAATAAATTTGTTCATTGGGTAGTAAGGCATATTCAGCGTAATAGCCGTCAAAAGCACGCCCCATTTCCCTCATAATGGAGATGACTTTTTGCCCCACTGATAACTTGTCCGGGTCAGTCGTTTCCTCAACGACGCCCACACATTCGATACCTAGAATTCGCGGGAAACTTGCCGTTGGCGATAAGCCCTCCCGTGTAAAGATTTCGGAGTGGTTAATCCCAAAGCCCATGACTTTAACGAGGGACCAACCCTTTTTCACACTAGGTTTAGGCACTTCTGTCACAACTAATTACTCTGGTCCACCCGCTTCATATATTACTGCAGCTTTCATAAGTGACCGCCTTTCTTAGTCTAACGCCATATTGCGTAAGGCAAATTTTTCAATCCATTTCAAGACGTAATTGACAAAAATACATAGGAGAACCGTCAAGCTAGCACCCCAAATCATCGTTTCGACACTTTGCGTACGCAAGCCGTCAAATAGAATGGTACCTAACCCGCCTGCATTAATGGTTGCAGCGATTGTTGCAATCCCGATAATTGACGTCAAAGCTAAACGAATTCCTGAGAAGATAGACTTAGCCGCTAATGGTAACTGAATGCGGAAGAAGACTTGCTTATCCGTCATACCCATAGCCCGCGCAGATTCCACAATCAATGGATCAATTTGACGAATCCCTGTCGTGAAGGTACGCAATAGAACGTACTCGCTATATAAAGTCAGTACGATAACGGCCGTTGTGCTACCTAGTCCGGTTAATGGGATTAATAAGGCGAAAAAGGCATAACTTGGTACAGCATACAAAGCTGAGAAAAAGTAGATGAGTACATCTAACCATTTGGCCTTATTGATGCACACATAAATAATGGCCATGGCAAGTACTAATGCCAAGATGATAGAGATGGTCACCAATTGCAAATGATCCAAAGTGGCATTGATTAATTTGCTATGGTAATAACTCCAGTATTCAATCATTTCAAGGCCCCCCACAAAGCGCCTTCTTCATAGACTGTATCTAACAATTCTTGAACAAAGGCTGTTTTTGGTGCTTTTACGATGTTTTCTGGTGTATCGTATTGCGAGATTTTTCCTTCATCCATGATCATGACTTTATTCCCCAAATAGAAGGCTTCATTGATATCATGGGTGACAAATAAGAAGGTTTTTCCTGCTAACTCTTCATGGATCGCCTTAATTTGTTTTTGTAATTCTTTACGTGTAATGGCATCAACGGCACCAAATGGCTCATCCAACAACATAATTTGCGGGTTGGCCGCAAGCGCACGCGCTACCCCAACACGTTGTTGTTGTCCACCAGATAATTGTTTAGGGAAACGTTGACCGTATTGGTCGTAAGGTAGTTTCACCAAATCCATCAATTCAATCACACGTGCTTTAATATCTTTAAGATCCCATTCTAGTAACTCTGGCACTGTGGCGATATTTTTTTCAATCGTCATATGGGGGAAAAGACCAATCTGTTGTACAACGTAACCAATGTTACGACGCAACTCGATTAAATCAATATTTTCGATATTTTCATCGTTAATTTCGATTGTCCCCGCATCTGGTTCAATCAGACGGTTAATCATTTTCAATGTTGTTGTTTTACCAGAACCAGAAGAACCAAGAATGGTAATAAACTCTCCAGCAGCTACATCAAACGATAAATCCTCAATGATGGTTTGCGAGCCAAAGTGTTTGGCTACGTTTTTAAATTTAATTACTGATTTCGACACTATTTTCAGACACCTTTCTAATGATAAAGTCTAGGATAAACATGCTTAATAGGGACAATATTGTTACTGTCCCACCACCGATGACCAACAAGTCCATACGGTATAGGCCTAGTCCCGTAAAAATCAAGGTACCTAAACCACCAGCACCAATATAGGTAGCTAGCGTTGCAGAGGCAATGATTTCCACAAGTGACAATTTAACCCCATTTAAAATAAACGGCATGGCCAATGGAAATTCAATACGTTTACGCAATTGAATTTCATTCATACCAATACCGATTGCTACTTCTTTGGTTACGGCTGGTATTTCATTAAAGCCAAGAATGGTATTGACCAAAATTGGTGGTACACCAAGGAATACCAAGGCAATTAACGCAGGTACTTCACCTACCCCAATGATTGGAATTAAAATAAACAAGATTGCTAGACTAGGGATAATCCGCAATAATTGTGATGTGGTGGTGAAAAACTCAGCTACTTTCTCATGTTTATAACTAATATAGCCCAGCGGTATACCAATAATCATGGCAATCACCAAGGCAATCAAACTTAGGCGAAGATGCTGAATCAAATATGAAACATATTGTCCGCCATCCTCACTAAAATAGGTTATGATATCTTGAATCAAACTAAATCCCTCCAAAAAATTCATGTTCAGCAGACCAGGAGTCAAGATCTGACATGATTTTATTCAATTCTCGTCCTTGATCAGTTAGGGTAAAAAGAACACCGTGTTCATTTTCCACTTTGCTGATCAAATGATCGTTATACATCTCCCAAATAGTCGTGATAAAGGTTACCCTATCTGCTAAATCGTCATCTTTCACGAATAATAAGCGCAATTCGCTCACTGATTTAGGTGTATAGTTATTTTCGTTCATATGCTTTAAAATTGCAATTTTTACGGGATGATTTACCATAGACTGGAAAATTTCTAGCGCATCCATCAAAACCACACTCCTCCATATATATATTATATATATAATTATGCCCCGATACATAGTAGGCACTTTTTTGTTTGATAGTTACCTAAAAGTAAGTACCTAACAAAAAGGTATCTACTATCATTTTTAAGATAAAACCATTACAATTAAGGCATCAAAAAAGGGGGATTTTTAAATGAAGAAGAAAAAATTATTGGCTGGAATTTCAGCCGTAGTTGCTTTGGTTTTAGCGGGTTGTTCTTCTAGCGCTTCAAGTGAGCCCATCAAAATTGGGTCTAAAGACTTTACTGAAAGCCTAGTTGTGAGTGAAATTTATGCATTAGCATTAGAAGATCAAGGTTTAACAGTTGAACGCGTGCCTAACATCGCAAGTTCAGTTATTCCAGAATCTATTGAAAGTGGCGAAATTGATTTATACCCTGAATACACAGGTACAGCACTTTTATCAATTTTCCAATTACCAATGGAAACTGACCCTGATACAGTTGCCGAAACTGTACGTGCAGCTTATGAAGAAGGTGGCGAATTAACAACACTTGATTACGCACCTGCAAACGATGCACAAGGTATCGCAATCAAAACTAGTGTTTCTGAAGATTTAGGCATCACTACTATCAGTGACCTACAAGCAAACGCTGAACAAATTCGTTTTGCTTCTCAAGGTGAATTCGATGAACGTGAAGATGGTTTAGCAGGTCTTGCTGAAGTTTACGGTCCATTCAACTTCAAATCTTCAACAGTTTACGACAACAGCTTGAAATACCAAGTATTGAAGAGCGACGAAGCTGATGCAACACCAGCCTACACAACTGAAGGTCAATTATCAGATAAAGAATCATTCACTGTCTTAGAAGATGACAAAAACTTCTGGCCTCCATATAACTTGGTGCCAGTTGTTCGTCAAGAAGTGTTAGATGCGAACCCAGAAATTGCTGAAACATTAAACAACATCAACAAAGACTTAACAACTGATACTGTTATCGAATTGAATGCCAAAGTAGATATCGATGGTGAAGATTACCAAGCAGTAGCCAAAGAATACTTTGACTCCTTAAAATAATCATCTATGTAAATCAAAAAATCAGGCTGGAACTATTCCAGTCTGATTTTTTATTCAGCATTTACATCAAATTCTCTTTAATATAATTGGTACCCCAATCGCTCATGGCATCAATAATCGGACGCAACGAATCCCCTAATTCACTTAGGGAATATTCCACTTTCGGTGGTACTACTGGATAAGCCTTACGCACAATAATACCGTCAGCTTCCATTTTTTTCAGATTTTCAGTTAAAACCTTTTGGCTAATACCATCAATCGCTTTGTGTAATTCGTTAAAACGTTTCGTACCCTTCAACAATTCACGCATGATTAACAATTTCCATTTGTTTCCAATCAAATCAACCGTTGTTGCGACTGGGCAAACTGGCAATTCCTCTTTTGTTAACATCCAATCCCTCATTCCTCTACCTTAGTTTCTAATAGTAAGTTACACACTAAAAATGATATACCACCCAAATACAAACTGCAAAGAATTATGCTCCTTTTGAACTAAAACACTTGAATTACCAGGCATGATGGTAAAACTGACATATGTCCATCCTTCACAAGGGGTACGATTTACTTTTCTGTAATGAAAAAAGAGGGCCCGACCCTCTTTTTATTTTGATTTTTATGCCATTTTTGGCCGAGCATCACACTGAACAACCATATTTTTTTGCCTTTTCTAGGGATTGTATATATAAAATCCCAAATAACCAAAAAAATGGAACTCTCAGGGGATTCTGGTTTACAAAATGAGAAAAAACGCGTCACACAAGTGGCTGAACTTTCACTTCTTTTGGAAGTGAAAAGTTCAAGGCTATTTACTTTTAAATTTTCCTCATAAATATAAGCAGAACCCCTTCTGGTTTCCAGTTTTCATCTATTTTATGTCGTAAAAACTCAATGCTATAAATCTAAGTCCTCCTCTTTAAAAGACTTACCTTTTATTTAACTTAGTTCTCCTTCCAACCGGTCCAATTTGTTCTGATAGTCCAGGTACACGCTGGTGAAACGGTTGTCGTGTTTTTCGTCCCAAGGTTTTGGTCCACCACAGAAATGCAGAATCGCCGTATTGGCCATGACCCAATGAATGTCATGTTGTGCTAGACTCTTCGTCAGATAGCGCATATATTTACGGGTATCATAGTTCCAGATTTCTTCAGGAATTTCGACGGCATATTTACCGTATAGGTGGTTCAGTATATCCTGGTCTGGCAAAATCAAGAGGTTATTATACTTGTCGATGGTCTCTTGGATATCCGCCCATTTAATAACTTGGCGGGCACGGTCCAGATTCATCAACATAACCCCCGAGTTGTAATAGACGTGGTCTAAATCCAGTCGCACTTTATTCAATCGTGTCGACATCTCGGTTAAACCTGTGTGGGTAGCTGCCGCCAACAATTCGTCGCCTAAATCCATATCCCATAAATCATCGAGTGGGTTGATGACCAAAATGTCCGGGTCTAGATAGAGTACCTTATGGATATCTGCCGGTAAAATCTCGCCGGCCAGTAGTCGAAAGTACATTTCTTTTGGATAGCGTTCCTCCGTTTTGGCGTTATTCCACTGGCTGCCATCTACTTGAATTTCTTGTAAATCAAAAGCTAAGTGGTCTGTCAGCGTCCGTAATTTTTTCAAACCATCAGAAGAAATACTTTCGTGGACGAGCCAAATGCGGAAATCAGTGTGGGGATTGGCTTGTCGAATCGATAGCAAGGTGACTTTTAAATGGCTCAGATAGCCTTCGTCGAGCGTAAATAGTAGGTCCATGTTGTTCTCCTTCGCGCATATATTTTCATTATTATAGCATTTAGAGTGACTAAATTCTTTGGGATGTAGCTGAATAGCACAGGGAAATATACTATCTGTGAACCAAAAAACTAGACAAAAAATAACGCCTGCCGTACAAGCGTTATTTCTTCACTATCAATATTCTTTATGACCGCCAAAATTGTAGCGCATAGCTGATAATACTTGATTAGAAAATTGTTGTTCTGTTAATGATGCATTACGTTTCATCAAGGACAAGGCAACTGTTGGAACAGGAACTTCTTCTTTTAATGCTTCACTAACCATCCATTTAGCTTCACCAGATGCATGCACTTTTTGTTGAAATTGAGATAGCTGATTATCTGCATGTAGCTCTTCGTGTATGTTATCCATAAGTGCTGAGGTAATAATAGATCCATTAGACCAATTACTTGTCACCTTTTCTAAATTAAACGTGTATCTCTTCTGAGCGTGTAATAATTCCAATCCTTCGGCAATTGCTTGCATCATCCCATATTCAATACCATTATGTACCATTTTTAGGTAGTGTCCACTTCCTGGTTGTCCATAATAATTAAATCCATCTTCAACACATAAAGATTGTAATATAGATATAATTTGTGGATCCAAATTATCATCACCACCCAACATCATACAAGCACCATTTAATGCTCCTGAAACACCCCCAGATAAACCACAATCATAGTAATGAATATTCATCGTTTCTAACCTATCATAATTTTTAATAGAATCTTGATAATAGGAATTAGAAAAATCAACTACAATATCCTCTGAATGTAATAATCTGGAAAGTCGGTCAATGCTTTCATTAGTTGGATTCCCCGCTGGAAGTAATAAAAATACAACATTCTTCTCACTTGCCTCTTTCAAGGTTGATAAATCACTTATATAAGTCATATTTTCGTGGACATAATCATCTGATATTTTGGGATTTACATCATAACCTTGAATGACATGCCCCTTTCTAGTTAATTGTTTAGCCAAAGACAAACCCATTTTACCTAGACCAATAACTGTAATTTGCATAAAAACCTCTGCTTTCTTAGAAAAAACGCTGTGAAACACAGCGTTTTATATCATCATTATTATTTTAACTCTGGCCAAAAATCACCATTCGCCACAATTAAATCATCTAAAACTTCTCGTGCTTTAGTAGCAGTTGGAATTGTTCTTGATAAAGTAAATGCTTGCCATACTTTTTGATAACTTCCTTCAATGAAACCTTCCACTAATAACTTTTCAGATGTTACTTGTTGGAACATTAAAGCCTGCTCAAAATTAGGAATTTTTCCTTGAGCAATTGGCTCAGGCCCCTTAGATCCAACAATACATGGTACTTCAACCATTGCATCATCCGGGAAGTTAGCAATCGCACCATTATTCTCTACAATCATAATCATTCTTTCATGTGTATTGAACGCAATTGCTCTAGCAAGATCTACAATAAACGAAGCATGACTATCAATATGGAAGCCATTTTCTTTTGCAGTTCCATTTGCGATAATACGGCGTGCTGTATCAAACACTTCTTTTTCACGTCCACCCATTACTTCATTCGCACGAGTATATTCTGGATTTGAATGTGCCACCATGTCTTCAGGGAAAAGGTAGTATTGTAAATATGTATTTGGTAAAAATCTTGGTTCAACAGCGAATAGGTCTTTGGCTTTTTTGTGCGTTTCTTGCCAACTTGGATCAGTATGTTGCGTATCAATTTCAACTTGATTTAAATATCCATTCTCTTTTACATATGCTTTTACTTGCTCAGTATAATCTGTACCGTCTTTACCTCGAATAGATGTCCACCATCCGAAATGATTCAAACCAAAATAATCTACTTCTAGTTGGTCAGGTGTTGTACCAAGAATTTGAGACATACGGCGAAGTGTACCTACTGGCATATCACAAATATTTAAAACTTTAGAGTCAGGTCTTAACACACGACACGCCTCTGCAACAATTGCAGCTGGATTCGAATAGTTTAACATCCAACATTCTGGTGCATATTGTTCCATTAAATCTATTAATTCCATCATGCCACCGATACTACGCATACCATAAGCCATACCACCTGGTCCGCATGTTTCTTGACCGATTAAATCATGTTTTAAAGGGATTTTTTCGTCTAATTCACGCATGGCATATTTCCCTACTCGAATATGAGCCATGCAGAAATCCATACCAGTAAATGCTTTTTTAGGATCTGTAGTATATGCAAAATCAATATCTGGTGCTTCTTCGCTTAACATAATTTCGATTGCTTCACCTAAAATTGCTTGGCGTTCACCATCATTATCGTATAAATATAATCTTTCTAATGGAAACCGACCCAAGTTCTCTACTAACATTCTGACGATACCAGGTGTAAATGTACTACCGCCACCTGCAATTACTACTGAGAATTTTTTCATTATTATACTTCCTTCCATTCCTACTCTTCAGAGCTAAAGCCTAAAACTTGGTCTACCGATTTACGAATTGAGCCAACTTGAACCCCATACACAACCTGAACATTATTGTCTTTCACAACGACACCACTAGCTTGGGTCTCATTTTTTAAGGCTTCTTGGTCGACCAAATCTGGATTTTTTAATACTGTTCTTAAACGTGAGTAACAGTTTGTAACTGATTCAATATTTTCTTTACCACCTAGCAGATCCACAACAGTCATACCAATGCTGCCTGTATTAGACTCTGAAGTTGCAGCCGTATATTCAGACGCATATGCTCCTGATTTTTTATCTAGGTAGTCTTTCTTAGAATATAATCTTGTTTCAGCACCCTCATCTTCACGACCAATTGTTTTTAAATTCATTAATTGAATTAACACACGGAAGATAACGAAGTAAATGACGAAGAATACTAGTCCAATTAGGATATACATCGGCCAACCTGTCTTCTCGATACCTAAAGGTACATTCATCATTAAGAAATCGATGAAACCATTTGGTCCGATTGAACGGACATTGAAGACATTTAATACAACCATACTTAATCCACTTAAAGCCGCATGAACTACATACAATACTGGTGCGATAAACATGAATGAAAATTCGATTGGTTCTGTCACCCCGGCAATGAATGAAGTAAACGCTGCAGGGATTAAAATCGCACGTGCTTTTTGTTTCTTATCTGGATCCGCTGTTACATACATTGCTAAGCAGGCACCAATCAAACCGAACATTTTTGAAATACCACGGGCATCCCAGATAACACTAGCTGATAATTGTCGAATTGCTGGTTCTACCATTTCTGCATAGTAGATATTACGTGAACCCTCGTATACAACATCATTAATAATTTCTGTCCCACCTAATGATGTATATAAGAAAGGCGTATATACTAAGTGATGTAATCCAGTTGGAATTAATAAACGTTCTAGTGCACCGTAGACAAAAATACCGAAATTACCTGCATTTTGAATCCAACCACCTAACGAGTTAATACCTTGTTGGAAGAATGGCCAAATGTAAGTCATTAAAATAGCAAAAATTACAACCACCGGAATTAAGACGATAAAAGCAAAACGTGTTCCACCGTAGATATTAAAGGCATTATTAAATTCTATATCTGCGAAACGATTAAAGATAACGGCAATGATGATACCAAGTAAAATACCTGCAAACACACCCATATCTAACACTTGGACTCCTAGGACCATTGCTTGACCTGTACCACGCAAATTCTCAGGATCTGCAAGCATCTCTTTCAAAGTCATAAATTTGTTCATTGCATTGATAAATACTAAGAATGCTAGCATAGCCGTAAATCCAGCTTCACCTTTTTTCTTGTCAGCCAAACCTACTGCAATACCCACACAGAAAATTAGACCTAAGTTTTGTAAAATGGTTACTAACGAACCTGAAATAATTGTCCCAAATCCAACTGTAATTGGATTATCCAAAAACGGAAATACTGCCAATAAATTAGCATTAGTTAAAATATTCCCAATCGCAATCAACAAACCTGCAATTGGTAAAATTAATACTGGAATGAACATCGCTTTTGAAAAACGCTGCATAACATCCATAATGTTGCTTCCCTTGTTCATAAAATGAACCCCCTTTGATTTTCTTGTAAGTTCACTTTATCATTAAAACGCTTACATTTATATACGTTGAACCCTTAATGGAATTTTTTCCAAAAAAAAGAAAAGTTTTTCTAATTGCTAGAAAGACTTTTCAATTAAATATTCTAAATATAGAAGCAACATGGAGTAAAACTGCGTTGGATTGATGTTATTACGATCTAGTATTTGGTTATCATCAATAATAAATGGAATGTCAGATAACTTAGCCAATGAATTATCAGGCGAATGGGTAAATGAAATCACCCCTATTTTATTTTCCTTCGCCAGTTTAGCCTTGCTATTCACTAAATCAGTTTCACCGCTTTTAGAAATACAAATAATATCCGTAATCCGTTGAATATTACTTAAAAATAAGGCATTTGAATCAGCTCCATTGGAATAGTAAACCAATTCCCCTTTACCTAAAACTTTCTTATATAAGTATTCACCAATAATACCTGAATACCCCGTTCCAATTACATAAATGAAGCACTCTTCTTTATCAATTTGACGGATAAACTGTTGCAAGTTTGCCTCATTTTGTTTAAATATCTTTTGAACATTTGATGATAGACCTTGAGTATAAGTTTCTAACATACCGTCATCATCTATAGATTGGTTTTTACTTAAATGATAAATCATATCCGTAAAGCCATCAAAGCCCAATTTTTTAGCTAGTCTAAAGATTGTAGATTTTGAAGTAAATGTTTCATCAGCCAATTTTTGAATAGTAATCTGTTTCAAATTTTCTTGATGCTCAGCAATGTAGTCTAATACCGTCTGCTCAATTTCAGTGTATTTTTGATTATTTGAATAAAACTGGTTTGTCATTGAGATTCCTTCCTCAAAATCAAATTTGTATATTTACTCTTTATTATACCGTAAATTATAAACGATAAAATGTAAGGATATCTGAGGATCATATAAATTTCTTATATTTCAGCTTATTTTATAGTGATTAGTGAATTTTCAACTAAAGTACTCTAAAAATGAGATGCTTACTAGGCGCACCTTTTACTATAACCATCATTTCTGTTATCCTAAACTAAACACCCACAAGTCAACCAACAGCCAAAAGGAGGTCAACTATGCCCTTAAAATTCGTACTCGCCCCAGACTCATTCAAAGAATCCTGCACTGCCCTCGAAGCCTGCCAAGCCATGGCTGCCGGCATCACCCGCGTCTTCCCCGACGCCGAAATCGTCGAAGTCCCCATGGCCGACGGTGGTGAAGGCACAACCCAAGCCCTAGTCGATGCTACCGGTGGTCATATGGTGAAAAAAGAAGTCACTGGCCCACTTGGCAATCCAGTTGTAGCCGACCTCGGCATCCTTGGTGATGGCCAAACCGCAGTCATCGAAATGGCCAGTGCCAGCGGTATCCATTTAGTAAAAAAAGAAGAACGCAACCCCTTAGTCACAAGCACTTACGGGACCGGTCAACTTATCAAAGCCTGCCTAGATAACGGCATTAAAAAGATTATCCTAGGTATTGGCGGATCTGCCACCAACGATGGCGGTAGTGGCATGGCCAGAGCACTCGGCATCCGGTTTTTAGACGCAGACGGCAAGGATATCCCTGAAGGTGGCGGTCACCTTGATAAACTTGCTAGCATCGACCTTTCTGGTGTCCATCCAGGATTAGCTGATTGCGAAATTGCCATTGCCTCCGATGTTTCCAATCCATTATGTGGCGAAAACGGTGCTGCAGCCGTCTTCGGTCCGCAAAAAGGCGCCACACCCGAAATGGTTGCCAAACTAGACAAAAACTTACAACACTACGACAAAATTATTCAACGTGACGTCCACAAAAGTGTAGGGCAAATCCCTGGATCAGGTGCCGCAGGCGGTTTAGGTGCCGGCCTACTCGTCTTCACCAATAGCCATTTAGAAACCGGCATTGACCTAGTCATTGCATACACTGGTCTAAAAGAAAAACTCCAAGGCGCTGACTATTGTTTCACCGGCGAAGGACAAATTGACTTCCAAACCAAATTCGGCAAAACACCATATGGCGTCATGAAAACCGCCAAAGCCGTCGATCAAAACATCAAAGTCGTTGCCATTGCTGGTAGCATCGGAGAAAATATAGAAGTTCTATGCGAAGAAGACTTCGACGGCGTCTTCGGCACTATCCCCCAAGCCAGCGACCTACAAACACTATTGGCACATGGAAAAGAAAACATCCAACGAACCACGGAAAGCATCTGTCGGTTGATAAAATAGATTTATAAATAGAAAAAACCAGCCAATTGAGTGGCTGGTTTTTTTGATAGGAAATGATTGAAGGTGTAAAAATGATCAAACGTCAACGTCCAAGTCATATCATGTTTTTCTGATAGAAAATTACTCCGCTGTATTTAAATGTATATCTAGATTCTTATCCGATAAGAATTCAATCACTTCTTTCACTGGAATATCAAAAAATATCGTATGTCTTTGATTTTTACTTTGGTTGAAAATGACTAATGTCTTATTTTCTGAGAATTCTTCAATTTCTATAGTTTTGTATTTTTTATAATCTCCCGAGAAGATACCAAACTTAACAAAGCCATCTTTTCCAAGGCCTTCCTTAGAGAAAATACTAAATATCAAAAGTACAACTAAACCAACCAACTTGATTAGGTCTGGTGTATCATTTTGCCAAAAAACATATAAAATTGTAATCCCTAATCCAACGGCTAGTATTCTTCTCATAATACTCATATTAGAGTATAAAATGATTTGTTGTTGTTCTTTTATTTGGTGAACTAATAGGAGAAGTATAAATAAACACATTACAATTGATTCAATTAAGTTACTCATAAGCAATTACCATTCAGCAATTGTGCCATCATAATTTTTCCACTTAGGATTTGTCCACACTAAACCTTCTTCTGAAATTTCTTTAACTTTATCTTCGTCTATTTCAAGACCTAGTCCAGGTTTTGAAGGCAAATCAACATATCCATCTTTATACTGAAAAATTTCTTTATTTTTCACGAAATCTAATAAATCAAAGCCTTTATTATAATGAATACCTAGACTTTGCTCTTGAATAAATACATTTGGTGTACATGAATCGACCTGTAATGTAGCCGCTAATGCTATTGGACCATATGGTGCATGTGGTGCTACAGCAATATCATACGCTTCTGCCATTGCAGCGATTTTTCTCATCTCTAAGATTCCACCACAGAGTGCTACATCAGGTTGGATAACATCTATGGCACCTTGTTGGAAAATATTTTTAAACGCCCATCTAGTATATAATCGTTCTCCGGTTGCTAATGGAACTGCTACTGAATTTGCTATATCTTTAAAATACTCTTCATTTTCAGGTAATACAACTTCTTCTAGAAACATTGGGTGGTATGGCTCTAAAGCTTTTGCTAATACCTTTGCCATCGGTTTATGAACTCTACCATGAAAATCTACTGCGATATCTAGTTTATTTCCAAACTTTTCGCGAATCGAAGCAACACGTTCCACTACCTCTTCAATTTTTTCATAACTATCAATGTAATGTAATTCTTCAGTTGCATTCATTTTTACTGCTGTAAAACCACGATCAAATCTATCTTGTGCTTGTTCTACCACTTCGTTAGGTCGGTCTCCACCAATCCAAGAATAAACCTTAATTTTATCTCGTGCAGCACCTCCCAATAACTCATAGATTGGTAAATTCAAAGCTTTCCCTTTGATATCCCATAAAGCCATTTCAAATCCAGAAACAATAGTGCCGTGAATCGGACCACCACGGAAGAATGATCGGTGCATCACTTGAAATAATCGCTCAATTTCAAATGGATTCTCACCAATTAAAAACCTTTCCCCAATTTCATATGCACCTGCTACGACAGTTTCTGTTTTTGTTCCAGAAATCATCTCACCCCAACCCTCAATACCTTCATCAGTAGAAACTTTGACAAAAATCCAGCGTGGTTTTACTTTATACACTTTAATATCAGTAATTTTCATTTTATATTTTTCTCCTTAGTTTGCACTTTGATTTTGTTCTTCAATTTCATGATTTACTTTTTTGTAGAAGTCAAAATAGTACCAGCTTGCTGCAAATACTACTAATAAAATTGGAATACTAATCAATGGTTTATAAGTGAAAGCTAGAAATACTAAATAACTTTGGATCATTGCGGTAGCAGCAAATGATGAAATTAACATTGAACTAGCTCCTAAATTAATACCAACTTCTTTAGCAATCGCAGTTAATACTGGTGCTGTTGCAGTACCACACCATAATAATGAAGCAGTTACGGCAAGTCCAATTACAATATTCTTAAGTAAGTTACCACGTGTTAATGCAACTACCATAGCAACTCTAAAAGGAACTACTGCCAAATCGGCAAATGGTAAAACACGGTTACCTGGTAATACCAAGGCTGTAGCAATAGTTAACGGGATGATGATTAAAGCTGTCGTAATAACATCTGGGTTCCCTACAACTACTGCAGCATCCAAACCAATAAATAATTTGCGCCCTTTAAATTTCTCTTGAGACCATTTTTGAGCAGCATCAGAAATTGGCATTAACCCTTCCATAAATAACGATGTCATTTTAGGAATTAATACTAAAACTGCGGACATACTTACACCTAGTTTCAGTACTTCTTTAATGTCAAATCCAGCTAATGCACCAATTGCAATACCGATAACACCACCCATAATCATGGAGTCCCCGAAGAAACCTAAATATTTTTGAGCATCTTTAATAGTAAACTTAGAATTTCTGAAGAACGGAATTTTATCCAATAACCAGTTTAATGGCCAAGCAATTACTAGTGAAGATAAGGCTGAAACTGTTGGTAAAGATACCCCTGGAATACCGAAGAAATCTTCAACCAGTGGTTGTGACCAGTCAGATAATTTGAATGTAATCACAGCCATGATAATTGAAGCACCTACACCCAAAAAGATATTTTTAGTCACAAAATACACCATGACACCTACTATAGCCATATGATGGTAATTCCAAATATCTACATCTAAAGTGTGTGTCATTTTCAATACTAATAAAATAATATTTACTAACAGTATTGAAAAAATTAAGATTGCAATAATTGGAGATGCCCAAGTAATAGCTGCGATTGATCCCCATCCAACGTCTAATGCATCCAATGAAACACCCGTACGTTCTACCATTGCTTTAGCAGCTGGTCCAACGTTTGTTGTCATATAATCAAGGATTAATTTAATACCTGCAAAACCAATACCTAAAGTTAAACCAGATTTGAAAGCCCTATTAATTTTGAGTCCAAAAATCATACCAATTACAGTAATAATTACGGGTAACATTACTGTAGGACCAGCATCTATAAAAAATTGAAATACGCTCATTACTACACTCATAGCTAATCTCCTTATTTTAAGTATTCTAAAATTTGTTCAAAAGTCTGTTCTGCACCGATACCCGTTAAAATGGAAAGACCTCTTACAACAGGAACGTTACCTGTTTGTCCTTCAAATTGACCAGTTGTCACTAATAAATCATAATCTTGAACCTTACTTGGAACTTCCATTAACTTAGTTTGAGTTGTATCCGCTTCCACTCCGTGGTTTGCTAAATATTCTTTAACTTTTGTTGCTACTACCGTTGACGTTGCAATACCGTTCCCACAAGCTACTAAAATTCTTTTCATAATAAATTCCTCCTACTAAATTAAATTAATGATTTTTCTAATAAACTAAATAATTGATTATCTGATTCAGCAGCCAAAATATTTTTTCTGGTTGCTTCATCCTGAATAATACCTACAATTTTTTGTAACATTTCTATGTGTCCATGAGGCTCATCAATAGCTAACATAATTACAATCTGAATTTCAACTGCGCTTTTAGTATCTTCCATATTTTGAAAAGAAACTGGGTTCTTTAGTGTAGCTATTCCTAATGTAGTAGTGTTCACTAATTCATGATTGGCATGTGGAATCGCTATGCCTGGGGCGTTTGACGGTAATCCTGTAGGATACTCTAACTCCCTTTCTAAAATTGCTTCTTTATAACCTTCTTTTACATAACCAGCTTCAAGTAATTTATCCGCAAGAAATGAAATAACTTGTGCACTATTTTCAAACTCTAAATTTCTAAAAATAACATCTTTATTAAGAAATTTATCCATCTATCTTCCTCCCTACATATCCATAAAGTCTTGGAATGATTTCTTCAGATTTTCAATATTTAGATCTTTTACATCTTCCAAATTGAACATACCAGATCCCAATCCTAAATAACTTGCGCCATTATCTAAATAATCTTTAGCATTTTTTGCTGAAATACCTCCCACTCCCATCAGAGGTAACTTACCTAATGGTGCCTGCACATCCTTAAAAAATCTTGGGGACACGACTGCTGCCGGGAAAACTTTCACTATATCAGCACTATACGAAAACATTTTATCGATTTCTGAAGGGGTCATAGCAGCTGGAATTGCTAACAGGTGATGTTCATGTGCTAATTCAATCATTTGCTCAGAAAATGTATGTGGACCAAGAATAAATTCCGCCCCTACACTAATACAATTTTCTACATCCTCTAGCGATCTAACGGTTCCCGCACCAATTTTAATCTTATTTCCAAATTTATTTTTCAAACGAGTAATATTTTCTAAAGCTTTTGGGGTATTTAATGTCATCTCAACTGCAAATTTATTTTCATACCCCTTCATAGACGTTAAAATTGCCTCTGCCTCTTCGTATGTATTGCCTCGCATTATTATAGTAAATTGAGGGTAGTCTTCTAATATCACTTTATTGCCTCCTTACGTAATTTTTCTAAGAATTTGATAAATCTCTTTCTCATCAGACTCCTCTAATAAGCTATCTAATAAAGGGACATTATTACTAATATCTGCTATTTGATTTACCGTCTTTAAATGCATTGTTAAGTCATAAAATGATAGCGGGAAAATAAAATTAATCCTTCTTCCATTTGGAAATTCAATAGGTTTTTTTGAAATAAGAATGCTTATCCCATCTTTTAGTACACCATTTTCAACAGTAGTATGTGGTATACATGTCCTCATTCCTAGAAAACTACTATAGTTTTTATCTCTGACCTGCTGGATGCAATCATTTATAAATTTTTCATCGATTATTTGTTCTTCCATAAGAGGTTTACATGAAAGAGAAATAGCTTCCTCCCAACTTAAATCCTCATTAGTTAAAGTAATAAAGTGAGGTTTTAAATAGTGTGTAAGACTTGGTAATGAGTTTAGATCATCAAGCGGAAAACCTTGCTTTATTTTCAATAAAAAATATTCCAAATCTTTTCGCAAGTCTTTCGTATCATTTACCAATGCATGCTCACGAATAATCTCTAACAAATCTTCAACTGAACTGTCTATCTCATTTATTCCTAAATCTTTTAAAACTCTATATTTCAGGTTAACTTGTTCCTTTAATGTCATAATTGGATTGATTATGTATTGTAAAATGTTGCTTTGTAGAGGTGTTGTTGTAAAAACAACATCGTAGTCATCTTCAAATTTATAAAAATTTCGCACTGAAAATGATGCTAAAAAGTGCAACTCAGGAAATAATTTATCAAGATTTTCTCTCATTAATTTAGAAACTATCACACCATTTGTACAAACAACAACCGCTCTTGGCTTGGTATGATTTAATTCACTAGGATTCGTTAATTGAAATCCAAAATAATAAGATAATAGCTCCAATTCATCATTTGGAAACGCCTTTCCAAGCCAATTTTCAATGGGAACAATTAATTCCTTCATCAAATCATTCAAAACAATATAATTTGCTTCGTAAATTGCGCTTTCAGAATATACCCCTAAATTCAAATTAAATTTAATTCGAAAACATGCTGGACGTAAATGGTTTAAAATTCTTCTTTCAAAAGCATCTCTTTCATTAATTTTTATAAGCGTTTGTGATTCAAAACTATCTACCATTTTGGTAATCAGTGAAATTAATGTATTGTCTGAATCATAAACCTGAGTAGTTTTACGCTCATTAATATTTGAAGAAAGAAATAATAACGCTAACCATTCTAAATAACTAGTATTTAATTTCCACGGGTAATCATCAAGCAATACTCTTAAGAACTTAAACTCTGGTGAATCTCTAACTTGACCTTTAAAAAAATTGGATTTCTTGTTTGAAAGATCCAATCCACGTTGAATTAAGAATCTAACGGCAGACTGCAAATATTCGATAGATTTGTCGGAATAATTAACATGTAACATTTGTTCCATATTATGAATTAAATGTAGAGTTTCTTCTTCTAAAACATTTGGTGCCATGATGTTCTTTATATTATGCTGATAGAAAAGTGATTCATTTTTTATCAGATCAGATAATAGTTGTAAAACTCTATGTTCCGAACCGCTTACCTGGTACCCTTCATTCCGATTATAAGAAATTAATAATCCGTAATTTCTTACGTATGCTTCTACTCTCTTCATATCTTCCATAACCGTACTTTTGCTAACATTTAGCAGATCCGTCAAATGATCTAAACTTATATATGTTGTGTTAGTTATCAAAAATATAATGATTAATGATCTACGTTCAAATTCTGTGTAAACAGTATCTTCACCTTTAGCTGAAAGGGTAAATTGATTAGGTGAAAGTAATTTAACTATTTCCAATGACACTATGAAATCTCCATTATGATTTCGCTCAATCTGAGGAAACTCTTTCTCCAGTAATTCATCATTGAATTGATTTATTGCATAATTAATTTGTCTCCTAGTTAATCCCATCTCCTTACTTAATTGAGCCATTTTAATATTTGGACTCATTATTAAATGTGTGAGAATATTTCGTATACGTTCATTCACGATATCCCCTCCCATGAACTTATTATAGTTATAACTTTAATCATTATGTATGCCCTTTCATTATTGTTTTTGTAACAGTACCTAAAAGAAATTGTAATAGTTGCGGAAATATAATTGTATTTATTATATTGTGTAACAGACAATTTGAATGGTCTACTAAATATTTGGTAAAAAAAAACACCCTCCGATTTCTCGGAGGGTGTTTTCAAATACCAAAATTTTGAAGATTAGTGGAATACCATACCACCATCAACTACGATTGTTTGTCCAGTGATGTAGTCTGAGTCTGGTCCAGCTAGGAATCCGACTACGTTTGCTACGTCTTCTGCTTCTGATAGACGTTTCAAAGTAATGTTTTTAGCGAATTGATCCATTCCCCAATCATCGTCTTTACCAGCGTTTACAGCAACTTCGTGAGCGATACCATACATCATTGGTGTTTTCACGATACCTGGTGCATAAGCAGTTACTGTGATGCCTTCATCTGCTAAGTCACGTGCTAATACTTGTGTGATACCGCGTACAGCGAATTTAGATCCCGAATATAAAGCTAATTCTGGGTTACCTAAAACGCCGGCTTGAGAAGTAGCGTTAATGATTTTACCACCATGACCAAATTGTTTGAAGTATTTATGTGCTGCTTGAGATCCCCAAAGCACACCACCAACATTAATTCCGTAAACTTGTTCAAATTGTTCTGGCGTGATTGTATCTAATGGTGTTGCTGGTGCTACACCGGCGTTGTTTACAACAACATGTAAGTCACCGAAGTGTTCAACGATTTTATCGAATGCTTCATTTAATTGATCGCGTTTAGATACATCTGCACCTGCCGCAAAAGCGTCGCCTTCTGGGAATTCTGCTACTGCAGCTTTGGCTGTTTCTGCATTATAATCAACGATACCAATTTTAAAGCCATCTGCATGTAGACGTTTCGCAATCGCTAAACCAATCCCTTGACCTGCACCTGTGACAATCGCAACTTTTACCATAATACTAACCTCTTTCTGTTTAGAATTTATAAGTTTTTACACCTGTAGTATAGTCTTTTATGAAAACGTATTCAAAGGGTTTCAACGCTTTCGCAACCGATTGCTTAAAAAATCAGATTTATTACTTTTTTTCGACAAAAAATACATTGCGATAGAAACGATATTGTTTTTAACACATATATTGTGATTTATATAACATATAGACATTGATAACAAAATGAAGTAAACACCCTTTAAAAAACAATTAAAACAACCTTTTTAGTGTTCGGTTTTAATGGACACCCCATCCGCATTTTAGAAATATGCAAAACTTTGTGAAGTGATATACTAATGCCATAAACAAATAGGAGGCGTTTTTAAATGAAAAAATTAACCGACAAAGTCACATTTAGACATGGAGCTACAATCGATACACGTACGGT
Organism: Aerococcus agrisoli; assembly: GCF_003797145.1. Taxonomy (GTDB): domain Bacteria; phylum Bacillota; class Bacilli; order Lactobacillales; family Aerococcaceae; genus Aerococcus; species Aerococcus agrisoli. The sequence continues at coordinate 21,558 of NZ_RKMG01000006.1, read as the reverse complement.
ACAATCGCCAATGTTAACAAACTCTGGTTTGGATGAAAAAGTTACCGAAGATACAATCAAATACTATAGTGCACGTTCAAAATCAGCTGGTATGGTCATTGTAGAATACACTAGCGTAAGTCTTAACGGTGGTCCATCTCGTTCTTGGGCACCAAATCGTGAACAATTAGCAATTCATAAAGACGATTTTATTCCTGGCTTCAAACAAGTTGCTGCTGGTCTTAAAAAAGATGGCAACAAAGCCATCTTACAATTAGTGCATTCAGGTCGTGAAGCTGAGTATCGTCATCAATTAGGTGGTCGTGTAGAAGTACCGTCTCAAATGGATTTTGGCTGGATTGACTACCCTGTATATGAATTAACAGAAGAAGAAGTTTGGGAAATTGTTCGTGACTTTGGTCGCGCAACGAAACGTGCGATTGAAGCTGGTTTTGACGGTGTTGAAATCCACGGTGCCAACCATTACTTACATCAACAATTCTTTTCAGCCTTCTCAAACCTTCGTACCGATTTCTGGGGTGGTAATTTAGACAAACGCATGAATTTTGCTGTTGAAACTGCTCGTGAAGTCTTCAAAGTTGCAGCGGAATATGCGCCAAAAGATTTTATCATCGGCTATCGTATCAGTCCTGAAGAAGTGCACGGCGATAACGTAGGCTATACATGGCATGAATCTCAACAATTGGTTGCCAAGTTAACTGCTGACTTTGATTTCGACTACATTCATATTTCAACAAACGACTATACACAAACACCTGAAGATTCTGACAAGAATTACGCAGAGCTATTAGGTGAAGCCGTTCCAGCACCTACACTTTTGATGATTGCAGGGGGTATTCATACGGTTGAAAAAATGAACGACGCCTTGAACTATGTGGACATCGTTAGTCTAGGTCGTCCAACATTGATTGATCCACAAATTGCAGAAAAGATTAAGACTGGTAAAGAAGATGAAATTTACTTAGCATTCAGCGAAGAATCTGTCTCTGCATCTCACCTAACTCCTGGTCTAATCGAGCTACTAGCAAATACTGGCTACTTTGATATGCCAGGTATCGAATACTTGAAATCACTCACAAATATTGAATTAGATGATGTTGTAACACATGACGGGACGAAATAATTACTGTTTTAATGAGGGATGCCTATTGATTGGGCATCTCTTTTTATTTGGGCTGACATATCCTCCAAAATTAAAGTCATGGTTGGTGATAGCATGGTATTAGGATTGGTTAACCATCCTAGCTTGAAATTTTCATCAATTAGATGACCGATGTCAACTGCAACAAGTTTGGAAAAATCAGTATGGCTTGCTAATTGACTTTGCAATGTGCGCCCAAAACATACTGTATTCAACCGCAAGATTGCCTGTTCCATCGCCCATGCGTCATCAACCCGTAAAACTAAATCTAAGGGACCACATTGGAATTGTAATCGTTCAAATATGTCATCATGAAATTGGTCATTAAAAATGCTGAAGTGTTGGTTTTTCAAATCTTCTAATGTGATTGGCCGCTCAAGATGAGCTAAGTCATTTTCCGGTCCACACAAAAGTACCAATTTAGAATCGCAGATTGGCGTGAAATTTAAATGCTTGATCGCATCATTTTTTGAATTGTTGATTGCAATGAAGCCAGCTTCTATTGCTTGATCCCGAACCTGACTCACGATGGTCTCAAATTCATGACAGGAAATATTGAGTTGGATAGGTCGATATTTTTTATCGTAATTTTCCACAAAGCTATTGATGAACGGGCGCAGCATGGTATTCATATAGTGAATCGTAAATTTTTGATGCTGGCTTGGATTTGCAATTTTGGCTGCTGCCTTTTCCAAACCATTTTTATAGCGTAGGATATCGGAAATGCTCGCTAATAGTTGGCGACCGTCGTCGGTTAATACAGTTCCTGATGATGACTTGTCGAAAATTTCCACACCAAGTTCACTTTCGAGTTGGGCGATGGCCGTCGACAAGCCCGATTTGCTGATATGAAGTACATCCGCTGCCTTCTGCATGGAACGGTGTTGCGCCAGGACTTCTGCATAAAGTAGTTGTTCAAAATTCATATTGTCACCTTTTTCTTGAAATACTGTAGTGGGTGGGTAAAGATAACCTTTTCCTCCACAATATAAGCTATTGAAAGACAAATGGCAATGTCTTGATGGCGCATGTCCTTTTCCAAAAAGAATATGCTAAACTTATCTTATATAAAGCCTTTTCGGAAAGGATGTTATTCATGGAATACCAAGATATCTTAGACTTTTGGTTTGAAGACTTGACGTCAGCGCAATGGTTTACAAAAGATGTGCAGTTGGATGCTTATATTGCGGCGCATTTTGGGGATATGCACGCGGCGGTAACGAAGGGTGAAACCTACGCTTGGCGGGCGACGATTCAAGGTCGTTTGGCTGAAATTATCGTGCTTGATCAATTTTCGCGCAATTTGTTCCGCAACGATCCGCGTGCCTATGCTTATGACGGGATGGCGTTGGTATTGGCGCAGGAAGCCTGCTTGCAGGCGGAGATTCACGAATTGCCTACCGTGCAACGCGCCTTTATTTACATGCCCTTCATGCATTCCGAGTCGCTGAAAATTCACCAGAAGGCCGTCGAATATTTCTCAAAGCCAGGCATGGAATCTTTCTTAGAGGCGGAAAAATTACATTATCAAATGTTGGAAGCCTTCGGTCGGTATCCGCACCGCAACGACGTTCTTGCCCGTGCCTCCACACCCGAAGAAATCAAATACCTAAAGGAAACGACACTTCATTTCGAAGGGCATTAGCTTTTGAACGATTGTATATATCGAATATTAAATAAGCGAAAAATGGACATATCCGGCGGTAGTTTTATCAAAAATGATAAAATTTGGGTCATTCATAGGGCTGTTATATCCCTTTTTTTGAAGGAGACTCAAACAAGGATTTCTTTGAGCCTTTTTTCTCATAAATGTTATAACAGCCAATTAATGTGTCCGTTTTTTGCCTTTATGAGTTTTTATAAATAAAAAAATGAGTTTTAGTCTTTTCAAGAAATGCTTGGCCTAATCTGCGAAAACTTGCATCAGCTTTTCAATGTCCTACTAAACTTGGTGATTAGTTTTCGATAATGAAAAAAAGAGGGCCCAGCCCTCTTTTCATCTTGAGTTCTTTGATTATAGTCGAGTTGGTCACACGAATGAGATTCCCTGGTATACCAGTGGTTGGTCAGGTGGAGAAGTCTCGGATTGATTGGGCTGGCGATTTTTCCAGTCATCCTAACATCGGTGCGCTGACCATTTTTTCAAAAGATATTTGAAATGATTTTATTTTGTATGGAAATGATTTACGAATTGTTCGAATGCTTCGACGGTGTCTTTTAGGTAGCCGGCACTTGCTGGATCTAGTGTTAGGTGTTGGCGTTCGTCTAGTAATGAGTAGACGTTGGCGAATGATACGCGTGGTTGAGATAGTAGACTTGCGCCCAAGTAATTTAAGATTGAGCGAACTTCTTCTTGGGCTACCATTCCGCCGCTAATGCCAGCGCTGGTTGAGATAACCAAGATTGGTTTGTCTAGAATTGGTTTTGGATCGCCCATGATTTCTGGACGAGAAATCCAGTCGATCAGATTTTTTAGGACCCCTGAAAATGATAAGTTATATTCTGGCACGATAAAAATCAAACCGTCGCTTTCTTTGATGGCTTCACGTACTTTTACCACGGCATCCGGTGCAGGGTATTCATTATTTACAGAGAATAATGGTACTTGTGTGTATTCGATTTCTTCCAAAGTTACTTCGTCTGAGAAATATTTTTCTGTTTTTTGTAATACTTTACGAGACACTGAATGTTCGTTGACACTACCGACAATACCAGAAATTTTAACCATAATTTGTTCCTCCTAATAAGATGTACATGTGATTTTGTATGCTTAAATATTACAACTTATTTTTTATTTGTGAAATATATTTCAAATAATTCGTTGCATAATATCATATTTTTAGTGGATTGTACGAATTGAGAACAAGTATGTTGTGAAAAATAGTGCAATTGTGTATTTAGAGGTATTTACTAGGTTATTCTCATTTCATTTGCATGCACGTGAAGCTAAGTGAGGCAATTTCGTTCTGTCATGGTTGTTGAGAGTTGATTGCATTTATTCTTATTATAATATATCTTAATTGGACACATCAGGCAGTGATTCTATCAAAAATGAGAAAATTTGGTTCATACAGAGGGCCGTTATACCCCTTTTTTTAAGGTGGCGCAAACCAGGCCTTATAAGAGCCTTTTTTCTCATAAAGGTTATAACAGCCCCTCAATGTGTCCATTTTTCGCTTATATCTACATACATAAATCAAATATCGTATTTTTATCCAAATACATATAAAATAACTCAATTGGAACCAAATTCCACTAACCAGTCATCCGCACCACCATAACAATATCCCCCCAATACAAAAAAGAGCCCACGCCGAAGCGTCAACTCTTTTCAACTTGATAATCATTTGCGTCTTCAAACCGTTAAATCAAACAGCTTTCCATCGCACACTAGTCTCTAGTGGTATAAATCCCAACGACCTTTAGAGATCATTTGTTTCACGCCACCTGTTTCAAGTAATGATTTATCCATGATAGATTTTTTGATGAATGATGCTGGGTAACCTTTAACTGGTTTGTCGAATACTAAACCAAAGGCATGTGTGTTACCGATTGAGGCAACTGAACCTAATGATTTGAAGCTAAAGTTTTCAGTAGCCTGACCATTCATTTGTTTCACAAGGTTTTTCGCTGCAAATTCACCCATTTTAGTAGCGATTTGAGCTGTTGTTGGCCATGGACGGTTAGATTCTCGGTCCATAACTGCAGAAACGTCACCGATTACGTATACGTTGTCGTATTCTGGGTCACGTAAATCAGCGTTAACACTTACACGGTTACGACGAGCTTCGTAGCCTGAATCAGTGATTACGTGTGAACCAGATACACCTGTTGTCCAGATGATTGTACCTGCTTCAAGTTCAGCTGTTTCACCAGTTTCAGCGTTGTCTTGATATACAACTGCGCCTTCTTTGATTGCTTTGATTGGTTTACCCGTTAAAAGTTGTACGCCCCAGTTTTTCAAGTGGTTGATACCCCATTCAGATAATTTTTCGTCGAACATTGGTAATAAACGAGTTACAGCTTCGATACAGTAGATTTCGATTTGATCTGCTGATACGCCTGCTTCTTCTGCGAATTCATCGCGACCTTCTACAAGGGCACCTAATAATTCAACACCGGTGAAACCTGCACCACAAACAACGATTTTCAAAGCGTTTGGATCTTGAGTTGTACGGTATTCAGCCATTTTAGCATGGATATGTTTGTTGATGTTTTCTGCTGAATCAACAGATACCATTTCCATTGCGAATTCTTCAACACCTTCGATACCGAATGATTCAGATTCGAAACCTAAAGCAACGATTACGTAGTCGTAGTGTAAACTTGAGCCATCTGTGAAGATAACTTGAGAATTTTCACGATCGATTTTCGCAACTTCTGCTTGTTTGAAGGTAGTTTTCTTAGGGTTAACTACTGCTTCAATTTCATATGTAATTTTTTCACGAGGTTGAGTACCTGCTGCTACCTCGTGTAGATCTGTCGCTTCAAAGTGGTATGGATTTTTATCAACTAAAGTGATATGGAAATCCCCATTGTTTCCTTGTAATTTTTTTAACGCTCTAAGCCCCGCATAGCCTGCCCCTAAAATTACGACTTCATTCATTGTTAATACGCTCTCCTTTTATCTTTCTTTTTTCTTACTACATCGCAATAAACAAACCGATGAAATAAGTAACCACTTGCGCTAAAGATCCTACTGCTAGAATTTTAACTGCACATATAAATGTTACACTTTTCACCTGTTTTTGTAAAAACATATCCTGTTGTTTCCAAATATATGGAAAAACTAAAAATGTGAACAACATTGTCCATGGCGCTAAGCCCATCAAAACAGCGATAACCACCGAAATGAATGCGATCACATTATTTGTCACAAATAATTTCAATGCACCAGACTTAGTTAAGTAATGTACAATCGTGTATCTTTCATTTAACTCGTCTTCCTCTAAATCACTGGTATTATTGGCTAACATCAAGTTGGCAATCCATAGTGACACCGGTAAAGAAACGATAAATACGTCAAAAATAATGGTCAAAGTAAAAGGTTCTGTATCAAAAGTATTTAAGTATACACTAATCAAAGTGATCATAAAACCCATGGTAGATCCAGAGAAGAATTCCCCTACTGGTAAACTAGACAAAGGACGTGGACCTGATGAATAGAAGATACCTACTAAATAACAATACAAACCCATAACCAATAGTGGCCAACCTACAAAGTAGGCTAACACAATACCAATCAGCGCTGAAACCACAATCATTGATACCATCAAAATAAAGATTTTGTTGATATCTAGGTTTTCGCGACCGATAATATTGGTCTTTTCTTTGTAGTCATGAACACTTGTCGCATGACGGTAGTCGTTGTAGTTGTCTAAAATATCAACAGCCATATTAAAGATAAACATGGCGATGAAGAAGGCTATGGTGTAGCCAGTATGCATAGAGCCAAAGTTATACCAGGCAATACACACTCCCAAGAAAAATGGGAAAATACTCGCCGTTTTGGCTTTCATTTCAACGAGTTCTAAAAATATTGGAATCGTCATTTTTGTTTTTCATCCTCTTTTCTAAAAATCTTTATAGCTAAAACAAGTAAATCACAAGCTTTTCATGTAAAATAGTGGATATGATTGATGCCTGAAAGGAATAAACAAATGTTACAATACTGGATCCAATATCCCAAACTACATAAACAATTAAAAGCTGTTACCCAAATTTTGAGCGACCATATGGTAGTGTCAAATCCTGACGTTCAGGAAGCCCTACTTAGTCTAACAAAATCTGGCGGTAAAATGTTACGTCCTGCCATGTTTTTACTATTCACCCAATTTGGTGATAAAACGAAACAAGACCAAGACCGTTTAAACAATATCGCAGCATCACTGGAAATCCTGCACATGGCAACCTTAATCCATGACGACGTGATTGACGATTCACCCTTGCGCCGTGGCCAAGTAACGATTCAATCACAGTACGGCAAAGATGTGGCCGTTTATACGGGCGATTTCCTTTTTACCCAATTCTTCGACCTCATCATCGATAACGTTGATGACCGCGAATACCTAAATATCAACGCGCAAACCATGGAGCGCATCCTTCTCGGCGAGCTTAACCAAATGTATAAACGCTTTGATCAAGCCGAAACCGTGGAAGAATATTTAGAGAATATTACTGGAAAAACAGCTGAACTCTTCTGGCTAGCGGCCATGGAAGGTGCCCATTTCGGCGGCACTCGCGATGACGTCACCAAGCTTGCTGGTTCAATTGGGAAAAACATCGGCATGGCCTTCCAAGTACTGGATGATATTTTAGATTACGTTTCAGACACTGAAACCCTCAAAAAACCAGTCCTTGAAGACTTAACCCAAGGGATTTATACCCTACCACTGCTTCTAGCAAAGGCACAAGCACCTGAAGCCTTCGCACCTATTTTGGGAAAAAGACAGCACATCACCGATGATGATGCCAAGACGATTGCTCAATTAGTCGATCAATATGACGGCGTCACTAAAGCCAAAGCCTACGCCAACTCTTATACTGATGCTGCCCTTGATGCTATCGCACAATTGCCTGACATCAAAGCCAAAAAAGTCTTACAAGGCGTAACCAAAGAATTATTGGAACGCTCATACTAATGACGCATAAAAACTAGGACACGACGTCCTAGTTTTTTTCGTTTATTTTAAAATAAATTTCGTTCACAAGGATTTTTCTTTCTAACAATAAAACCTTGAAAGCAATCCGTTTCTCACCATCTTAAAGGACTGGTAGTGCAGTCCTTTAGCCGTGAATTAGCATGAAATCGAGACCTTGGCTCAATTTCAAGTCTGGAGACCTTGGCTCCAGAGGGTGCCACGGCTCATAAGGAACGTACACTGAAAGGATTTTATAAATTATCGATCCAAAAAGGCTCCTGCATCGATGGTCATCAGTTTTTGATAATGATCATTGGTTGCCGCTAATGCTTCTGGATTACCTGACATGGTCAAGTGACCGTCTTCAATAAAAATCACACGGTCAGCCATTTGGACACCTTGTAAATGGTGGGTTACCCAAATGATGGTCTTGTCGGATAAAGTCGAGAAGAAAGTTTGAATCAAGGCTTGTTCCGTGATTGGGTCTAGTCCAACAGTTGGCTCATCCAGCAAAATAATTGGTGCATCTTGCAAAATCAATCGCGCCAGTGCTAAACGATGGCGTTCACCACCGGAAAAACGCAAGCCGGCTTCGTCAATCATGGTTTCTAATCCTTCCGGTAGGGCCGCTACTAAATCCTTTAATCCAACGCGTTCTAAGGCGTCCCAGGCTTCCTCTTCCGTAGCATCTTGGTTACCAATATGTAAATTGTTCAAAATACTCGTATGGAAAAGATATGGCGTTTGTTGTAACACACCAATGTATTTGGCAATATCATCGCCAAATTGTGTCACTGGAATGCCATTCATTTCAATGGCTCCAGATTGAGGGCTTAAATCCCCGCGTAAAAGATTCAGTAGGGTTGACTTACCTGAGCCACTTCGACCAAGTACAGCTATTTTCTCGCCGGCTTTAAAGGTTAAATTTAAGTGGTCTAGGACGGGTCCTGCTGCCGCATCATAGGTATAAGTTAGGTCCTTGATGTCAATCGTTATTGGCCCTTCTAAGACCTGGTCTGTTGGTGTTACTTGTGGTTTACTTTCCAAGCTATTCAAACGGACGATAGAATCGCCATAGGTATTGGTTTCTTCAGCAGCATCAGATAATGGTGTGAAGGCATCTGCTAGTGGGAAAACAGCCAAGACAAAGGCTGCAATCCAGTTGGCATCATCACCTTCAACACCTACAAATCGTTGGCTAGCCCAGATTAGTGTCAGCACTGCAATCACACCGAAGAGCACTTGCACGATAAAATCACGTTTGCGGTTTTCCGCATTCATCTTTTCATTGACCTGGCGCCATTCCTTCTCGGTTTCCTCATGTAAGGTCACGTATTCCGCACCTTGACGACTGAAAATCCAGTCAGAAACACCTAGAATATTATCCGTTAGGCGATTGTATAAATCGTTACGGATGGCTTTCTGGCGTTCTCTTCGTGCCCCATTAATGACAACAGACCAGTATGGCACTACCACAACTTCAACCCCTAATAAAAAGAGCATGACTAAGGCAAAGGTCCAAGAGAAGAAACCCAAACCAATGATGACAAAGGCATATAACAGCCAAGCAATAATCGTTGGGAAGATTGTTCGTAAGTACAAGTTTTGAATATAGTTAATATCTTCTGCCAATAGCCCTAGGATATCCCCTGTACGGTAATGGCGTTTGAAGAAAATGGCATCTGATTCCATCACTTCATACAGTTTTAATCGTAAGCGGGATGTCATTTTCAAGACCCAGTTGTGACTCACTAATCGTTCTGCATAATTGAATGAAGGTCTCGCAATCCCAAAGGCACGTGTCAGCACTACTGGCACATAGACTTCCAAGATATTATAGGGATTTGATGCTGAGCGACTAATCAAATAACCCGACACAAACATCAAGGCTGTTGCAGAGAAAAGGGTCATGAAGCCTAAGAACAAGGCCCAGAATAGGGTTGTCTTATACTTGGTAAAAAAAGGCTTCACCCAAGTATCATTTTTGAAAACTTCTAATATTTTGATATTAGGCATGCAAATCACCCCGCATTCCTTGTGCTAATGTCATAAATGGCCCATTAGTGTCGGCAATCAAGTCATCTAAAGTACCTGACGCTACGATTTGCCCTTGGTCCATCACATAAATTTGGTCCATATTTTCCATCCAATGCATCCGGTGGGTAGCGAAAATCACAAGACGATCTTCCATTAATGGTAACATCCGTTCTTTCAGCTCAATTTCGGTTTCAATGTCCAAATGGGCGGTCGGCTCATCAAACAAGAGAATCCGTCGTGATTTGTCCAAGAACGCACGCGCCAAAGCGATACGTTGGGCCTGGCCCCCACTTAATGACCGTCCCCCATCACCGAGGATGGTATCCAATCCGTCGGGTAGTTGGCTAACCAGATCTTCTAGACCTACCACAACCACAGCTTCTTGCACTTGAGCGTCGCTAGCGTTTTTCGCATAAAAACGAATATTATCACGCAAGGATAATTGGAAAATATATGGCGATTGCGGAATATAGATAATTTGTTCTTGCCAATCGCTTTGGAAGAGGTGGTCAACCGTTTGCCCGTCAACAGTGATACTGCCTTGGTCGGGTTTGGTAAAACCACTCAACATGTTGATCAGGGTTGATTTCCCTGAACCTGACATCCCAATCAAACCGATTTTTTGGAAGCCAGTCGCTGCGATATTGACTTGGTTCAGCGCCAATTTTTCTTCTTCAACGTCGTAACTGAAGTCGACTTGGTCTAAATATAGACTGCTGGTCTCGTTCCAGTTTTGAATCGGCGTTTGCCCTTCTTCCAGTTCATCTTGATTTAAGATGGTCATGATGGCCGTCATGGCGTTCTTACCGTCTAAAGTCGCGTGATAATCGCTAGCGAAATCACGGATAGGCAAGAAGTAGTCCGGCGCCAAGGTTAATACGGTCAAGGCTGGGAATAGTTCTGCTTCACCGTTGATTAGGCGAACCCCTAGTAAAACTGCCACGATGGCAATCGACAAGGTGGTGAAGAAGTCTAAGGCGAAGGTTGATAAAATGGCAATTTTCAAGGTATCCACGGTTGCTCTACGGAAGCGTTCGCTGGTTTTAAAAATACTATTTCCGTAGATTTTACTCATACCGAATAGTTTTAAGGTGTCAATACCACGCAAGGAATCAATGAAATGGTTAGATAACAATTGATATGAGGCATATTGACGGTCAGCTTTGGCTTGGGCTGCAAATCCAAGAATGATCATAAAGAGAATGATCAATGGATAGATTGAAAATAAAATAAGACCTGATGATAGGTCTAGGTAAAGGAGTACTAGTAAGATAATCCATGGCACAATCATCATATTCACGACTTTGGCCAGAATTAGTTTTAAGTAGTTTTCAACCTGATTAATCCCATCAAGGGTCATGGTTGTAACGTTACCGGTACCATATTTTTGCACGACTTGCGGTCCTAATCTGAAGACTTTTTCTAATAATGCTTCACGGATTTCTTGTGACCGGTCATAGGCAAAGGTATCTAATTTTTGATCTCGGTAGTATTGGACCACTTGTTTCAATACGAAAACGATGAAAAAAGTAATGATCCAGGGAATTTGCGCATCCAGACTTTGGCCATGCCATAGACCTGAAATTGCCTTCACTAGGGACCAAGCTTGTATATTTATAAATAGAGCTTGCAGGAACGCAAGTCCTGCAAGCAATATCATGATTTGCTTGATGCCTGGAAGCTTAAAAAGTTCCTTATCAAGCATTAATAACCCTCCGTTGCGCCTTCAACATCTGTATGTTTAATACGTTTACGGAATACCCAGTATGAGTAGCTAAAGTAAGCCAATACGAATGGTAATAGACCTAGTGACAATTTTGTCATTAATGACAAAGTATATGGACTTGATGATGCTTCTGCAATCAACATAGAGTTGGCAGGATCACCAGAAGAAATCATGACGTATGGGAAGATGCCTGAGAAAATCAAAGCAACTAAGGCAATTAAGGTAAACCCACTTGCCAAGAATGCAAGCATTTCTTTGTTGGTTGCGACACCGTAGTGGGCAACAACAGTCAATACAACCATTACAACTAACAAGCTAATTGTTGACACAGGATGTGTTTCAAAGAAGTTTGTTTGGAAGAATAGTAAAATTGCGAATAGGATTAAACCAACATATAACACCCAGTAAGCAAACATAGCGTAGTTTTTCGCACGGTAGCGAATTGGGCCAGTTGTCTTCAAGGAAATGTAGTTCATACCGTGTAAGAATGAAAGTAATACGACTGCGATACCACCTACAATAGAAAAGACATTGATGTAGTCAGTAAAGCTAGCGAAAATGTTACCTTCAGCGTCTAATGGCATCCCTTGAATCATTGAGACAAAGATAACACCAAAGAAGAATGGCACCATGAATGAACCGATTGTTAAAGTCCAGTTCCAGATGTTCTTCTTGTCAGCTGGCATTTTTTCACGGAACTCAAATGATACCCCACGAATGATTAAACCGACTAAGACTAATAATAGTAATAAGTAGTAACCTGAGAATAAGGTTGCATACCACATTGGGAATGATGCGAACATGGCACCACCAGCAGTGATTAACCACACTTCGTTACCGTCCCAAACAGGTCCGATGGTTTCTACGATTTGATCTTTTTCTTCTTCGTTATTGGTAATGGTTTGAACAGCCATACCTACCCCGAAGTCGAAACCTTCAAGGAAGAAGAAGCCTGCGAATAAAACGCCGATTAAGATAAACCAAAATAACTGTAAATCAGACATTATTCAAAAGCCTCCTTCGCAAATGGGTCTACATTATCATCTTCGATTGCATGTTCTTCGATGTAGTTAGGACCTTTGTCCATTTCACGTAGGACTAGGTAAACCATTACAGCACCCAAGCCTGCAAATAAGATGAAGTAAACGATATTTGATGTTAATAAAGAAGCAACTGTTACGTTTGGTGAAATAGAGTCTTCTGTTTTAAACAAACCATAAACAGTCCAAGGTTGACGACCCATTTCAGTGATAATCCAACCCGCTGAGTTGGCTATAAATGGCGTTACTGTTGTTAGTGCAACAATCCATAACATCCATTTGTGTTTAAATAGCAATGGATTTTTTTCACGTGACAACCATAAACCAAGTACAGATACACCTAACATTAGGGTACCGAAACCTGCCATGATACGGAAAGACCAGAATAATAAGTTTACTGGTGGATAGTAGTTATCCTCACCATATTCTGCCACCATTTCTTCTTGAATAGAGTCCATACCTTGTACAGAACCTTCAAGTGAGTTATAAGACAAGATTGATAACATATATGGAATTTCAATTCCGAAAATACGTTTTCCTTCTTGTTCATCGGCCCATGCAATTAAAGTCCATGGCGCAGGGTCAGTTGTATCTTCATAGATACCTTCCATTGCCGCGAATTTCATTTTTTGATCTTCAACTAAGGCCTTCATTTGGAAGTCACCAGCACCCATAACGGCGATGGAACCTACTAATGAAATCACCAAACCAAGTTTCATTGATTTCTTGAAGAAATCGAAGTCTTTGTTTGTTTTGATCAAACGGTATGCAGATAGTCCGGCAACAACAATACCACCCATGGTAATTGCAGCTGCGATAACGTGTGTGAACTCATACCACAATTGTGGGTTTGTGACTAAAGCGCTGAAATCGTTCATGACTGCGTGGCCATCGACAATTTCGTAACCAACTGGATGTTGCATAAAGGCATTGGCTGCCAAAATCCAGAATGCAGAGAACATGGAACCTAAAAATACTAACCAGAAAAATACCGCATGCAATTTAGGGCTTACTTTATTCCAAGTAAACATCCATAAACCTAGGAATGTTGATTCCATGAAGAACGCTAACAAGGCTTCAATCGCTAACGGTGCACCGAAGATGTCACCAACAAAGCGTGAATAGTCAGACCAGTTCATCCCAAATTGGAATTCTTGAATAATACCTGTAACAACACCAACAGCAAAACTTAGTAGGAAAATATTCCCCCAAAATTTAGCCATTTTCTTATATGCTTCATTCTTCGTTACCACGTATGTAGTCTCCATAATGGCTACAGCTAAGGCTGTACCGATAGAGAATGGCACGAAAAAGAAGTGAAAGATTGTTGTCATTCCAAATTGAAACCGGGCTAAGGTTACAATATCCATCTTTCTTCCTCCTTTTATTCAATTGTATACAACTTTGCACAATTATTCGCAAACGCTTATTTGCCTGAAATTGTCCAAATTAGGGATAAAACCCTATATTAAAATATACTCTTTATTATTTATATTTCAAGGTTTTGAGCGAATCTTTTCGCGTAAATGACCGTAAAAAATGAAAACTCTGCTTTTTATCACATGTTTATATTTTTGGGATTTGTTCAATCTCTAGCATGGCTTGAAAAACCGATAAAAGCGCCCTATTATTAGACAAGTTTTCTGCATTTTGAGTACAATCCGTGTTTTTTTGTATCTCTTTGGTCGGCCAATTAGCCGAAATTTTGTCTTTTTAATCGAAAATTCGTCAGCTTGACCCGCTTTTTCCTTTTTGCCACAAGAACAAAAAACGTACAATATGGGGCTTTTGGGCTATTTCTCGGATTCAGCATAAAGTGAACTTATTAAACGATAAGTTTCTCATGGTTGTAAACGGTTTCAGTAAACCGGTATGCTTTATTCGTGATATTGCTAGGTCGTCAAAAATTGATGCGAAAGGAGGTCCGTTTGTTGGGCAACTTGATCATCTAGCAGATACATAGAATAAATTTTTTTGTGAGGTATATATTAATGGAGAAAAAAGTAAATCGTTGGGTCATCTTGCTCGCGGCAGTGGTGACCAACTTATGTTTAGGTGCAGGCTATGCCTGGTCGGTATTCCAAGCGGCCTTGCTAGAAGCAAACCCTGATTGGGCACAAACACAAACTGCTATTGCATATTCTATTTCATTCGCTATGGTGCCACTGGGTATGATTATCTTCGGTCCAAAATTGGATGAGCTTGGCCCTCGTCGTTTCGTCTTTATTGGTGGGATTCTATTCGGTGTAGGTATGTTCCTAACTGGATTCGTAAATTCAGTTTTCATGTTGTACATCACTTACGGTTTAATCCTAGGTTTAGGTATTGGTGCTGCTTACGGTGCGTCAACTTCTGTTGCGGCCAAATGGTTCCCTGATAAAAAAGGTTTGGCTGGTGGTTTAACTGCTGCTGGTTTTGGACTTGGTCCACTAATTTTCGCACCCGTTGTACGTTCAATGTTAACCAACTACGATATTTACACTGTATTCAAAATTTTGGGTGTAATCTTGTTAATCGTTATCTGCTTGGCTTCTACATTTATGCGTAAAGCGCCGGCTGTTGAAGCTACTGGTGCGGCCGCAGTTGCGGAAGGTAAGACTTACAAGGAAATGATGCGCGAGCCGAAGTTCTGGATTCTATGGGCAGTGTATACGCTTGGGGCTACTGGTGGTATGATGATCATTTCATCTGGTGCATCAATCGCAACCAACTACGCTTTAGGTGATCCTGTAACAATCGTTATGGCAGTTTCGATTGCCAATACATTCGGTCGTATCTTCTGGGGTAGCGTTTCTGATAAAATTGGTCGTTACCAAACCGTTGTGGCAATGTTCGTCGTTGTTGCCCTTGGTCTATTCCTAGCAATTTCTAGCCCTAGCCTAGGTGCCCTTGCTGGTACAGCTGGCTTGATGATGGTTGGCCTTTCGTTCGGTGGTTTCCTAGGTTCATTCCCAGGTATTACCGCAGAAAACTGGGGCGTGAAGAATGCCGGAACTAACTACGGTTGGATGTTTACAGCTTACGGTGTGGCCGCAGTCTTCGGACCAACAATCGGTTCATTGATCCTAGACGCAACAGGTACTTACTCAACAGCCTTCGTGATCGTTATCGGTATGGCAATCTTGGGTATCCTATTGCAATTACTTTATATGAAAAAATACCGTAATGCCTAATTAAACGGCATTATGCAAGCCAAGGTCTGGTGGGTTTTGTACTCACAGCCTTGGCTTTTTTTGTTGGTGGTTGGAGGGGAGTTAAATAGCGCGGCGTTTCGTTTTTTGTATGGAAGAAACGCGGCTGCTGAGCCTTTTCTATGATGAAAAAAGAGGGCTCGGCCCTCTTTTCATTTTGATGTTTTGAGCTGTGCTTCGGAAGCGCAATTTGTCCGGCTTGGTGAGGATTGTATTTATTGGATATTAAATAACCGCTATTTGAACACTTCAGGGCCCTGAAGTGTTCAAAATGAGCAATTTTGCGTCACACAGAGGGCTGTGTGAACCTCTTTTTTGAAGACGAATCACACAAGCCGTTTTGTGAACCATTTTTTCTCATAAAAGTTCACACAGCCCCTTCAAGTATCCAGATTTTGCTTATATCGATTTAAAAATACACAATCTAACGAAAAGAGACAAGGACCAATTGTCCTTGTCTCTTCGTTAAAAGTACTAGTGATCTTCTGAGTGGCGTTCGCCTACTTGGAAGTCGTCGCTATGTTCAAACATGTAACGAACAGTTAATGCTTTGTCGCCTGTTAGTTTTTCAAAGTCGTCGGTGAAGGTATCCATCTTGCCTTCACGAATGGCTTGGGCGAAGGTTACCATCCCATCTGATGAATATGGGGCTTCTGAATCTTTCTTGAATTCCCCTTCAGTTGTACGAGGTACACCCATTGCGTCAAAAATGGCATAGTTTTCTTCATCAGTAATGGCTTTGTATGTGATGTTGTTTCCTGTTACTTGGTTACCAATTTCGACGAATTCAGCCATGGTTAACAATTCAGGGCCGTTGATGTTTTGGATAGAATGGTGGATGTCGTCAGCAACTAGTGCATGTGCGACAGCTTTGGCACAGTCTTTTCTAGAGATGTATGCCATTTTCCCATCACCTTGACTATTAGATAAAGGCGCATTCATATGTACAAAGGTAAAGTAGTTAGTGATCATAGCTTCTGCGTATTGTGAATTGCGTAGGAAGATGTAATCTAGTCCTGATGCTTCGATGTATGCTTCTGTATAGGCATGATCAATCTTTTCAACGGATGGATTGGTAGGGTCAGCAGCATTAACTAAAGACGTATAGATGATTTTCTTTATACCTGCTGCCTTCGCCGCATCCACAACATTTCGGTGGGCAGCTTGACGTTTTGCACCAACGAATGGCATGGAAATCAAAGCCACAGTATCAATACCGGCAAATTTTTCTGCCAAACCTTCGGCATGATTGAAATTCATTTGGCGGGTTTCAATACCTCGATCCGTATATTTTGCTAATGCTGGTTCGCTATAACCACCCAGTACGATATTTGCTTGCTCAGTTAAGTTCAATAAGAAATCTGCTGCGTAGCCACCTAAATTGCCGTCAACACCTGTTAATAATACTTTTGTCATTTGAATTACCTCGCTTTCTGATTTACAAGTTAATTATATTGTGAAATACTTCACTTGTATAATTAAGAAATCAAATGACCTATTAGATTTTGTGATAGCTGGTTAATTCTTGGATAAAGTAATGAATAGCAGGATTTTGGGTATCGGTCCGGTAACCCAACACAATTTCATAGGTATGATTGGAACTTGCTAATGGGATTTTCTTTAATTGATCACCGTAGCGACTCATGTCATATTCTTCTGTCACAAAGCCAATCAAGTTTTCAGCAATCACATAGAAAAATGCAGATTCAAAATCTTCAATCGTTTTAGCTATTTGCGCTTTATAGCCATCCCTTTGTGACCGTTCTTGCATTAGAGCAAATGTGTTTGGTCCCATACGTTCTTCACTCAATAAGACCAAAGGATATTCATATAAGTCTGATAAAGCAATCACTTCGTTTTCGAATAAGGGGTGTCCTTTTGGCACAACCGCTTGGTACTGTCCTTTCGTAATCGTAAAAGTTGATAAATCCTTAGATTGGAATTCATCTAAAAACGATAAAGCCATGTCACAGACTTCATTTTGCACAAAATAATCCACGTCTTTACAAGAGATTTTAACCAGTTCAAACCGTAGCGGAGATTCCTTTTCTTTCAGATAGGACATAAAGGAAATGAGTTGGCTCAAATCTTCATATGAAGTATAGGCCAATTTTAACGTGGGTAAAGTATTCGTCGAGAAATCAGCCATTTTTTGCTGCATATTCTGATACTGGTGCAGTAAAATCTGTGCCTGTTCATAAAAATACTTACCTTGTTCTGTCGGTTGAATTGGCGTTACATGCCGGTTAAATAAACTGGTCTGAAACTCATTTTCCAAAGCCGTAATATATTGGCTAACAGATGCTTGGGAAATAAAGTTTTTCCGCGCTGTTTCCGTAAAATTGCCACATTCATAGAGGTCAATAAAGTACTTTAATTTTTCAATATACATGCGATCCTCCTCAAATCTTGATAATGCCCATTATAGCACCCAAAAATCCAAATCCACTAACACAAACTGATGCCATCTGTTTTGGCGAAAATCAAAAAGCACCCTCTCAATGAGGATGCTTTTGAATACCAAGGCCACTAGTGGTTGGCGAGTTGAGGACTACTAGAAGAAGGTGGTGATCAGCGCGATAATGGCTAATCCGCCTTGGGTTAGGATGATCTTTTTATCACTAGTCAGACCGCCATAAATAGCAACGAGAATGATGTAAATCAGGAGCAGACGGCTGATTTCGGTTGGGGCGCTAGAAAAATAGGCTGCATATAGCAAGCCAACGCCGATCAAACCGTTGTAGATACCTTGATTTTTGAACAAGGTGTTGAGCGACTTGCCTTTGAGCTCGGCTTCGCTCATCTTGAAGACGCGCTGAGTTGCGGCTGATGTGGTCGCGAAAGTTTCCAGATACATGATATAGAAGAATTCAAGGGCAACCAAAGTGATGAGAATCGTTGATAGTACGGACATTGTATAGCCTCCAATTTGCTGAATAGTAGTTTAATTTTAGCACAGGTCACCCAAAATCCCGGCACGAAACGATGCACCTTAATTCAATTCCGCTTGCGCTACTTTGACAGATTCTTCGGAATTTACAATATTGGCATCTTTATAGCGCAACAAACGTAAACCATTCAGAATAACCAAAATCGTAGACCCTTCGTGGCATAAAACCGCTAACGGCAAGCCTAGAACACCGAAAAGGTTCAATAAAACCAGCGTGATAATCACTCCCACGGCGAAAATCACATTTTGTAGAATCAATTGATTTAACTTTTTGCTGAGTTCATATGAGAAGTACAATTTTGCCAGATTATTCTTCACGATTACAATATCTGAAGATTCCATGGCCACTGACGCACCAGAACCCATCGCAATCCCAATATCCGCATTAGCCAAGGCCGGCGCATCGTTAATCCCGTCCCCAATCATGCCCGCCACTTGGTCCTTATCTTGGCTCTCAAGCACGAAAGCAATCTTGTCCTCAGGCAACATACCCGCTTTGTAGTGGTCAATATGCAATTCGCTCGCAACTTCCTTAGCCACCGCCTCATTATCGCCAGTCAAGAGCACCACATCCACGCCGTCGTTTTGGAAGGCTTTGATGGCGTATGCAGATTGTGGTCGCACTTGGTCAGCCAGCGAAATATAGCCAAGAATCTCGTGGTCGTTCCCCACAAAAACCGTGGTATTCGCCGCATGTAAAAGGCTTCTGAAATTTTGAGGGTCTGTGTAGGTGTCAAAAGCAGAAGGTTTGCCGACTGTAATGGCCCCTTTTTTCACACCTTTACCCGCAATTTCCTCAACGGCTTCACTGTGATCAACACGGGTCAAATCGATATCTTTGAAGGCTTGGACAATCGCGCCACCGATTGGATGACTGGATTGTTGTTCCATGTAGACAACTTCTTTGAGTAAATCATCATCGACTTGGTAGCTAACGACTTGGAAATCGCCATAGGTAAGGGTACCCGTTTTGTCGGTATACAAGGTATCCATGGTAGACAAGGCTTCCATGGCTGCCCCACCCTTGAAGAGAATCCCATTTTTCGCTGCATTAGAAATCGCCGCAAGTGTCGCAGGCGTCGCACTAGCCACCAAGGCACACGGACTCGCTACAGTAAGCAGCACCATGCCACGATAGAAGGCAACGTCGAAGCTGTAGCCTTGGAATTGCATCAAGATGAAGATGAAAATCGGCACCGCAATCAAGACTGAAATCACGTATTTACTTTCGATACGGTCGATAAATTTTGAAATTTTAGACGGACGATTTTGGGCCTCTTCCACCATACGAATGATATTTGAGAAAACTGTTTCGCTGGCTAATTTGCTGACACGGATATGGAAGGCATTGCCTTCATTGATGGTACCGGCGAATACTTCTTCATCAATATCTTTGCTGACAGGGATAGATTCACCCGTCAAGGCAGATTCGTTGACTAGCACATGTCGGTCAACGTAACCGTCGATAGGAATTTGTTCCCCACGTGCCACGACAACGACGTCCTCTTTTTGCAAGTCATCGGTTAAGACTTCGACCACTTCCCCATTGGCTTGTAGCACTTTAGCCTTTTCTGGGACTTGAGACATCAATTCAGAAATAGCAGCGGTAGATTTATTGGTCGCATAATCTTCCAAGACTTCAGCAACCGCGAAAACAAATAGAAGCGCCGCCCCTTCAGATTCGTATTGGATTAAGGCTGCACCAACTGCCGCCAAGATCATCAGCAGGTCAACATTTGGTGACTTTTCGTTGATCGTTTCAACCACCGCATTTTTAGCGGCATAAAAACCCAGGAAGAACATTGAAATATAGTAAGCTCCGGTAGACAGGCCGCCGTTAAAGTTTGCTGTTGCGAAACCTAGTAGTAAAAAGATCGTCCCAATGACAACAAATTGTCCTTGGCGGTTGTGTAAAATATAGTCTTTCATGGTAGTACTCCTTTTCTATAAATGAAATTTTGAGATGAGCTAAATTGTTGAGAATTCTGGATTATGGTTGGCATTGCGGTCTTTTCATCAGATTCACTCCTTTTCTGGGTAAAGAAAAAGGGCATACTCATGGACAGTGTTTAACTGTCTCACAAGTATGCCCTATAAATGTATAGTTCATGTTTTGCTGCTACTATTGTAGCCCGGCTGCATAAATCCTTTCGAACCTACCGCCTGTTCTTATATGTTTAAATTTGCAGGTAATCTATTTCTTACCTTGCCCAAATAATACCACCATGTAAGGGTATATGCAAGCAAAACATGGCGTTATTGTGAAAAAAGTACTTTCGTTAATTGTGATAGGAATAATCATTAAATTGATATTTGAACGGGACACGCTTCAACTTTGTGAAAAAAACATTATTTTCCTTACTCTGCAGGCATTTCCGATTTTACCATGCCGAAAACGAAGCTACTTGTCCATTCGCCTCTACTCCAATAATCTTTGATGAAATGGGCCTCTTTTCTCATGCCTACTCGTAAACATAATTTCTCAGAAGCAATATTTCTATCATCACAGACTGCTTGAATTCTATGCACCTCATAGTTTTTAAATAAATATTCAAGCATGGCGAATAACGATTCTGTGGCATATCCTTTACCATCAAATTCTTTTGAAAAACTAAATCCCACTTCAATCATTTGTTTCATTTCTGTAAACCATGCATGAAATACACCGATTACTTTATCATTTAAAGAAACAGCTAAATTTACCGCACGATCATTTTCTAAATCACTTTTTATCAGTAAATTTGTGAAATGCTCTTCTTTATTAGATTCATCCCATGAATCATATAATAAATATTTACAAGTTGCATCATTGTCAGCGTCAAGTAGAATTGA
>NZ_RKMG01000059.1 GCF_003797145.1 Aerococcus agrisoli | reverse complement strand
TGAGCTTTGTTCGCTCAAAACTGAATCTGTAAGTCGTTAACCGTATTCCATCATACAATCTTAATATCCATTGGATAAGTCCTCGACCGATTAGTACTAGTCCGCTCCATACATCGCTGTACTTCCACTTCTAGCCTATCTACCTGATCGTCTCTCAGGGGTCTTACTATCTTAAAGATATGGGAAATCTCATCTTGAGGAGGGCTTCACGCTTAGATGCTTTCAGCGTTTATCCCATCCACACATAGCTACCCAGCGATGCTCTTGGCAGAACAACTGGTACACCAGCGGTGTGTCCATCCCGGTCCTCTCGTACTAAGGACAGCTCCTCTCAAATTTCCAACGCCCGCGACGGATAGGGACCGAACTGTCTCACGACGTTCTGAACCCAGCTCGCGTACCGCTTTAATGGGCGAACAGCCCAACCCTTGGGACCGACTTCAGCCCCAGGATGCGATGAGCCGACATCGAGGTGCCAAACCTCCCCGTCGATGTGAACTCTTGGGGGAGATAAGCCTGTTATCCCCAGGGTAGCTTTTATCCGTTGAGCGATGGCCCTTCCATGCGGAACCACCGGATCACTAAGCCCGACTTTCGTCCCTGCTCGACTTGTAGGTCTCGCAGTCAAGCTCCCTTCTGCCTTTACACTCTACGAATGATTTCCAACCATTCTGAGGGAACCTTTGGGCGCCTCCGTTACTCTTTAGGAGGCGACCGCCCCAGTCAAACTGCCCGACTGACACTGTCTCCCGACCGGATTACGGTCGCGGGTTAGAGTGGCCATGTCACAAGGGTAGTATCCCACCATTGCCTCCACCGAAACTAGCGTTCCGGTTTCAAAGGCTCCTACCTATCCTGTACATGTCACACAGACACTCAATATCAACCTGCAGTAAAGCTCCATGGGGTCTTTCCGTCCTGTCGCGGGTAACCAGCATCTTCACTGGTACTACAATTTCACCGAGTCTCTCGTTGAGACAGTGCCCAAATCGTTACGCCTTTCGTGCGGGTCAGAACTTACCTGACAAGGAATTTCGCTACCTTAGGACCGTTATAGTTACGGCCGCCGTTTACTGGGGCTTCAATTCGTACCTTCGCTAATGCTAAGCACTCCTCTTAACCTTCCAGCACCGGGCAGGCGTCAGCCCCTATACGTCATCTTTCGATTTTGCAGAGACCTGTGTTTTTGATAAACAGTCGCTTGGGCCTATTCACTGCGGCTGACCAAATGGTCAGCACCCCTTCTCCCGAAGTTACGGGGTTATTTTGCCGAGTTCCTTAACGAGAGTTCGCTCGCTCACCTTAGGATGCTCTCCTCGACTACCTGTGTCGGTTTGCGGTACGGGTTGTTTGTATCTAACTAGAAACTTTTCTTGGCAGTGTGACGTCAGCAGCTTCGGTACTATATTTCCCTCCTCATCACAGCTTGTCCTTAACACGAAGCATTTAACTCTGTGTCAGACTCACTGCTTGAACACGAATCCAATAACGTGCTCTGCTTAGCCTCCTGCGTCCTTCCTTTGGTCAAACAATACAAACAAGTACAGGAATCTCAACCTGTTGTCCATCGCCTACGCCTTTCGGCCTCGGCTTAGGTCCCGACTAACCCTGGGAGGACGAGCCTTCCCCAGGAAACCTTAGTCATACGGTGGACGGGATTCTCACCCGTCTTTCGCTACTCATACCGGCATTCTCACTTCTAAGCGCTCCACAAGTCCTCTCGATCTTGCTTCTCTGCCCTTAGAACGCTCTCCTACCATATCCATGCGGATATCCACAGCTTCGGTGTTCAGTTTAGCCCCGGTACATTTTCGGCGCAGGGTCACTCGACTAGTGAGCTATTACGCACTCTTTAAATGATGGCTGCTTCTGAGCCAACATCCTAGTTGTCTAAGCAACCCCACATCCTTTTCCACTTAACTGAAACTTTGGGACCTTAGCTGGTGGTCTGGGCTGTTTCCCTTTCAACTACGGATCTTATCACTCGCAGTTTGACTCCCGGATTAAAATATCTGGCATTCGGAGTTTATCAGATTTCGGTAATCCTAGATGGACCCCTAGATCAAACAGTGCTCTACCTCCAGTATTCATCATCCGAGGCTAGCCCTAAAGCTATTTCGGAGAGAACCAGCTATCTCCAAGTTCGATTGGAATTTCTCCGCTACCCACACGTCATCCCCGCCTTTTTCAACAGACGTGGGTTCGGGCCTCCAGTGCGTCTTACCGCACCTTCACCCTGCACATGGGTAGGTCACTTGGTTTCGGGTATACGACTACATACTCGACGCCCTATTCAGACTCGCTTTCGCTATGGCTCCGTTTCTTCAACTTAACCTTGCATGCAATCGTAACTCGCCGGTCCGTTCTACAAAAAGTACGCCATCACCCATTAACGGGCTCTGACTGCTTGTAAGCGCACGGTTTCAGGTACTATTTCACTCCCCTTCCGGGGTGCTTTTCACCTTTCCCTCACGGTACTGGTTCACTATCGGTCACTAGAGAGTATTTAGCCTTGGGAGATGGTCCTCCCGGATTCCGACGGAATTACACGTGTTCCGCCGTACTCAGGATACAGACTAGCGTCATTGATTTTTCGTCTACAGGATTGTCACCTTCTATGATTGGCCTTCCCATGCCATTCGACTAAATCGTTGACTACATATCGTCTGTCCTACAACCCCAAAGAGCAAGCTCTTTGGTTTGGGCTGTTTCCGTTTCGCTCGCCGCTACTCAGGAAATCGATTTTTCTTTCTCTTCCTACAGGTAATGAGATGTTTCAGTTCCCTGCGTCTTCCTCTAACTTTACTATTTATTCGTAAAGTAGTAATTGCCTATCAAAGCAATTGGGTTCCCCCATTCGGAAATCTCCGGATCAAAGCTTACTTACAGCTCCCCGAAGCATATCGGTGTTAGTCCCGTCCTTCATCGGCTTCTAGTGCCAAGGCATCCACCGTGCGCCCTTATTCACTTAACCATTGGTTAAGTTGTATGATCGCGAAAAGTAATTGCTTACTTTCTTTGGTTTGTTACTCTTGGTAAAAATTGGAATTTCTTATATTGATTACTCCTGGTAGAGATAATCAAATAAGAGGTTTATTACTTACAGTATTCAGTTTTCAAAGAACAAAGTT
>NZ_RKMG01000058.1 GCF_003797145.1 Aerococcus agrisoli | reverse complement strand
TGCACTTAAATTGTAAATTCGTCGTATAAAAAAAATTAATGAACGTATCAATGATGATTATATTTTAGAGTTTGGATTAACCTTATTAGAATCTGCAAATAATCGATAAAACTTAGATGTATTGAGATTGTTATCTGAAAATAATGTTAATTATGAATTGGTTAACACTGATAATTTGAATAGAGCAATAAAAACGCTTATTAAATTTGCAATAGAAAGCGATGATTCAAATGAACTTAAGAATGTTCAAACTATATTTCTACTAATGAGAAACAATAATTTTGAAATGAAGGACGAAATGGAGGCATACCTTAAGCGTGAGTGGCCGGACTTCTATTTTAATGAGTATTTATTCGAAAAAAATAAAGATAAAAAATCACAAGAAAATCTTATCAAATCGAAGATTAAAGATATTCGTAATAGGAATTTTACTCAAGGGAAAAATGGCCTTTATTCTGGATATGGAACAAATATATATTTGGAATCAGAAAATATTTTAAGGATAGGAAATGTAAGAATTGATAATCAAACGATTGATGAGTTATTCACTGTAACATCTAATTCTGTCTTATCGTCAAAACAATTAGTGGAAGATAAATTGAATGCATACCGTCTTATGATTTTTCTACTTAGGTATGATGAAACAATCATAGAGAGAAATAATGAATTGATTACCCAAATCATACAATTCCAAGATTATGAACACGCAACTGAGTCAATGATGAGCCATGTAGATAGTACTATGCTAATTTTAAGTCATTTATTATTGTTAGAGTGTTTAGGAAAAAATAAATTTTCAGAAATTGCCCAAGTTCTATCGATACTTACCAATCCAGGAAATCAGGTTGAAGCATGTAAAATGATACTAATATTCCTTCATAATTATAAAAATTTTAAAATACGAACTAATCTGGAAAGTTTATTCTTGCAATACTCACTTTTGTGGGCTAACTCAGACAATATCAGTGTTCGTTGGAATAATGTGCATCTACAACTTACTTTGATAGAGAAGAAAGGATTTAAAAAGCTGATTGGAAAAAATTTGCAGAGTATCATGAATACTGATAATGCTATGATCAAAAGCCAAATAGTACATAAGATAGATGTATTAGAGAAGTTGGATAAAAAGTTGTCTAAAGCTATCTATGACATTGCGAAAGAAGATAATAATTTTGTAATTCGGAAAATATCAAAATTATATATTAATTCTCACTAACCAGAATAGTATCTATACCACACTAATAATAGAACAAATTCAATCTGTTAGATGATAGATTTTAACGCCATGTGAGGATGGTACAAAAGACTCATAAAGAATTAAGACTTATAAAGTAATATCAAGTGAACACTTAACATAAAACTTGGATAAACATCAATTAAAATCGGGAGAGATATTTGTAATCACCTAGGGAGCTAATGTCTATGAGTACAAAATTTATTTTAGAATTGGAGAATTAGTATGTTCTTTTTTATCATTCTTTTGGCGTTGGTAATATTATTGATGATTATTGGAAGGTCAAGTAGTTCAAATTTATTTTTGAATAGTTTGGCAATTGTTTTACTAATTATTGAGTTTTTATATTTAGTTTTAATATTGAGTGATTTTATCCCAAGAGTATTAAAATATAGTTTCGAATATCTCGGAAATATGACCTCGAGTATAGATGTTGTTGTATTGGTCGCATTAATTACTGGATTCCTGACGCTGTTAAGTTCTATTTTTTCAAAAATTTTTGATGGTGTAATTAAAAGAAGAGAATATTTAGCAGCAAAGAGGGAAAGTCCTTATTCAGACTTTATTAATTTAATAAATAATGTAGTCTTAAACCAAAAAAATGAATATACAAATGAACAATTGATGAAAGACATTAATGATGTAAATAGCAAATTGATTTTATGGGGATCGCCTAAAGTTGTCAAAAAATGGAATATTTTCAGAAAAAATTCACTTAGTGCTGAGCAAAATGAAAATTCACAACAAAATTTATTGTTGCTAGAAGAAGTTATGAATCAAATGAGACATGATTTAGGAGTTAAATCTGTTGGAAAAGGTGATTTGTTATCAGTTTTTATAAACGATGTGGATAGAATTCTAAATAAAAATAGCAATATTAAAAAGCCTTAGAAAAATCCTAAGTCTTTTAAGTTATCCGGATTAAAAAATTAGTATTGGGGTAACTTATCTATTTTTTTGTGCCAATTGTTTGGAAATCCTAGTTCTTGTAAAAGTGTGTTTATTTCTATGGATGAGATTTTTTTCTCCAGGTTCATCAGTGTTTTTCTAATGGAATTATGAAGTTTATTAAATTGAGCTTTGCTTGTGAAGCATTGCAAAAGGATAAAAGTATTATAATAATCTCTTCTCTCACCTGAAGCTTCTTTCTTTATCCCATATTTTTCATGTAAATTTTTGTAATATTTTACATCAGCCTTACATGAGAAACTGATCAGTCGTTGATCGTGAGCGCACTTATTTCGTAATTCTAAAATATTCTTTAATAGGCTATCGAGTATTTCGTTAGTAAGTGGTGAAGTTATTTTAACATCATGGCTTTTTAAAAAGCTGTATAGTGAAGAACAAATTTTTGATTTTATTGTATCGGGTAAACTTTTAATAAAGTAATATAGTTGCCCAAAAGTTAGATACTGAATGATTACCCAGATTGGTACATCATTATGAAGTTTAGTGTGATGCTTTATTGGATTATTTGATTTTTTGTTACGATATTTGTTAAGCAATTTATTAAATTCTTTTATAGTGTCTCTAATTTCACCAATATTTTTCTTAGCATAATTAGTTTCTTCAAGATAGGCATATGGAACATTATGATAATACTTTGCGTAGTAGTATGCAGTAATTGATTTAATATGATTTTCAGCGTCTTTTATGGTTCGAAAGGTGTATTGTTTTAGTTGTTGATCAAAAAAATAAAGATGTGTTATTTCTTCGAATGTTGCATTAGGGTAATATACGTCAGTAGAAACTTGAAAATATTTACTATAACCATTGATAATATTGTAATAATTATTAGTAAGTAAATATTTTTTTGCTTTCTTGAAATCCCTTATAATTAAACCTCGCTGGTTTAAAATATTTAATTGGCTATTTAAATCACTAAATTCTTTAATAAAAAGCACCTCCATCCACTAAGGACAGAGGTGCTAGTCGTACTGGTCCCCTGAGGGATACCAGCGCTTTATCTGTCCTTAGCTTAATATTATTCTCTATAAAAGTCAACTTGAAATGATTTAAGATAGGTAAATCCTTTGATTATATTTTGATACCTGAACAATTCATACTTTT
>NZ_RKMG01000057.1 GCF_003797145.1 Aerococcus agrisoli | reverse complement strand
TCTACTTGACGGGGAGTGGTTCAATACTCCTCACTGCCTTTTCTATATATCAATTTAACGCATAGTAACAAATTCTTCTGCCCCAGTTGGATGGATGGCGATTGTTTGATCAAATTGTTTTTTGGTTAAACCTAAGCGTACGCCTACAGCAAATCCTTGCATCATTTCTTCAACCGCATAACCAATACCATGTACGCCGACAACTTTTTCATCAGCGCCTGTTGTCACTAATTTCATACGTGCAGATTGACGGTGTTCAGAAACAGCTGAGTACATAGGTGTGAAGTTAGATTTATAGACTTTAACATTTTCTTCACCAAATGCTTCTTTAGCACCCTCTTCAGAATAACCGATTGAACCGATAGCTGGATGCGTAAAGATAACAGTTGGTACAGTGTTGTAATCTAATAAGTAAGGTTCAGCACCATTAAATAGTGTATCTGATAAAGTACGGCCTGCCATAATTGCGACTGGTGTTAATTCTACCTTACCAATGACATCACCAAATGCATAGATACCTTCAACATTTGTGTGGTGGTAGTCATCTACTTGGACGTGTCCAGATGCTGTCAGAGCGACATCTGTGTTTTCCAGACCAATTTTATCAGTGTTTGGTGTACGGCCGATAGCGTAAATAACTTTATCCGCTACAGCTGTTTCGCCATTTTTAAAGTTCACTTGTAATTGATCATTTTCAACTTTTTCAATCGATGCAACATCGTGATTTTTTAATAGATTGATACCTGATTTGGTCATTTGATCTACTAAAACTTCAACGATATCAGCGTCATAAGCACGTAATGGACGGTCATAACGAACTGCTTGAGTAGTTTTTACACCTAAGCCATTTAAAACACCTGCAAATTCTGTTGCAACGTAGCCAGCACCAATAATGATGACACTTTCAGGTAAAGTAGTCCATTCGAAGAAGTCATCTGAAGTATCTACTAAATCAATACCTGGTAGATCTACCAAACGAGGACGTCCACCTGTTACGATTGAAATGTGCGGTGCTGTATATAATTCACCATTTACTTCAACCGTATGATTGTCGATGAATTTGGCTTCACCTTCAAGGTAATGTGTACCACGTGATTGGAAACCCGATGCATAACCTTTGTGTACACGTTGAATATAAGCATCACGATTATTCTTCAATTCAGTATAGTTTACAGGTCCTTTTTCTTCGAAATCTAGACCGTAGGCACTTGCATAGTCATTGATTTGTTCTCTTAGCATCGTACCATGCCAAGAAATTTTCTTCGGTACACAACCACGGTTTACACATGTACCACCGACATCGCGTTTTTCAATAATTAACGCTTTAGCACCATACTCAGCTGCACGGTTTGCACTTGAAATACCACCACTACCGCCACCAATAGTTATATAATCATATCTTTCCATTCATCCCACTCTTTTCCGAAAATTAATTTTTGTTGATGTTCAGCCTCTTCTTTAGCTTGTTTCTCTAAGAAGCGTCTTCTTGCTAAGTTAGGTTTAATTGCGATGTTGTCATCTGTTTCCGCTGCATTTGAATGCCTTGCTGTTGCTTCTGAAGGCGCAATTGCCTCTAGATACACGTAAGCATTGGTATGTTTTGCCGGAATAACTGCTTTATAATTGCCATGGTTATCATAAGCTTTGAAAAAAAGTTGATTCTCATTATCATAAGCATATGCGTATACAAGTAACCAATGATTTTTATAAGGTGATCCCAAAGCCGCCAATGTACCAACAATCACTGGTTGCTGATAACGGTCGATTAAATCAGGCACCTCCTTGTCAGGAATTAAACCTGTTTTCGCACGATAATGGTTAAAATTAAATACGCTATTAAGACCGGCAGCTACATTCCAAAAGAATGTACCCTCATGTAAATGATAATCATCTACCACGGTTTCAAAGGCATTTAATAGCTGTTGTTTGCTCATCCAATGTCCGGTATCTTGTAAGACTGTATAGTGCGTTAAAACTGCTGCACAATAGGTACCGCAAATACCAGGGGATGTTTTATTAATCCAGGATTTATAACGACGAAATTGGCTTTCATCAAGGCCTGTCCAAATTAAACGTTCCATTGTCAACCTCCTAACTTCTCGTAAATTTAGTATAACATTTTCCCTTTTAAATTTTAATTTTAGTGCTTACAAGACCATAAATTTAAAAAACCAATAATATTAAGGCCTGAAGATGTTATTTATGAGAATTGTTGATATAATAAGGGGCGGAATAACTAATGGAGGTGAGTTTTTGGGTAAAAGACCAGTGAACCAACTTGCCTGGCCAGTTCAATCCATCCTGATATCGATTTTATTTATTAGTAACTTCTTTCCTTTTTATATAACCTTAGTTACTTTTGCTGTTATATTCATATTTTTATCCATGCTAGGCTTAATTGGTCCTCAGTATCAATCTGAAGTACCAACCTCGATCTGGATATTTATCGCTTATTCAGCAGTCATTTCGTTTGTCTATCAAAACTGGGCGGGTTTTGGGATTTCAATTGCGTATATCCTGATTGCTTTATATTTTAACTACTATCAACAAGTCATCCAGCCATATTTTGTGGAAGAACTTTTGAATATTGCTTTGATTGCTTCATTCATCATATTTATCTTTGCAACCATGGAATATTTAAACTGGGTACCAGAGTGGGACTACAGTTTCATCTCACCTGAAATCAACCGAATTCATAATGGGCGCGCAGAGGCTACCTTTGCAAATCCAAATTATTATGCGATGATGTTAGAATTTTTCTTCTTCATTGCCCTATATAAATTTATGCGTACGACCAAATTACGGAAAAAAATTGTATTCTTACTAATTGGTTTCTGCAATTTGTTTGCAACTGTCTATACCGGTACACGAACATCACTACTCGTGGTTATTGGCACATTGTTTGTATTTTATTACATCATGGGTTACAAAAAAATTGCCATTGGGACATTTCTAACAGGTACGATTTCAGTATTAATCGCCATTAAATTAGGTTTGTTACCTCGTTTTGAAGATTTAGGCTTTGCCTTTGAAGACCGTTTTGTCATCTGGGACATCGCCCTAAAAGGCCTTAGAGATAACTTCTGGTTTGGCCAAGGACCACTAACCTACTTAATGATTTGGCAAGATTATGGCGAAAAATACACCCAACACGCGCATAATATTATTCTTGATACCCTATTATCATACGGGGTAATTGGTACAACCATTCTTGCAATACCAATTGTGTCCCTTGCCCGGAATATCAATCAAATGCGAAAATATCCAATTCTACGAAGACGTTTAGCCTTGATCTGTAGCTTTGGATCAGTCGTCTTATTACACGGCATGTTCGACTTAACCATCTTTTGGTTGCAGACAGCTTTCTTATTCTTGTTTATTGTCTTAGCAGCCAATAACATGTTAAAAGAAGTTGAAGCTCATCCAGAATTACAAGGAAACTTAAGTGATTATGCCAGAGATTAATCAAAAAAGCGCTAGCCTTGTAGAGGCCCCCAAAAGTT
>NZ_RKMG01000056.1 GCF_003797145.1 Aerococcus agrisoli | reverse complement strand
GCACTTAATTTGACAATTTAAGACATTGAAAAATGTAAGGTTGTAAAGAGACCATGCTATTTTCTTCCTTAACCCATGCATTGATTTGAATTTTTAACATATCCCAATAATTTTCAAAATCTTCGTCACTTAAGTAATACCCTACTTCAGACATAGCAATAAGATTGGCACTAAATTTATTATGCTGAGGCATAGCATTGTTTGAGAACTGGAAAATTTTTCTAGCTTCTTCTGAATTCATTCTTTCAAGCAAATTACCGAAATTATGCATTACCTGAGTTGTTTTTTTTCGGTCAAGGTTGATTATTGTTGAATTTAAAAGTGTCATCACCCACGGCCAATAATCTGAAAATAAACTCAAATGGTAAGTTAAATTTTGAATCAAATAATACACTCTGTTTATATAAGTTAATGAGCCAAACATCATGGCTTGATAGTATATGTCAGCAATATAATCACTTAAAAAGGAAAGATCACCATAAGAAGACCATGTAGAATAGGATTGCATCTCACTTTTCTGGCGATCTTTTTCAAGCCACTCAAATAAATTTTTTTCATTTCGATCAATTATTGGATAATAAATTTTTACCTTTCTACTATCTAGACACGCTTGCCCTTCCGACTTCACAATGTATTGATTCTTAGTCTCAGCTATACTTTTTTCCCGATTTCGTAGATCTATTAATATATCTTGAACCAGCCACTCGTCAATTTCACTTTGCTTTTTTTCGGCTAATGTTAATGCTTCTTTTAATAATTCTATGGAAGCATCGTAATCTTCTAAATAATATTTTTGATTTGAAATCCACCTCTTCTCGACTATTTCAAAGTACGGGGTTGGCAAAACCTTACTCAAAGATTCTAAAAATAAATTCATATTAAATTCTTCAATAGTGGTATTTTCAAACATTGTTAACAAATATCTAGAACAATAATAATCAAAATCTTTCTTACTTATTTGTTGTTGTTTTTTATTGAACAGATAGTTTGAAAAATAATTTCTACATAATTCATTAACTAATTTTTCTTTTTCTAGAACTACATTATTATTTGGATTTTTCATTTGTACTTCAATATTTTCAATTTTTTTATCGACTTCAGATATCTCATTTTGTCCATGTTGCAACTTACGATATCTTTTAAATGTCAATAATACGTCTGATACTAAATGCTGAGCACAATTTTCAATAAATTCACTAAAAGAGTTGATAATTGAATGTTTTGCTTCCGTTGGTTTTAGTAACTCCAGTTGAACTTGCGTTTTTTCTTTTTCATCGCCTTGACAAAAATAGTACAGTGAAGGAATCTGGTATTTATTAACTATTTCAATTTCTGATTTTACACCAGGTGGAACACCATCTTTATTGTCAACTAAGAAAATACAAACATCACTATCCTGTAAAGCCCCAGTAAAATGAGCAGTTGCAGGACTTACCGAAGGACCTTCAGATTCGAACGCATATACCTCAAAAAGTCCCGTTGACTCTAACGTTTCTTTGACTGCGCTTCGAGCCAACATATACTTCTGATCCGCTGCAGTATCTCCAATCTTAGAACTTATAAATATTTTAAGTTTATTATTAAATTCCTTCATAATTTCTCCTTCGTGATCAATGGCCTTTTATATTTTCATTTTGTATACCGCAATATTTACAATTTTTTCAAAATCTAACCATTTATATAAAAAATTCAAATAGGAGCTTATCGCAATGTATTGGAAAATTTAGTTGAGGCATTACCTTAACATTCAGATATTGTTTTGTCGTAAGTACAATTATACAGGAGTCAGAATATTGGCACTTTTTTTACACAATTATACGAACTTAATATAATGAGCTTTAGAACATCTATAAATTTTATGAAATAAAATTAAGTGCTTCATCAGCGTCATAATCCGCAGCTATGAATTGAGCCGCAGACAAAATAAATTTCTTCATATCATTGATATCTTTATTCTCATGTCTTCGAACATAATGAGTTTCGTCATTCCCTATCCAAGTGGATGCCCTTGCAAGATTTTGTAATTTTTGAAAATCATTTAAGTAATCATCGATAACTTTTCCTAAAAACATATTTTCAATTTTTTCTTTGTCTTCTGAATTCACTCTGATTGCATAGTCTTTGATAAGAAATTCTGTCGCTTTTCTATAACCTACTCCGGCTATTTGATCAAGTCCACTCGATTCAGCTTCAACAGATTGTTTGTATATTTCAACAAATTTTGAAGATACTTTCTCTATATTTTCTGGCAATGACACATTGATAGGAACAGAATACGTATAATTTTCCAAAAGATATGAACCTGGGTATTGGGATGTTGGATTATATTTATAACTTAAAGCAAAGAACTTTTTACAATCTACATCTGCACATTGCGCTAAAATACCTATAATTCGTTTACTATCACCATGGTTAAATTCTGAAGCTCCTTCATGTATATGCGGTATCATGATTTTTCCACAATGGGGACAATGATTTGGAATATCAAGACTAATTTTGGGGCTACTATCCCTAAATTTTATTACTACATCTTTTAACATAAAATACCTCCCAACAAATATATATTCAATATATTCGACATACTTAATTGCTTGCATGTACTGCGATGAAATTTTGATTAAAAATTTTTTCACTAGACTATTATCTATTATACATTCAATTTTTTAAAATAATGTTTGAAAAAACAATTAGTTAACAAAGTTTCGTTTATAAAAATCGGACCCATTGTCAAGGGCAGTCACGTGTCAGGAATTATTCTATATCTTGCATTTCAAAAGTTCTGATTCGTGGAAAATCAGTGTTTTAATTAAATCAGCGCGTGGATAGACTTTAATTATTTAGCTGGTAATATTGGGTTGGAGTTAGCTTTGCTAAATTCCACTGAGGGCGGGAATTGTTTTAGTAGCCGATAAACTTAAAAATTCCGCTTATACTTTGTTAAATCGTCTACTTCATCGAGATGTAGACGGTCTTTCATATGTCCGAAAAATGATTCCTGTGGAGCGTTGTCGCAACAGTTACCCCCTACGGGACATTTATGGTATTAGACCTTGTTCCTTCACTAATTCTTGAAATTTCAAGGAAGTATAATAGCTTCAAATAAAGAATTAGTTGAATTGTTCGACACTTTAATATACATACTCTCATTTGGTATTAAGTCAAATGCATGAGCATCGCAATCAATTACGAAATTTCTTGGAGCATTGTATTGTTTATTTAACTTCCATTTATAACTTTCGATGTCTTGATTGGCATTAACGCCTAAATATTTTGTTAAAAAATAATCACTGTTGTTTCCTAATAAGATTGATTTATATGCCCCAGAATATGATTTATTGTCTAATAAATTTGAAGTATTGATATGAGCGATATATGATATATTACCTTCTCCAATAAATTTTTCTAATACATCTTTAGCACTCAGTCTCATGCCTAGTTCATTTGACATTAAATATTCATCGATCCACTGCTGAATTTTGTCTAATTCCCCTTAAGCAAAAATGACAACTACATGTAATTTATCAGTACATGATAATTCAACGCCTTGGATAATATTAATATGTTTTTTTGGATGCAATGCATCACATGCTTTTTGTAATTTTTTAATACCTTGGACAGAATGATGATCCGTAACAACAACCATTTCATAATTGTTATTTACTAATCGATTTGCTATTAATAAGTAACTATAAAATTCCGTAAATTTCAAGTTTAAGTTA
>NZ_RKMG01000055.1 GCF_003797145.1 Aerococcus agrisoli | reverse complement strand
TTCCCCCTGTGAGACTAGGACGTCGCCATGCAATATTTTTTATTCCGCAATAGCTCAGTTGGTAGTAGCGCTTGACTGTTAATCAAGATGTCGTAGGTTCGAGTCCTACTTGCGGAGTTTTTTTGTACAAATATTTCATCGTGCTGCCATAGCTCAGTTGGTAGAGCGTCGCCTTGGTAAGGCGGAGGTCACGGGTTCAAATCCCGTTGGTAGCTTCTGTATGATTTGTATAAGAATGGTGTGGTAATGATGGCAAGAAGGACACACCTGTTCCCATCTCGAACACAGAAGTTAAGCTTCTTAGCGCCGAATGTAGTTGGGGGTTTCCCCCTGTGAGACTAGGACGTCGCCATGCAATATTTTTTATTCCGCAATAGCTCAGTTGGTAGTAGCGCTTGACTGTTAATCAAGATGTCGTAGGTTCGAGTCCTACTTGCGGAGTTTTTTTGTACAAATATTTCATCGTGCTGCCATAGCTCAGTTGGTAGAGCGTCGCCTTGGTAAGGCGGAGGTCACGGGTTCAAATCCCGTTGGTAGCTTCTGTATGATTTGTATAAGAATGGTGTGGTAATGATGGCAAGAAGGACACACCTGTTCCCATCTCGAACACAGAAGTTAAGCTTCTTAGCGCCGAATGTAGTTGGGGGTTTCCCCCTGTGAGACTAGGACGTTGCCATGCAATAGTAAAAAAGAGCAACGGTTGCCCGTTGGTCTTTTTTTTGTGTCTAAAGAAACTAAAAATATGACTTGTAACACCAGAGATGCACATCCTTTTATAAAAAAGTGATAGTTACTTGTTGACATTCATTAGAAATGCATTATAATAAGTTAAAATCACATGAGTAAAGTCGATGATGAGAAGTAGTAGCCAATGGCGTTAAGTCAAAGCGAGTTTGGGCAAGTGGAAGCCAAATACTGTAACTGTTGGTGAATGGATCTCTAAGATGAAATGCGAAATAATAGTAGCAGGAACCGGGAGTCCGCCGTTAAAAGGACAGGGTATCGAGTAATATCCGTACCCGCAGAGAGAGTTTTGTACTAAGGTGGCAAACGAATGCATGCATTTCGTCCTTTTTTGGAGAAGTGTTTTTTTTGTTTTATGCGACATGAAGTGCAAGTGACGATATATGGATTCTAGTGTTTAACCTTTGATAAGCTTTAATCACTAGTAGCTAGGCTATACATGCATACTTACCAGCTATCATCACTTGTTCAAATGAAGCAGTCACAGCTGTATGAAACTAAAATGGGTGGCACCGCGGCTACATCGTCCCATAACAGGGGACTTTGTGGCTTTTTTTGTGTCCAAATTTCCCCGAAGTATGTAAATGACAACAGGCAATAGTATAGGGGTGAATCAAATGTTTAATATTACAGCAGCAGAATTTGACGAATTGAAACAAGGAAATGAAGTATTTCCAGTCTACTTAACTGTGAATGCAGATCAATTAACACCAATAGGCATGTTTTATAATTTAGAAGGTGAACACAAATTCTTATTTGAAAGTGTTATCTCTGAAAAAGAAATTGGTCGTTATTCATACCTAGGTGCTAATCCATATAAAAGTATCACTAGCTATGGGGATGATGTGACAATTACATCAGCTGATCATACAGAACACCTAAAAGGTAAAGTACTGGATTATGTGAAAGCAGAAACGCTAATTCCTTATGCAACTTCGAATATGCCAACACCATTTGTAGGTGGGGCGATTGGATACGTGGGTTATGATGTGATTCGTCAATATGAATCCTTACCGAATGTGAATCCAGACGAATTACAAACACCTGAAAGTTATTTGATGTTTTACAAGCAATTTATCAGCTATGATCATTTCCAACACAAAATGACGCTTGTCTATAATGTCTTCCCAGATGATTCAGCTGATTATGCTACCGTCACAGCTACTCTACAGCAATTAGCTGAGGACATGAATCAAGTCAAAGGGATTCAACCCTACCAAGCAGCGACAGAAAATCCAGAACTATCTTCAAATATTGATGAAGCAACCTTCAGTGATATGGTAGAGCAAGCGAAAGAGTATATTAAAGCCGGTGATATCTTCCAGGTGGTGTTGTCACACCGCTTAACGATTAAGTCAGCATCAGAACCTTTTGATATCTATCGTCGCTTACGTAGTAAAAATCCTTCACCATATTTATTCTATATTGATTTTGGAGACTTCCATATCATAGGTTCTTCACCAGAAAGTTTAGTAACGGTTCAAGATGGCAAAGTCATGACGAACCCAATTGCAGGAACGAGAAAACGTGGGAAAGATGCTGCAGAAGATCAACAACTCAAAGAAGAATTATTGTCAGATGAAAAAGAGCGAGCTGAACATGTCATGCTTGTAGACTTAGGACGAAATGACATCGGTCGAATTAGTGAATTTGGCAGTGTCGAAGTAGGTAAATTTATGGATGTCGATTTGTATTCCCATGTGATGCATATCGTATCGGAAGTAACAGGTACCTTGAAACCAGAACTAACTTGCTTTGATGCTTTGAGTGCTTGTTTACCAGTAGGAACTGTTTCCGGTGCACCAAAAATTCGGGCCATGAGTATTATTGATGAATTGGAAAATACAAAACGTGGTATTTACGCCGGGGCAGTTGGTTACTTCTCACATAATGGAGACATGAATACATGTATCGCCATTCGAACAATTGTTTTGAAAGATGGCAATGCCTACGTTCAAGCAGGTGCAGGGATTGTCTACGATTCAAACCCACAATCCGAATATACAGAAACCCTAAATAAATCCATGGCCATGAAGGAGGTAATCTAAATGATTTTACTGATCGATAACTATGACTCATTCACCTACAACCTATACCAATACATTGGTGAGGTAAACACAAATATTCAAGTTGTCCGTAATGACGAAGTTACTATAGAAGATATTGAAACAATGACAGATATCGACTGCATTATCTTATCGCCCGGTCCAGGTGTACCGGAAGAAGCTGGTATCTGTGTCGATGTCATCAAACACTTCACCGGAAAACTGCCAATCTTAGGCATTTGCTTAGGTCATCAAGCAATTGGTTATGCCTTTGGTGCAAATGTTGTCCGTGCACAGACCGTTAAACATGGGAAAACGTCAATGGTTGATCATAATAATGACCCAATCTTCAAAGATATTGCCAATCCTTTCCAAGTCATGCGTTACCATTCGCTGATTGTAGAAGAAGCCGGACTTCCTGAAGAACTCGAAATCCTATCTAAAAGTATCGACGATGACGCCATTATGGCCATCAAGCACCGCGACTATGACGTCTATGGCTTGGAATATCATCCCGAATCTATTTATACACCAGACGGGCAAACGCTAATCAAGAATTTTTTAGAGATTGTTGCAAAAAAAGCAGCCCAAACAGTTGAATAGAAACTTGTGACGTTACCAATCCTCTATACAGATAGTAAGTTTTGATACGCATATACACAAATAAGCGTCTAGATGCTGATTATCTAGGCGCTTTTCTGATGTTATTAGTTGGAAAATATTGGCAATTTTTTACGTAATTATCATTTTTATTGCATTTTTTGATTATTTTATGAGAAACTTGTTGACAGGTTGGTGCGGAAGATGGTATTATCTAATAGTTGCGTTACGGCGTAACAACAAGCGAAGTAACAACGATTTAAATAACTTTAAAAAAGTTGTTGACTTCCAGTCCAACTCGTGATATTATTAAATAGTTGTCGCAAGGACGATGAGATAGACCTTTGAAAACTG
>NZ_RKMG01000054.1 GCF_003797145.1 Aerococcus agrisoli | reverse complement strand
ATAGAGGTATGAATTATTCAGGAAATAGCATCATTTATAAATTTAAAAGTTTTTAGTGCGAGCCTCAGTTTCTTAGCCTTGCACAATATTTTTTACATCATCATGTGTGTAAAATTGAATATCCTTTGTTTTTTTAGCGTTTTCATATTCTTGAATGATGCCATAATCCACTTCATTTTCAATGTGTGCCATTAGCGTTTCTTTCAGTAAATTTTCCAAAGACTGTCCATGTGCTTTAGCATAGC
The DNA here is from genome assembly GCF_003797145.1 of Aerococcus agrisoli. Taxonomy (GTDB): domain Bacteria; phylum Bacillota; class Bacilli; order Lactobacillales; family Aerococcaceae; genus Aerococcus; species Aerococcus agrisoli. The sequence continues at coordinate 4,266 of NZ_RKMG01000054.1, read as the reverse complement.
TATCAAAAAGATACGCTTCTTGATCATTCAAATGGACGTGTACTGTACGACTCATATTTATCCCTCCTGTATCAGCAAAAATCAGGGCAAGAACTTTACAAACCTATTTTACTAAAATTGAAGCAGACAAGCACCTTTTACCAACCTTACAAACTTGTAAGGTTCACCCCCTATTTTGTAAGATTAGATAAAGGCAGTTACCTCCTGGCCTGTCTATACTAAAGCTACAGTCAAAAGATGCAAACCCAAAAGGAGGAATCAAGATGTTACTAGATGTTATTAATGTGAAAAAAGTCTATAAAACACGCAATACTCAAACAGAAGCCCTACGCAATATCGATTTTGGCGTCAACAAAGGTGAATATGTCGCCATCATGGGAGAATCCGGATCAGGAAAATCCAGTCTCTTAAATATTATCGCCACCTTCGACACCCCAAGCGAAGGCCAAGTCCTACTAGATGGCGTCGATTTAGCCACTATCAAAGCCAAATCATTAGCCCAATTCCGTCGCCAACAACTCGGCTTCGTCTTCCAGGACTTCAACGTCCTCGACACCTTTTCCAACAAAGACAACATCCTGTTGCCACTCGTTTTATCCGGCACACCCGTCAAAGAAATGGAAAGCCGTGTCAAACGCGTCGCAGCCAGCTTAGGCATCGAAAGCTTATTGGAAAAATATCCCTATGAAATTTCTGGAGGCCAAAAACAGCGTGTCGCCATTGCTCGGGCCATTATCACCCGACCGACCCTCCTATTAGCGGACGAACCCACAGGCGCCTTAGACTCTGCAGCTTCCACCCAAATTTTGGATAACTTCAAACAAATCAACGCCGAAGGCAACACGATTTTAATGGTTACCCATTCTATCCCTGCAGCCGCAACCGCCAACCGTGTCCTCTTCATCAAAGATGGGGTCGTTTACCATGAACTTTACCGCGGTGATGACGATGATCAAGCTTTCAGAGAACGTATTTCAGACAGCTTGACCATGTTAGCGAATCGAGGTGTTTAATATGGGTTTTGGCATGCTTGCGAAACTATCCTTTAATGGTATCAAAAATCGCCTAACCATCTATTTTCCTTACTTCCTATCTATCGTTTTGCTGATGAGTCTGGAATATATCATGGTTTCCCTCATTGGCAATGAATATGTGCAAACACGCAGTTACTTCCTACCCATGATCATGATCTTCGCGGTAAACATATCCACCATGTTGATTGCCATATTTATGTTTTATGCCAATAATTTTATCCAAAAACAACGCCGGTTAGAGTTTGGTTTATATACGGTGTTAGGTTTGGAAAGAAAACACTTGTCGATTATTTTGTTCATTGAACAAGTGCTCGTTTGGCTTACCAGCAGTCTTTTCGCAATAGGTATCGGTTTTGTCATCGGTAAATTGCTATTTATCTGGCTCAATCGATTGATGAAAAATACCGGTGCGACCTTGATGGATTATCCATTTAGTCCACTAGGTGCAATCACTACCGTTGTGATTTCTGGCCTCATTCTTTTCGCCATCTTGCTCTTAAATAGCTTCCGTTTAACATCCATTAAACCGACGGAACTCTTAAATCAAAAAAATGCCGGAGAAAAGGAACCCAAAGCCAATTACCTATTTTTACTGATTGGATTGATCACGACTGGTCTGGGTTACTATATTGCCTTAACCCTCGACAATCCCTTGAATGACCTGCTCTTTTTATTTGGGGCGATCATCCTGATTATCATTGGGACTTACTGCCTATTTATTAGCTTGAGTATTTTTATCCTTAAAGCCTTGAAAGCCAACAAGAAGATTTACTATCAACCCAAAAATTTCTTGTCTATTTCAGGTATGCTGTACCGAATGAAAGCCAACGCCGTTTCCTTAGCGTCGATTGCGGTCTTATGTACCGGGATTATCCTAACGCTTGGTACGACCCTATCCCTATACTTGGGGATGGATGCTGTGATTGAACAGAGTATGCCTCGAGACTACCAAGTAGACCAAATTCCAGTAACAGGGAATAATTTTGCTGACGAGTCAGAGAAAATGGAGACGACCATCACGACCATTCTAGGTGATGATGCGCAGTTAACAAATACCAGCTATACACGCCAATTTACAACGGGTACTATTTTTGACGATGGCACCTTTTTTCCAGATGACGGCAAACCGCAAGCCCTAGTTTACGTATTGGCTCAGACGCTAGACGAATTCAATCAGCAAAATAATACCAACTATGTGCTCCAAGATAATGAAATCTTGTACGCCTCACCGGCCGATGAATTTAATGGCTATGAGGAGATTCGCTTCCAAGCCAACGACAAAACGACGACCTATCAAACCGTTCAAGTCAGTCCGAAATTGATTCCATCAAACTTTGTCGGTTCCATCGCGCTGGTTGTCTTCAATACCACTGAAGAACTCGAAAACTTTGCGACCGCCTACAACTCACCAATGCTCGACGCCGTATCCTTCATCCATAGCTATAGCTTTGATGCCGCTGATAAAAAGACGGCTGCCAAATTGGATGAAATTGTCACGACAGATGACGGCGTCGTGCAAACGGACGATGGTACCCTGTATCGTTTCAACTCCCAAAAATATATGGCAACCGAGCTATATGCCCTGAATGGTGGTTTCCTATTCCTGGGTATTGTGGTCAGCACCGTGCTTGTCATTGGTACCGTCTTGATGCTCTACTTCAAGCAGATTTCCGAGGGTTATGATGACAAAGACAAATTTGCCACCATGCAACAAGTCGGCTTACCGGATGACCTGATTCGCTCAACCATTCGTAGCCAAGTCTTCTGGATTTTCGCCCTACCATCCTTGGTAGCCGTGATCCACGCCTTGGTCGCACAAAATATTATGGTCAACTTGCTAGCAATTCTTGGGGTAACCGATAAATCAGTTATGTGGCTTGCCTATATCATCATACTAGCCGCATTCCTAGCCATTTACGGCATCTGTTATTGGCTCACATCCAAAATGTACTATCGAATTATCCATGCCTAAGAACTTTATAAATGAAAAGCCCGAGATGCGCAGTCTCGGGCTTCATTTTTGTCCCTATTTCCCGGGCGTTCAGTTGGACATTACGGAATGGCGGCTCATTCAATAGGATTTGGGGCATTTTGTATGGAATGAAAATCCATTCCATACAATTTACCTACTTTTGTATCGAATGAAATCTCATTCAATACAACTTTTGCCGTCTGTATTGAATGACCGACCATTCCATACGATTTTTCATATTTGTATTGAATCACGCGCCATTCCATACAAGTTGGGCGATTTTGTATCGAATAGCATCCCATTCTATACAATTTACCCCTTTTTGTATGGAATGAAATCTCATTCAATAATCGCATCCAAATACAGAAAAAGCTGGGACAAAAAGCCCAGCTTTTCCCATCTATCAATTAGTCTTCTTTGTCATTCTCGTCTTCTTCACGTTCAACGACCAAGTCGATGGCCATGACCACGCCCAAAATAACGGGCACCAAGTCAGCAGACACTTGATCATCGATATCAATCACAAAGGTATCACGGATGGACAAGAGTTTGCGGTCAATACGGGCAATCACATCGCCGTTTTCATCGGTGATCTTGAAATCGAAATCCAGGATATTCCCTTTAACTTCCCAACCGAGCGATTTGACCGTATATTTATCACGGAAAATCGAAATTTTCTTACGAATTTCTGTCACCTTGTCGCCATGTTCATCATATACATTCACCGTCGGCAAAAGGTCTAGCACTTGCTCCTTGACCTGACCAACTTCCTTCTCATCAACAACGTCGATAATCCGAAACTGTTGCCCAATCGACAACCACTTTTTCTTGATTTGATAGTCCACGGTCCCAAACTCATTCTTAACCAGAAAATCACGTTTTACCGAGACCAATTTGTTGCGCATGTAAAGTTTCATCGTAGATCGTCCTTTCGCAAATTCCTATTACCTATAGTATAACATTCCAGCAAAAAACACCTCCTGCTTTAGACCGAAATCCTATTTTTCAGGTATAATAAAAGTACGATTACAGTTAAAGGAGACAGTCATGTATACACGCATATTCGCCATTATTCTACTGGTACTCGGCCTGATTAACGGCTACATACTACTTTTTAAATACCCAAAAGAATTCCAATCAAGCAAGGTCGTGCACAGCTTCCTAACCGTATGCATCCTGGTCGCCGGGGTATTTTTCCTAGCCTATAGCTTCACATAACAAAAAATCCTGAGACTTTAGGTATAGTGGACCCAAAAAGTT
>NZ_RKMG01000053.1 GCF_003797145.1 Aerococcus agrisoli | reverse complement strand
TATATCATATCATCTTCATTCAACGTTTGTCAATAGAAAGTTTAAAAAGTTTTTTAAAAGTTCAATGTTTAACGTCTCTTGTAGAAGCGACTTGAATATCATAACTTACTAGCTGACGTGTTGTCAACAGGTAATTTAAAATATTTTTCATTGTGATGGCAGCGTTTGAAACGCGCTCAAAACAACTATTAAACAATACCATGTATTCAATATGTAAGTCAATAATATTTTTGAAAAAATTCAAAATATTTTCTTACGTGATTACAATTGATAATTATTTCCGTAACAAGAATTATAGCAAGTAATTTCTCACCTTTCAAGCACAATTTGTTAAATTCTTGAAAAAATGTACTTTTATAAAGAAAAACGAACTTCCATCGCTGAAAGTTCGTTTGTTCAGATAATATCTCGTTGCTTAGCTTATGGTAATAAATTACCTGCACTTTGATAAATATCGTACCATTCTTCACGTGTGAATTGAATGTCACTACCTTTTGCGTAGTTTAAGATACGGTCAATGTTGGTTGTGCCCAATACGACTTGGGTGCGACCAGGAATACGCAAGATCCATGCAATAGCCGCAGCTTCTTTGTCGATACCATAGCGTGCGCCGACTTCTTCAAGTTTTTCGTTCAACTCTTTGTATGCTGGGTCATTAAAGAATACGCCATTTTCACCCTGAATTGGAGACCATGCTTGGACTGTCATATCATGTAGGCGCGCGTAGTCGATTAATTCTCCTGCACGATTGATTCCTTCATCATTTTTACGGTTTACATTGAAACCATAGTCTAATGCTAAGGTATGTGCTGGTGATAATTGGATTTGATTTGCTACGATGTCTTGTTTCACATAGCGTTTCAATAAATCTACTTGTAAAGGTGTATGGTTACTTACACCGAAGTGACGTACTTTTCCGCTTGCTGCTAATTCTTCGAATGCTTCCGCAATTTCTTCTGGTTCCCATAGTGCATCATTTCTATGCAACAATAGAATATCTAAATAGTCTGTTTGTAGTCGTTCTAGACTTTCATCTACTGAGGTTAGAATGTGTTCTTTTGAAAAGTCGAAGTAGTTACGTTTATTACCATTAATCGTACCTGGTAAGTAGATACCTACTTTTGATTGTAAAATGATATCTTCACGTTTGATGTCTAAGCCAGCGAATGCTTCACCAAATAGTTTTTCAGCACCACCGCGTTCTCTTACATAGATATCTGCGTGATCGAAGAAGTTTAATCCTGCGTCTACTGATTTTTGGATTAAGTCTTGCACTTCGGCTACGCTTTTACCTTCGATACGCATGCAGCCTACTGCTAGGTTTGGTACGAATAAGCCTGTATGACCAATTTCAACTTTTTTCATTATTTCTTTCCTCCATGTCGAGTAGCTTTTATAGAAAACGGTTTCTTATTCTATAAATAAATTATACCCTTTTCATGCTTATATGGAAATCATTTCACTTAATCCTACAATGAAGTATTAAATCATTGTATTTCGTTTGAATGATGTCTGACGGTATGACCAATACAACATCGCTATCGTCCCAATCCACAAGATTGGTAACATCACTGCCGCTGTTGGGAATACAGTTCCTACTATTATAGCCACAATTGCTGGGACACCCATGGCCATTGCTACCATACCGATACAGTATTCAAAAGAGAATAGATCATGGAAGTGGTGCTTTTGTAAGATATTTAAGCGACTCGCTACTAATAGTAATCCACCTAGTCCTAAAATAAAGAAAGTTAATTGTCGGGTCATCAGTAACATCTGCAAGTTTTGTGTGTTAATTTCAGAATGGTAATTTTGACGTAAACTTTCTACTAATTGACCATTGTCGCCTAGGTGGTCTATTAGATCTAAAGGCAGATTAGCAGTATAACGCGTATCACTATCTACTTGATAGACAAATTGATCTGGCAATATCAGCAGAATGGATTCATTATCTTTTAAGTAAGCTTCTATATTATCCGCACTTGGGATAAGCACTACATCCATTTTGTCCCCTTCGATAATTTGATCAGTTGTTTCTGATGCAAAAACACCATTTTCATAATTTAATGAGGCAAGTGTGCTTGCTGTATCATCCGGTAATGTTATAGTTAATTGCTCAAAAGCCTGGTTAACTGTGCCATCCTCGGTTGGTTGAAAAGTTGAATAAAATGGTATCGTCATCAAAATTGTCCATAAGACCATGACTACTATCGATTTCCACCATGTCATTTTATAACGATGATGGAAAATATTACTTGGACTGAAAATGTCACGGATATAATGAATAGGAAACATATATTTTGTTCGCTCCTTTTTTGTTATGCTTTCATTATAACGGACGATACAAAGATTGATAGCGATATTTAACTTAGGGCGAAAAATACATGCATGTGCTAGAATAAGCTAGAATAGGAAATATCATTATTTTTCCAGAAAGAAGGACGATTATGGGAACAATTGACAAGACGATTGCCATTATTGGTATTGGTAACATGGGTGGGGCTATTTTAAACGGCCTTATCAAAGCTGAAGAAGTAAATAACGCGCAATTACGCGCTTCACGTGCCAACGCAGAAAAAGCTGCAGCTGACAGTGAAAAATATGGTGTCCCTGTTTCTACGGACAATATTGCTACTGCTCAAAATGCAGATGTAGTGATTTTAGCAGTCAAACCTTATTTAATTCAATCTGTCATAGATGAAATTAAACCAGTGCTTAAAGCTGACACTATTGTGATTTCAGTTGCTACTGGTTATAGCTTAGCGAATGCGGCTGAACAATTGGGTGCTCAAGCAAAATTTGCCCGCGTGATGCCAAATATTCCAGCACAAGTTGGTGAAGGGATTTCTGGTGTCGTATTTAACGATCAATTAACCGATGAAGATAAAGCTTTGATTCTTCAAATCTTCAATACTATCGGTAGTGCAGAACCATTAAGTGAAACACAATTAGATGCTTTTACAGGAATTGCTGGTTCTAGTCCTGCAATTATCTTTATGATTATTGAGGCAATGGCAGATGCAGGCGTAGCGAAAGGTTTAACTCGTCCTCAAGCTTTAGCTTTTGCGAAACAGGCAGTTAAAGGTGCAGCCCAATTAGCCATTGAATCTGACTTGCATCCGGGTGCTTTAAAAGATGCTGTTTCAACACCAGGTGGTACAACAATCGAGGAAGTGCGTACGGCTGAAGCAATGAATCTACGTAGCACGATTATTGAAACAATGATTGCTGGGATTGACAAATCTGCTTCACTATAAGGCTATTTTCCAATGAAACGTAAGGAATAGGTAAATTTTCTTCGTGTAAGCTGATTTTCAGGTGATTTCATAGTAATATAGTATGAAAAGCCATTAGATGATTTTTAGAAAACATAAAAGGATTGAATAATAATGAAACTTGGCGCTCGAATGTTTAAAACGGGTCTTGGGGTGGCCCTGAGTATCTTGCTCGCGAACTGGCTCCCGTTTGTTGAACCTGCTATTCCTGCCTTCACTGCAATTCTAGGTCTTCAACAAACAGTCCGCGGATCAATTGATACCTTCTTTAATCGTGTTTTTGCTGCGATTTTGGGTGGGGTTGTTGCTGTATTTATGGTCCACTTCTTTGGTAATAACGCGCTTATTATTGGGGTGACCATCACCATGTTCATTGGTATTTTAAATGCCATGAAAATGTCTAATGTAATTTCTTTAGCAACCATTACTTTGGTAGTAATTATGCTGAATGATCCAAGCATGATTATGCAAAGTGCTGTTGCCCGTGTCATTGAGTCACTCTTAGGGGTAACTGTTTCACTTATCGTGAATGTGTTTGTTTTACCACCAAAATATGACGCTATCTTGTATGAAGATATTAATAAAACAACAAATGAAGTCTTGGTTCGATTACGTGCCATCCTTCGTAAAAATGGCGAATACTCTACTTTAACATCTGATATTATGTGGGCTGAAAAACGCATCGTTCATGCACAAGGTTTATACACCCTATTAAAAGATGAAAATGTTTGGTCTAAACGTAAGATTCCTATGTTAAAAAGAAAGCTTGTCGTTTTCCGGGCCTTCATTATGTCTCTTGAACAATCACTAGCGCTTTTAGCTGTATTACATACACACACAAATATCATGTTCCAATTGCCAGATGAATTGAGAATGCAAATTCGTGAACGAATCGAAACCCTATGTTCAGCCCATGAACAAATTTTCTTGAAGTTTGATGGTCGAATCTCACCGTTAGAAGTAAACTTCTTCCAACCAACACAGTATTACCGTCAAGAATTGATGGATAGTATCTTTGAATATGCTGCCATCAAACAAACTGCTACACAAGAAGAATTCGAACGTTCAAATGCCTTGATGTTAATCACTGGTCAACTCGTTTCATATGAAGAATCCTTAATTAAATTAAATACCCTAGTTCGTTCATACCGTATCCATCATGATGAAGATGATTACCAAGCTGACTCATTAGAAGGAATCGAAGGATAAACGGCGATTTCAATTGAAAATAAAAAAGGAGTCGAGAATTGAACTGCCCCCTGTCAAGCAG
>NZ_RKMG01000052.1 GCF_003797145.1 Aerococcus agrisoli | reverse complement strand
CCAACACTATTTGTAAAAGAACCTTAAATTGTACCAACCGCTTTTGTTTGAGATGTTTATTGATAATAAATCGTTAAGGCGTTGTAAATTGAATCGGCTACTTGTTGCCAGTAGCTTTCTTGACTAAAGATAGCAACATCGCTTGGATTAGACATATAACCTAATTCAATCAGCATACCTTCACCTTGTAACTCACGAATGACTTGGAAGTCACCGAATTTCACACCATTTGATGGTAATAGGGATTGTTCCATTAATTGCGCTTGGACTTCTTCTGCGACTGGGATTGAACCATCAGCGTAGTAATATACGGTTGTACCAGTTGCTGACACACCTTCAGTAGAATCGTAATGGAAGGAAATCATTAAGTCTGCACCAGCTTGGTTGGCTGTATATGCAACATCACTCAATGGTACCTCAGTATCCGAATCACGTGTCATAATGACGTTGACGCCGGCTGCTTCAAGTTTTTCCCTGACGGCTAATGCTGTTTGAAGGGTAACTTCTTTTTCATAAAGACCATCTGTTAGAGCACCTGGGTCAATACCACCGTGACCTGGATCTAGAACAATTGTGCGACCAGCTAATGTAGAAGTAGCTTCCGCAGCTTGGGCTTGATCTGCCATTGCCGTTGAATCTGATTCTGACAACCAGTTGACAATGTAACCTTCTGTACCGTCAACAGCTCGAACATGGTAGTACTCATTTTCTTGACCTAAATAAGCAAATTGTTCATTCAAGGCTGCTTTAGTGATGATATTGCCATCAGTGGTAGCTGCATCACGAATGTTTACCCCGTCCGCTGTTGTAGTGACGGTGTAATCGTAATCAGATAAGAAGTCATCATAGCTCGATTGTTCTTCTTCAGTAATATCAGTACTTTGTTGGTAGGCTATTGTACCAGGCGTGATATCGATGTCGGTTTGTTTTACCCACCCGATTTCACCATCTAATTGTAACTGTACCCAACCTTCAGCTTGATATAGAATTTGATATTTGGAATCTTTGGCTGTTGTCGTGATAATTTCAGCATCTTCTGTATTTTCTTCGTAGACATCCATTTCATCCACAAGGGTTGTGGCAATGAACTGATTTGCTTCTGCAGTTTGACTGTCTGCCATCCATGTAGGAATCCAACCAATTTCTTGATTGTCAAACAAGATATAATACCAATTATTTTCTTGTCGCATTACTCGATATGGCGTTGAACCTTCAATCTGAGATTTGATGTCGTAAGTAATACCAGGGCCCTCACGTAAATTAATCACATCAGTGGTGAGGGTGCGGTAGGACTTTTGATTAAATTGATATAATTGAAAAGAAGAGAAACCAACGAGACCTATCACTAATACTAAGTAGATGAGATAGGCGACTTTATTTTGCTGGAAATGGTTCTCCGAACGATCTCTCATGTATGTGCACCTCAAGTTTTTTACTATAATCGTTTAAAAATAAAATATATAAATGCTTTTGATTTTTAATCATTACAATTCAGTTTACCTTTATTATTTTAATTGGACAACAAGAAAATAATCTCTCTTGACACTTTTTTTATTTTCGTATAAGATTAAGGACGATAATCCGAAGATAGAGCAAGAATAAATGGTTACATTCAAAGAGAGAGCTAGTTGGTGGAAATGCTCAATGTTGTTTATTTGTAAACACTCTGGAGGAGAATAGTGCAAAGCTATTCCGTTTCGCTCGTTACGCGTAAAGCAACAGGAAGATCTGTTGAAACTAAGGTGGTACCACGAGATTAACTCGTCCTTATGTCTACAATTGTGGATGTAAGGGCGATTTTTTTGTTTTTAAATTTAAAAGGAGGGTTTACGTGATTCAGAGACCAAAAGGTACAGCTGATATCTTACCAGAAGATATGAGTATGTGGCATTATATTGAAGCAACAGCTAGAGAAGTGTTAGATCAATATCGTTACTTTGAAATTCGAACACCAATGTTTGAAAGTTACGAATTGTTTTCACGAGGTGTTGGTGAAACAACAGATGTTGTGACAAAAGAAATGTATGACTTTTTTGACAAAGGTGATCGTCATATTGCATTAAAACCAGAAGGGACTGCACCAATTGTGCGTGCCTATGTGGAAAATAAACTGTATGCACCTGAACAAGTGAAACCATACAAAGTATATTACATGGGACCAATGTTCCGTTACGAACGTCCGCAAAGTGGTCGTTTACGTCAATTCCATCAAATTGGTGTTGAGGTATTTGGTGGCGCTAGTGCGCAAACAGATGTGGAAACAATTGCTTTGGCAATGGACTTATTCAATAAATTATCAATCAAAAACATTAAATTGGTCATTAACACATTGGGTGACACAGCATCTCGCTTAGCATACCGTGAAGCCTTGATTGAATACTTAACACCATTTACAGACCAACTATCAGAAGATTCAAAAACACGTTTACACAAAAACCCATTACGTGTGTTAGATTCAAAAGATAAAAAAGATATTGAAATTGTGGCAAATGCCCCAAGTATTTTAGATTTCTTATCAGAAGAATCTGCAGCCCGTTTTGAACGTGTACAAGAATTGTTAACAACTTTAGGTATTGAATTTGAAATTGACTCAAACATGGTTCGTGGTTTGGACTACTATAAAGATACAATTTTTGAAATCATGTCTGAAGATAAAGTTTTCGGTGCCCAAACAACAATTTGCGGTGGTGGTAACTATACTGGTTTAGTTGAAGAACTATCAGATGGGAAAGAATCTGCTGCTGGTTTTGGTTTTGGATTAGGTATCGAACGTTTAATCTTATTGATGAAAGCGCAAGAAACACCTGTTCCAGAAATGCATACGTTGGATGTGTATGTGGTTAACATTGGTGATGAAACAGATACAGCTGCTATGAAAGTATTACAACATATTCGCCACGCTGGTTTTACTGCTGACCGTAATTTTACCGGTGCTAAACCGAAGAAACAATTCCGCGATGCAAATAAATTAGGTGCAGAACTTGTGGTAACAATTGGTGAATCTGAATTAGCCAATAATCAAATCACTATCAAACATATGGATTCAGGTAAAGAACAAGCATATCCGATTGAAAAATTCGCGGATGACTTTGCTGGTATTTATTCAGAAATGACAAAATAATAACATTTTAAAGGAGATTATTATACATGCAACGCACTGTTTATAATGGAAATGTGTCCAACGAATTTGTTGGACAAACCGTTACTTTAAAAGGTTGGGTACAAAAACGCCGTGACCTTGGTGGAGTAATTTTCGTAGATTTACGTGACCGTGAAGGTATCGTACAAGCTGTATTTAACGTAGAAAACTTAGGTGACAAATTTACTGAAGCTGAACGCCTACGTTCAGAATATGTAATTGAAATCACTGGTGAAGTTGTTTTACGTGGTGAAGGTTTAGCTAACCCTAAACTAAAAACTGGTGACGTAGAAGTAATGGTTTCAGATTTAACAATCTTGAACACTTCAAAAACACCGCCATTCCCAATTGAAGATGATATCGATGTAAATGACGAAATTCGTATGAAATATCGTTATATCGACTTACGTCGTCCAAAATTGGCGAACAACTTAAAATTACGTCACAAAGTTGTTTCTACAATTCACCGTTACTTAGATGACCAAGAATTCATCGAAGTTGAAACACCATACTTAACTAAATCAACTCCAGAAGGGGCTCGTGACTACTTAGTACCATCACGTGTTCACCCAGGTGAATTCTACGCTTTACCACAATCACCACAATTATTTAAACAATTGTTGATGTCTGCTGGTATGGATCGTTACTACCAAGTTGTTCGTTGTTTCCGTGATGAAGATTTACGTGGAGACCGTCAACCAGAATTTACGCAAATCGACTTAGAAACTACTTTCCTTTCTCAAGAAGAAATTCGTGATTTAGTTGAAGGTATGTTAAAAACAGTTGTTCAACGTACAAAAGGTATTGAAATTACTGAAGACTTCCCAATCATCACTTATGATGACGCAATGGCTCGTTACGGTAACGATAAACCAGATACTCGTTTTGGTTTAGAATTAGTTGAAATTTCTGATATCGTTGATCAATACGAATTTAAAGTATTCAACCAAGCAATTGAAAAAGGTGGCATCGTTAAAGCTATCAACATCAAAGGTGCTGGCGATAACTACTCTCGTAAAGATTTAGATGGATTAACAAACTTTGCATCTACTTACGGTGCAAAAGGTGTTGCTTGGATTAAAGTTACTGACGAAGGTCTTTCAGGTCCTATCGGTAAATTCTTTAAAGAAAATCCAGCACCATTAATGGAACGCTTAGAAGCTGAAACAGGCGATATCTTAGTGTTTGTAGCAGATAAAGCATCTGTAGTTAACCAATCATTATCTGAAATTCGTTTGAAATTCGGTCGTGAATTAGACTTAATGGATAAAAACCAATTTAACTTCCTATGGGTTGTTGACTGGCCATTATTAGAATATGACGAAGATGCTAAACGTTTCAACGCAATGCATCACCCATTCACTATGCCAAACGAAGAAGATGCTGCTAAACTTGCTGAAAGCCCTGAAGAAGTGCATGCACAAGCTTACGACATCGTCTTGAATGGTTATGAAATTGGTGGTGGATCATTACGTATTTACCAAAAAGAAATGCAAATGCAAATGTTTAAAGCTCTAGGCTTCACAGAAGAATCTGCTCAATCTCAATTTGGATTCCTATTGAACGCTTTAGACTACGGTTTCCCACCACACGGCGGATTGGCTTTAGGTTTAGACCGTTTAGTAATGTTATTAGCTGGTGAAGAAAACATTCGCGAAGTCATCGCCTTCCCTAAAAATGGTCGTGCGTTTGATCCACTTACAGAAGCACCAAGCCCAGTTTCTGCAGCACAATTAGAAGAATTATCATTATCAGTAACAACCCTGAACAATTCATACTTTTCGT
>NZ_RKMG01000051.1 GCF_003797145.1 Aerococcus agrisoli | reverse complement strand
TTTAAAACTTTGCAACAGAACCGAGAAGTCCACTCTTCATAACCAAAAACGGTCGTTTATGAAATAATAAGACTAATACGTACAATAGATTTGTTTGTTTTGCTTTTCAATTTACTCTCACTTTTTATTTTCACTCAAACCAACATTTTAATGTTGACATTTTACGTTAATAATTTTATTCTAAAAGCACAATATATTCAAACAAATATTTGAATAATAACTTCAATATTTTTACATAAAATACTATCTATTAATTTTAGGATCGTGCTAAGCGAAATTCCAAGTCATTACATGAAGGAGAAATAATAGAATGTGTAACAAACTAACATAACTAAATATCTATTATTCCGTTTATGGAGCAATTTAAAAAGGAGTTTTTTTATGAATTTAATTTTAACCATTCTCTCTGCTTTAGGGTCTTTTATAGTAACCAATATCGATGACATTTTTGTCTTGATGTTGCTGTTCTCTCAGGCAAGTTCACAAGCTAAAGCAAGTAATGGACGAACGATGAAGGGAAATCGTATTTATCCTAAAGATATAGTCATTGGTCAATATCTTGGTTTTGCACTTTTAGTTTTAATCAGTCTTTTAGCTACATTTGGAGTAACACTCATTCCTGATCAATGGGTGGGTTTATTAGGACTAATCCCGATCTATTTAGGAGTTAAACTGTTTATAAAGGGTGAAGATGAAGATGAAGGTGCTATTCTTTCTAGTTTAAATAAATTTAATAAGTTCTATTTAAGTGTAGCATTTATCACATTTGCCAATGGTGGAGACAATATTGGAATTTATATTCCATTCTTTTCTACTTTAAATAACAACCAACTGGTCATTACAGTTGTTACTTTCTTTATAATGGTTGCGGTTTGGTGTTTAATCGGCTATCGTCTAGCAAGATTTAGATATGTTTCTGAAACACTTGAGAAATACGGCCGATGGCTTATTCCAATTGTGTTTATAGGATTAGGATTTTATATCATGGCAGAAAATAATATATTTTCTAATCTGTGGTCTGACTTCGTAAATTTAAATTCCTAATTAACCGTAATAGTTCAAAAATTTTATTGTTATATCCCCTTTCCTTTTAAAGTAATGAGTATAAATCTTTATAGAAAATAAACTTTGAGGTGACGACTTTGTATTGGATCATTATTCTCACACTAAGTATTGATCAGTTTGTTAAATATTTAGTTAGAAATTTTATGGACTACGGGCAATCCATTCCCATTATCAATGGTTTTTTCCAATTAACATCTCATCGAAATGCAGGTGCTGCTTGGGGAATTTTTTCAGGACAAAAAATATTCTTAATTAGCATTGCCATTATTGTTATAGTCGTTGGTCTTATTTATTCTCGTAAAGTAACTGATAAGCTAACGCGTATAGCCTTTGGCTTTTTTATAGGAGGTGCAATGGGAAATGTTATAGACCGTTTAATTTTTGGGGAAGTAACAGATATGTTCGAAGTTACATTTATTAATTATCCAATTTTTAATACTGCGGATGTATTTTTAGTTAGTGGAGCTATCTTATTTCTTATTAGTACTTATAAAGAGTCAAAATTAGAGGATAATCAAACTTAAAGATTTTTTTGTTTTTTGCAAATTTCAATCCCACGAATAACCAGCTATGTATGACGATTGTTGATAGGAAATAACAACAAAAAAGAAATAGCATGGTTAATATGAATTACACCCATGCCGGGCACACAAATAAAAGGTTATCCTAAATATCAGGATAGCCTTTGACCGTTTAAAGAATACGGCTTTTATCAAGGGACAGAACATCATACCATTAAATACCTGAATAATTTGATTGAACAAGACCATCGTCCAGTAAAGAGACGCAATAAATTCTATCGAAGTTTACGCACTGCCTCTACCACGATTAAAGGCATGGAAGCCATTCGAGGATTATATAAGAAAACCCGAAAAGAAGGCACTCTCTTCGGGTTTTCGGTCTGTACTGAAATCAAGGTATTATTGGGAATCCCAGCTTAAATCATAGATACCGTAAGGGATTTTATTCTTTATCTAAAACTTTGCAACAGAACCAGAATAATTATTTACTGCAAACTAAAGAAAAATTGCTTTTTATGTAAATTACATTCAAACATATACTTGACTATTTGGTTTTTGTTAATTTATAATGATAATCAAACATACATTTGATTGATAAGAGGTGAAAAATTTGCAAAATGATGCATGTAAAGTTACGTGTATAGATGAGGAAAAAGTCAAAAGAGGTAAAAAAGAACTACTCAAACAAAATCCTTTGGAAGTAGCCAAAGTTTTTAAAGCTTTATCGGATGATACTAGGATTAAGATTGCGTATACTCTCTCTTTAGAAGATGAATTGTGTGTATGTGATGTAGCGAATATTGTTGGTGCTACAATTGCCACAACATCTCATCATTTGAGGTTACTTAAAAATCTTGGATTAGCTAAATATCGAAAAGAAGGTAAGTTAGTCTACTATTCATTAGATGATGATTATGTAATGAAACTAATACAGGTTGCATTTGCACACCACAAGGAGGTTGTTAAAATTGTCTGAAGCAAAAGCATTAGAGACTGAAAAAAATATGTACCGTGTTCAGGGGTTTACATGCGCAAACTGTGCGGGAAAGTTTGAAAAAAATGTTAAAAGACTTCCAGGAGTTGAGGATGCAAAAGTAAATTTTGGTGCATCTAAGATATCCGTTTACGGGGATGCAACGATTGAAGAACTTGAAAAAGCAGGTGCATTCGAGAATCTTAAAGTAGCTCCTGAAAAATCTGCTCGCCAAGTTTCACAAGAGGTAAAAGAAGATACGAAAGAAGATAAAGTGCCATTTTATAAAAAGCATAGTACTCTACTTTATGCTTCCTTATTTATTGCCTTCGGTTTACTTTCTTCGTTTGTGAATGGAGAAGAGAACATTGTTACTACCTTATTATTTTTAGCATCCATGTTAATCGGAGGGTTATCACTCTTTAAAGTTGGATTACAAAACTTATTACGCTTTGAATTTGACATGAAAACCCTTATGACAATAGCTGTTATAGGTGGGGCCATTATTGGAGAATGGGCAGAAGTTGCCATTGTTGTTATTCTCTTTGCAATTAGTGAAGCACTTGAGCGATTCTCTATGGATAGAGCAAGACAATCGATTCGTTCATTAATGGATATCGCGCCCAAAGAGGCACTTGTTAGACGGAATGGACAAGAAATCATGATTCATGTCGATGATATTGCTGTTGGCGATATCATGATTGTAAAACCTGGTCAAAATATTGCGATGGATGGTGTAGTCGTAAGTGGCTACTCTGCCGTCAATCAAGCAGCTATTACAGGCGAATCAGTCCCTGTTGAGAAAACGGTTGATGATGAAGTATTTGCAGGTACCTTAAATGAAGAAGGATTACTTGAAGTAAAAATAACAAAACTTGTTGAAGATACAACCATTTCTAAAATTATTCATCTTGTTGAGGAAGCACAAGGAGAACGCGCTCCTTCGCAGGCATTTGTCGATAAATTCGCAAAATATTACACACCGATCATTATGATCATTGCAGTATTAGTGGCTATAGTCCCTCCTTTATTCTTTGATGGCAGTTGGGAAACATGGGTTTATCAAGGATTAGCTGTTCTTGTTGTTGGTTGTCCATGTGCGTTGGTCATATCGACTCCGATTTCTATTGTTTCGGCAATTGGGAATGCTGCGAAAAAAGGGGTTCTTGTAAAAGGCGGAGTGTATTTAGAAGAAATGGGTGCCTTAAAGGCCATAGCATTTGATAAAACGGGTACCTTAACAAAAGGTGTTCCAGTTGTAACTGATTTTAAAGTGTTGAATAATCAAATGAATGAAAAAGAATTATTGGCGATCATTACTGCATTAGAGTATCGTTCTCAGCATCCTCTTGCTTCAGCTATCATGAAAAAAGCAGAAGAAGAAAACATTTCATATTCTGATGTACTGGTAGAGGATTTCTCTTCTATTACAGGTAAGGGTATCAAAGGTATTGTAAACGGGATGAATTATTATATCGGTAGCCCGAAACTCTTTAAGGAATTATTGACTACTGGCTTCGATAAAGACTTAGAGCAAAATGTTAATACTCTTCAAAATCAAGGTAAAACAGCCATGATTATTGGAACCGAAAAAGAAATACTTGGAGTTATTGCAGTTGCTGATGAGGTTCGTGAATCAAGTAAGGAAATTATTCAAAAGTTACATCAACTTGGAATCAAAAAAACAATTATGCTTACAGGTGATAACAAAGGTACAGCGAATGCAATCGGTCAGCATGTCGGAGTATCAGATATTCAAGCTGAACTGATGCCTCAGGACAAATTAGACTATATTAAACAATTAAGGTCCGAGTATGGAAACGTAGCCATGGTTGGAGATGGTGTCAATGATGCTCCTGCGTTAGCAGCTTCTACAGTTGGAATCGCAATGGGTGGAGCTGGTACAGATACAGCCCTGGAAACGGCAGACGTCGCTTTAATGGGAGACGATTTAAGAAAACTTCCATTCACTGTAAAATTAAGCCGAAAAGCTCTAAATATAATCAAAGCAAACATTACTTTTGCAATTGTTATTAAATTTATTGCCTTATTATTGGTTATCCCAGGTTGGTTAACGCTCTGGATTGCCATCCTTTCAGATATGGGCGCAACCCTTCTTGTAGCATTAAATAGTTTGCGACTTATGAAAGTGAAAGAATAAAGGGAAAAGGGCTCTCCAGACAGATTGGAAAGCCCTTTTCTAAAGTAATCACATTATAGTTATCCAGTCTAATTAAAAATGAAAAGATTGGGTATAAGTAAAACATCAGATTGTAATTATATATAAATCTCTATATTTGAACAAAAACAATTTAATTGGTTCTGTTGCAAAGTTTTAGATAAAGAATAAAATCCCTTACGGTATCTATGATTTAAGCTGGGATTCCCAATAATACCTTGATTTCAGTACAGACCGAAAACCCGAAGAGAGTGCCTTCTTTTCGGGTTTTCTTATATAATCCTCGAATGGCTTCCATGCCTTTAATCGTGGTAGAGGCAGTGCGTAAACTTCGATAGAATTTATTGCGTCTCTTTACTGGACGATGGTCTTGTTCAATCAAATTATTCAGGTATTTAATGGTACGATGTTCTGTCCCTTGATACTATATAGAAATAACGTTCTTTTTTAAAAATATGATTTATCGTTGATGTGACAGTGTTTTTATGTATTTTTGTGGTTGATAAGAATGAAAAAGAAACACATGTTTTTAAACATGCCTTAAAATTAATGTATCAAGTTGATGAATAATAAAAGCCCCCCTGACGAAATAAAATGGACCCTATAGAATGG
>NZ_RKMG01000050.1 GCF_003797145.1 Aerococcus agrisoli | reverse complement strand
TCTACTTTGTAGGGAGTGTACCAGCAAGCAGTCGCTCTTTTTTATAAGCAGTTTTTATTAAAACACGAACATTCTTATCTTAAATTTTGTGAACTTTAAGAAAATTCGTAAGTTTTTATTTACATATCCTTTACAATTCTCTATAATTGTAACCATTGACGAACGATATATTTTAATTTTCACAACAACGTTCGGATTTTATTATATTTAAAGTATACAAATAAGAAAGGAACACTAGAATGAAAAAAGCATTTCTGGCATTTACGCCAGCAATATTGGTCTTGCTAGTTACCTTGTTTATTCCACTACTGATACTATTCATCTCTACCATCAGTTGGAATTCTAGTCAGCCGTTTGACCAATATATCGCCTTCTTTAGCAATGGCTATAACCTTACCGTGCTATGGCGAACAATTCGTATTTCAATCCTTGTCATGGTCATTTGTGCCTTACTTGGTGTACCAACAGCCTATTATATTTCAGGTCTTACTGATAAATGGCGCAAAATAGCAATGGCCATTACCGTTTTCCCATTGCTAACTAATTCTGCTGTTCGAGCATTTGCCTGGATTAATATCCTCGGTAAAAATGGGGTCATCAATAATAGTTTGATGTCACTAGGTATCATCCAACAACCATTAGATCTTTTGTATGCAGAATTAGCGATTATTATTGGGTCTGTTTATCTTTTCCTACCAACCATGATATTAGCACTAGTTGGTGTAATGGACGCAATCGATGATGAAATTATAGAAGCAGCATCAACTTTAGGCTCCAATCAATTTAATGTCTTCTTCAAAATTATTTTTCCGCTTAGCTTACCAGGTGTAGTTGTCGGAGCCATTCTTGTTTTCACAGGTACCATGACAGCTTATACAACACCACAATTGTTGGGTGGAAACAAATACATGATGTTATCCACTTACTTACGACAAAATGCCGTAACGCTAGGGAATTGGGAAGCAGCCGGTGTAATTGCCTTCATCATGATATTTATCACGCTTATCACCAATACACTTTTAAATGCATTAGCTAAACGTCTCGATCGTCGCCTAGGAACGGAGGAAGCCTAACATGAAAAAGTCAGTCTTCATTTCAACTCTTGGGATACTCGTACTCGTTTTTCTATTATTACCTTTGTGCATTACCGTCATTACTTCATTTGGTACTGCATCTACTATTCAATTTCCTATAAAAGGTTTCACTCTAGACTGGTTCTTAGTCGTATTTCAAAATGAAGCTTTTAAAAATAGTATGATTGTTAGTTTAATCATTGGGTTCTCATCCGTAATTGTTGCTTTAATTATCGGTATCCCCGTTGCTTATTTTATCGCTAGAGGACACTTCAAAGGAAAAGAACAATTGAATCAATTTTTCCTTTCACCTAGCATTATCCCAGGTATGGTCATTGGTTATGTGATGTTCCAAGTAATTTCTGCACAACTTAATTTACCAATTTTTCTTGGTTTATTTATCAGTCATTTGATTATCAGTCTTCCTTACGTGATTCGCGTTGTTGGTGCATCTTTAACTAACTTTGATGAATCGATTGAAGAAGCTGCTTGGACTTTAGGGATGACTCGCGGTGAAACATTCATCAAAATCGTCCTGCCAAATATTAAAGCGGGTCTACTATCCGCCTTTCTAATGGCCTTCATCAACTCTTTCAACAATATTCCAGTATCTTTATTCCTTACTGGTCCCGGGGTTTCAACCCTACCAATTACATTAATGAGCTACCTTGAATTTAATTACGATCCGAGTGTTTCAGCACTTTCTACTCTACTAATGTTCTTAACTATCATTATTATGTTGCTTGTCGAAAAATTAGTCGGCATTTCAACAAATACACAAACAAACGCCTAAGGAGGTCAATCGTGTCACTAGTAGCATTAAATGAAATTTCCGTATCTTATGACAAAGAAAAAAGCTATGTCCTTAAAGATTTATCACTCGCAATTGAACAAGGCGAATTGATTTCCTTATTAGGTCCTTCTGGTTGCGGTAAAACAACCACTTTGCGTGTTATCGCAGGACTAATCCAACAGAATGCTGGTCAATTTATATTAGATGGTAAAGATATTACAAACGTACCTGTTCATAAACGCGGTTTTGGTATGGTTTTTCAATCGTACGCCTTATTTCCACATCTAAGTGTTTTCGATAATGTAGCTTTTGGTTTAAAAAATAAAAAATTACCTGCTGCTGAAATTGAAAAACGCGTACAAGCGATGATGACCATTTGTGGGTTAGACGGATTCGAAAACCGTTTTCCTAAACAACTCTCAGGTGGTCAACGTCAACGTGTAGCATTAGCTAGGTCACTAGTTATCGAACCCCAACTATTATTACTCGATGAACCATTATCTAACCTAGATGCGCAACTTCGTATTACCATGCGTATGGAAATTAAACGTATCCAACAACAATTAGGTATTACAACCGTTTTTGTCACACATGATCAAGAAGAATGTTTCTCAATTTCTGACCGTGTCGCTGTCATGAATGGCGGTGTAATCGAACAATTTGACCGTCCTGAGGTAATTTATCACCAACCAAAAACACGCTTTGTCGCACAATTCATCGGTTTCGAAAACTTTATTCCTGTTACACGAAAAGCTAATCACTATGTTGATGCTAATGGTTCTACTTATCAAGTCACTAATGATGTAGAACTACTAGATGGAGATACAGCAACACTTACCATTCGTCCCGAAAATATCGTGGCATCAATGACCGCCATGAATGAAAATGCCCTTGTTGGTGAAGTATTAGTCCGTACTTTCTTAGGTAGAGCCTATCAATATGAAGTGGTTACTAGTGTTGGAAACCTACTAATTAATGCTGAAGAAAGCTACGAACCGGGTACTCGTATCCATTTATATTTACCAGCTGATAAGTTGGTTGCACTTACTAAATAAGCTTTTAAAATTTTAAAAGAAAACAAATTTGGAGGAAATGTAATGAAAAATTGGAAGAAATTAATGGTCGTATTTGCTAGTGGTGCAGCTTTAGCTGCTTGTGGAAATTCAGAGGCTAACCTTGCTTCATCGTCATCATCAAGTGACGCTTCAAGTACATCTAGTCAAGCAAGTAACGGAGAATTAATTGTTTCTACCTTCGCATTAAATCAAGACACCGTCGAAAATATTGTAATGACACCTTTTGAAGAGGCTAATGGTGTATCAACAGTATTAGAAGTAGGTACTGCATCTGAACGATTAACAAAATTAGCTAGTGGTAATAGCACTGTTGATGTAATTGAACTATCTCAAATTAATGCTAGCCAAGGAGATGCAGATGGTCTTTTTGAAGAAGTAACCGCTGAAGATGTACCAAACATCGATAATTTAACTGACGGTGCTAAAGAAGTATTGGAATCTGGAGCAGGTGTTCCTTACGCTGTAAACTCAATCGGTATTGTTTATGATCCAACTACACTAGGTTCTGAACCAAAAGAATGGGCAGACTTATGGTCTAGTGACTATGAAGGACAAATCGCTATTCCAGATATCGCAACTACATTTGGTCCAGCAATGGTCTACGTAGGTAGTGACTACAAAGGTATCGACATAACAACAGATAATGGTGAAGCTGGTTTCCAAGCACTATCTGAATTGAAACCAAACATCGTCAAAACTTACGAAAAATCTTCTGATTTAGTAAACATGTTCCAAGCTGGTGAAATTCAAGTTGCAGTAGTTGCTGACTTTGCCTATGAAATGATTAAAGAAGCTAATCCAAATGCTGTATATGTAGTACCAGAATCAGGTACATACGCTAACTACAATACTGTAAACTTAGTAAAAGGAAGTCAAAACACAGATTTAGCATATGACTATATTAATGCTAGAATTAGTCCAGAACTTGAAGAACAAACTGCAGAACAATTAAACGAAGCGCCAGTTAATACTGAAGTAACCCTTTCTGACGAACTTGCTGCAAACAAGACATATGGCGATATTGCAGAACGTGCGAAAACAATTGATACAACTTTTGTAAACGAAAACTTAGCTGACTGGATTACAAACTGGAACGAAATCATCAACCAATAATGGAGGTTTCCATTGAGAACATTAATTAGAAACGCTTGGGTACTTACCATGGATGATCAAATGCACGAATATCATCCCGGTTACGTACTCCTAAATGAAGATATCATTGAAGCAGTAGGGCCTGAAGAAGGTCCTACGCTTCTTCATATACAAGACCTTATCGATACCGCCGACACCGTCATCGATGCCAACGATGCCCTTGTCGTGCCTGGATTTGTGAACACCCATACCCATATAGGCATGATACCCTTCCGTAGCCTTGGCGACGACATGAAGGATCGCCTACGCAAGCTCCTGTTCCCTCTCGAGGCAGATATGACCGAGGACTTAGTTCGCGCAAGCGCCCAATATGCTATGGCCGAAATGCTCCTAGCTGGTATCACAACTTTCGCCGACATGTACTACTTCGAAGACGCCATAGCCGAAGAAGCAGATCAAATGGGCATTCGTGCCCTTCTCGGCGAAACCATCATCGGTCAGCCAACACCCGATGCTAGCGATAATACGCCTTATTTTGGGTTAAAAATGGCCCCCGCCTTTATTGAACGCTGGCAAGGACACGTACGTATCCAGCCAATGATAGCGCCACATGCGCCCAACACAAATGACCGTGCTAGCCTCGAATCTGTGACCAAAATAGCAATCAAATACAACGTCCCTGTCATGATTCACGTCAGCGAAATGGACTATGAAATGGCCGAATTCAAAGATAAGTACAATCAAACACCTATCGAATACCTAGACAGCATCGGATTTTTCGAAGCAAAAGTCATCGCTGCTCATGGTATTCATGCCAAAGGACAGGACTTTACTATCCTGCATGATCAAGGTGTTGGACTTGCCCATTGTGTTGTTGCCAACACCAAAGCAGCCAAAGGTGTTGCGCCAATTAAAGAAATGCTAGCAGCAGATGTGGCCGTTGGTTTAGGTACAGATGGCCCCTCAAGTGGCAATCGTTTAGACCTATTCACCCAAATGCGTACCTTCGCTTATGCACAAAAGACCTACAATCACGACCGGTCAATATTCCCAGCCACAACCATTGTCAACTTAGCAACACGTGGCGGTGCCAAAGTGCTTAGCCTAGACCATAAAATTGGCCAATTAACACCGGGATATCAAGCAGACATCACCATGATTGAACGCAAATCATTAAATATGAATCCCATCTTCGACCCATACTCTGCCATCGTATACTCAGCCGAAGCCAGCAACGTCGAAGCCGTATGGGTTGCCGGCCAACAACTCGTTGCCAACAAAACCCTCACTCGCTTTAGCGAAGAAACAATCAGCCAACGCCTACAAGCACAAATGGCACCATTCAACGCCAAAGTCGCTGAAATTTTAGGACAAGAATAAACGAAAAACCAGCATTTGATTGCTGGTTTTTTATGTCTTAAATTATCGGCGGATTTTATAATGAACTTAG
>NZ_RKMG01000005.1 GCF_003797145.1 Aerococcus agrisoli | reverse complement strand
CTAACTTTTGGGGGCCTCTACAGGACCAGGGATTTTTTTGTTATGCTAATTATCATCAATAGGGAATTCTTCGTGGAGTTGGTTTAAAGCATGTATATCGACACCACGTTCTAAGCGTAAATTACCATCTTCCATGTAATAGACTTTGTCACATGCGTCAATTAAGCGTTGATCATGGGTAACCATGATGACGGCTTTTTTGCCATTCTTGGCTTGCTTGGATAAAATTTGGACGACATCAAAGGCATTTTGTGTATCTAAACTAGCAGTAGGTTCATCAGCCAAAATGATGGATGGTCGATTAAACAGGGCTTTAGCAATGGCCACACGTTGGCGTTCACCACCCGAAAGTTCTTTCGGATATTTGTCTTTTAAATGTAGGATATTTAACTGTTCTAACAGGCTTTCGGCTTGGTGTTTGTTGAAGGATTCCTTTTGTACAATATTGATGAGTTGTAGTTGGTCTAGGACTGTTAAAAAAGGTACTAAATTTGAAGATTGTAAAACGAAACCTATATCATTGAAACGGATTTTACCCCGTTTGCGTTCGGATTCTGTTGAAAAAGGGTGACCGTTAATGGTGACTTCACCCGTGTCGGGTTGCTGAAGGCCACCCATGATAGTGAGCAGGGTACTTTTTCCCGAACCACTAGGACCAATAATGGCTACGAATTCGCCTTGTTCGATGGCAAAGCTTGTTGGCTGCAAGGCTTCAAAGCGATTCCGGCCTTGACCGAATGTTTTGGTTATTTGGATTGCTTGAATGGCAGACATGGTATCACTCCTATCCGATGGCTTGTAGTGGGTTGATTTTTGCAATGACACGTACTGAGAAGAGCGAGCCGATGAGGGCAAAGCCTATGGTTAAGCCAGTGATGATGGCAAAATATTCATAATTTACAGCGAATGGTACGGCTGAAGGTAGGACATAGGCGGATGCTAGGGTCAGGCCGAGTCCAATTCCTGATCCGAGTGTTGCTAGGATAAAAGTTTGGCCTACAACGGACATACCTATGAAACTAGTTGGGATTCCTTGTGCTTTCATGACACCAAAGATATCAATTTTCTGAACCGTCAGCACATACATAAAGATGCCGATGACGATGGAAGCAATGATGATTAAGAAGATAATCATGAAGGAAAAGGTTAGAACTTGTGCGGAGTATCCGGGTAAATTATTGATAAATTCAGCTATCGGGTAAAGGGCTAAGTTATCGTCTGTCAGTGTAATCTTGTCGGGATTTTCGGCACGTACAACAAAGGCACTCACAATGTCAGGGGCATTGGGATTGGCTAAACTGCGTAGGGCTTGGAAGGTGGCTAAATTCGTATATAGTACTGGGGCAACATTAAATTTGGCATTGTCTGTAAAACCAACTATGGTGATGGTTTCGTCAATAATAGATAGGGGGAGTTGATCGCCAATTTGTAAGTCAAATTCTTCTTGGAGGGAAATATCTGCGACGACTTCAAAATCATCCGTAAACGTTTGACCTTCGATGATATTTGGGGCGATAAAACTATCTGCCTCGATGCCAAATACAGTGGCTGTGATTCGTTCCTCTTCATCGGTATCGGCCTGACTGGTCATGACGACAGGTATTTGACCTAGTTTAGCAACTTCATCAGCGCCTTCAATTGCTGCGATAGCATCACTTTCCACCATGGACATATTAATCGTTGAGTTGGCTTCATCACTCAATACAATAGCATCAGCTGACCATTTATCAATACTTGTCCGATTATCCTGGGATAAACCGTAAGCTTGCCCCGTTAAAAAGTACACGAGGTATGAGACTAGAACCAGTACGCCTATGATTAGGGCATAACGTGATTTGTTGAATGTAATTTCTTTCCATGCTAAGAACATAATAATCCCTCTTTATATGGTGCTGTATTTTTTACGAAAAGGATGGAAAAACTTAGTAATTTCATCAAATAAATGATAACTTAAAAATAAAAAATATGATAGTATTTTAACGGAAGCGTATCCAAGTTTTTTGTTTGATGCTTCAGGGCTTTTCATCATTTTTTTGAATAGCTTTTACTCCTGCAAAGATATCCATTGAATTTTTACCATTGACCTGTCAAGACACCTTTGGTTAACATCAAATTATGGTATAATGGACGGACGAATGCAAGCATAAGTTAGCTTGTGTGGAAAAATTGCAAGAAATACATCATATAGATGATACAAAACATGCGAATCGAAATAAGATATGGTTCATGAAGAGCCATAGTATGAAGGAGGGCTATCGTGAGTCACCAAAAAAATACTGGACAATCTGTAGCTGAACAAACGAATATAAAAGAAAAGAAACTCATAAAAAATGAAAAACATGTCGACCATGATGAAGGTAAACCAGGAAAATTTCGGGCTTTTTGGCAGTGGTTAACAGGGCGATTTGCGGATATGGATGGGGTGATATTCATCCTGTATATCATTTTATTAGCAGTTGGTTTGTTGATGGTAACGACGGCTTCGTCATACCGGGCAACGGCAGAAGGTAGTCCAACGTATTATTATCTAATGCGACAAGCCTTGTTCGCAGGTGTTGGTTTTATTGCCTTGATTTTTATTTTTCTTATGAATGCTAAATTTTGGCGAAAAAAATGGATGCAGATATTCATATACGTTGTTATTTTGAGCCTACTTCTGGTTACGGCTAAATTTGGTAGAGCCATTAATGGGGCGCAAGGTTGGTTATTTTTAGGACCACTATCCCTGCAACCGGTTGAGTTTGCCAAACCAGCTTTGATCCTTTTAGTGGCACATTTTCTAAGTAAACGTGAGGTTCAAGACAGTTTGGTCAAGGCCAAAAATCCATTTGAATTAATCAAACAATTTTGGTTACCTTTGGGAGCGATACTATTTTGGTTAGTCATCATTTTTACTTTCCCAGATGTTGGTGGGGTGTTGATTCTAGGTTCCTTACTTGCCTTAATGATTTTGAACGCAGGTTTACCAATCTCATGGCTACGTAATACGGTTTTTGGCATAATCTTCATTTACTTTGTGGTTGTGCTCTTATTCCGTTTTGTGGATTTATCACATATTGATAGCTACCAAATTCAACGATTTACTGCTTTTATTGATCCATTCCAAGATGCACGAGATGCCGGTTTGCAATTAGTATATGGTTATTATGCTTTTGCAAATGGTGGTATTTTTGGTTTAGGTGCTGGGAATTCCATCCAAAAATTAGGCTATCTACCTGAAGCACATAATGACTTTATTATGGCAATTGTAGGAGAGGAATTTGGTATGTGGGGCGTGCTAGCAATCCTATTCCTATATTTTGGATTGGTTTTATACATTTTTTACCGCGCGCAAAAAATGAAACGTACTTATCATCAACTTATCCTACTGGGTGTGGGTGCTTATTTCTTAATTCAGGCATTCGTTAACTTAGGTGGGGTATTAGGCCTGATTCCTTTAACTGGGGTCACATTCCCATTCATGTCTTATGGTGGGT
Organism: Aerococcus agrisoli; assembly: GCF_003797145.1. Lineage (GTDB taxonomy): Bacteria > Bacillota > Bacilli > Lactobacillales > Aerococcaceae > Aerococcus > Aerococcus agrisoli. The sequence continues at coordinate 91,670 of NZ_RKMG01000005.1, read as the reverse complement.
CAAGTTTATTAGTAACAAGTATTATGATAGGTATTGCCTTAAATATCCTACGAACAGACAAACAAATGTATCGCGCATCATTACAAGAAAAATTGCAAAAAGAAGAACGTAAGGTTTAAACCTTGCGTTCTTTTTGTCTCTCTATAAGGAACAAAAGATTACAAAAAGATGAGAAAATTATCATTTTTCTTCATAATGGGGATTAAAATCGGTTGAATCTATGGTACAATGAGCAAGTGAAACATAGCGTCTAGCAAATTAGTGACGTAAGAGAGGAAGTCAATATATGATTAACAAAGTCTTAGTTGCGAATCGTGGAGAAATCGCCATTCGTATTTTTCGAGCGTGTTTTGAGCTTGGCATACAAACAGTAGCCGTATATTCTCAAGAAGATGAGGGGTCAGTGCATCGTTTTAAAGCAGATGAATCTTACCGTTTATCAAGTGATAAGAAAGCGGTAGCTGCTTACTTAGATATTGAAACCATTATTCAAGTAGCCAAAGAGTCAGGTGCAGATGCAATTCACCCTGGTTACGGATTCTTATCAGAAAATACTGAATTTGCACGTCGTTGTGAAGAAGAAGGCATTAAATTTATCGGTCCATCATATGAAGTATTAGATATGTTTGGGGATAAAGTAAAAGCCCGTGAAGCTGCTAAAAAAGCAAATATTCCATTAATTCCAGGTTCAGATGGACCTGTAAACAGCCTTGAAGAAGTAATCGCCTTTGGTAATGAAGCTGGTTACCCAATTATCATTAAAGCTGCCCTTGGTGGTGGTGGACGTGGTATGCGTGTTGTTCGTTCAGAAGATGAAGTTGCCGAACAATACCGTATGGCTGTTTCAGAAGCAACAAAAGCATTCGGTTCTGGTGAAGCTTACGTAGAAAAATACGTAGAAGGACCAAAACATATCGAAGTGCAAGTAATTGCCGATGAACAAGGAAATACCATGCATTTATGGGAACGTGACTGTTCAGTTCAACGTCGTCACCAAAAAGTGGTTGAAGTTGCACCAACAGTAAACATGTCAATGGAATTACGTAACCGTATCTGTAATTCTGCTCGTGACTTCCTAGATTCTGTAGACTATGCCAATGCTGGTACAGTTGAATTTTTACTTGATGGCGAAGATTTCTACTTCATTGAAGTAAACCCTCGTGTCCAAGTAGAACATACAATTACTGAACAAATCACTGGTGTGGATATCGTCCAAACACAAATCCGTATCGCAGCTGGTGAAACATTAGAAGAAATTGGTCTACCTAAACAAGAAGATTTACCATTAAACGGTTTTGCTATCCAATGTCGTGTAACGACTGAAGATCCAAACAACAACTTCTTCCCAGATACAGGTAAAATCAATACTTACCGTTCTCCAGGTGGATTTGGTGTACGTTTAGATGCTGGTAATGGTTTCCAAAATACTGTTGTTAGCCCATACTTTGACTCAATGATTGCTAAATTGATTACTTATGGTACAACATTTGAAGATACTGTTGCGAAAATGGACCGTTCATTACGTGAATACCGTGTCCGTGGTGTTAAAAACAATATTCCTTTCCTAAGAAATGTTGTCAACCACCCAGTATTCCAAAATGGTACTGCCAACACAGTATTTATTGATAACACACCTGAATTATTCAACTTCCCTAAAGGACGTAACCGTGACCGTGGTAACAAGGTATTACAATACATTGGTGACATCACTGTGAATGGCTTCCCAGGAATTGAAAAAGAAAAAGGTATTTTTGACCCAGTTGTAAAACCAGATATCGAAATCGTATCTGCCAAAGGTCTAACTGCAAAACAAATTTTAGACCGCGATGGTGCTAAAGGGGTGCAAGACTTTGTCCGCAACTCTAAAGAGCTATTGTTAACTGATACAACAATGCGTGATGCCCATCAATCATTGATTGCTACACGTATGCGTACACGGGATATGTTAACACCTGCGAAAATCATGGAAGATGCCTTACCAAACTTATTCTCATTAGAAGTATGGGGTGGCGCTACCTTTGATGCATCATTCCGTTTCCTAACTGAAGATGCATGGAGCCGTCTAGAACAATTGCGTGCAGCGATGCCAAATACATTGCTACAAATGTTGTTCCGTGGTTCAAATGCTGTAGGTTATACATCATACCCAGATAACACATTGAAAGCATTCATCGATCAAGCCGCAGCTAGTGGTATCGATGTATTCCGTGTCTTCGACTCATTGAACTGGACAAAACAAATTGAAAAACCACTTCAATATGTTAAAGAAGCCGGTAAACTTGCTGAAGCTACTATGTGTTACACAGGGGATATCTTAAATCCTAATCGTACAAAATACTCATTGAATTACTACGTAAATCTAGCTAAAGAACTAGAATCAATGGGTGCAGATATCATCGCTGTAAAAGACATGGCTGGTTTATTAAAACCACAAGCAGCGTATGCTTTAATTTCTGAATTAAAAGAACATGTTAATGTGCCAATTCACTTACATACACATGATACAGCCGGTAATGGTATCTTGACTTACGCTGAAGCATCTCGTGCAGGCGTTGATATTGTTGATGTAGCAAGCTCTGCTTTCGCATCAACAACTTCTCAACCATCATTACAATCACTTTACTATGCAATGGAATACGATGAACGTAAACCGGATATCCATATCCAAAATGCAGAAAAAATTAACCAATACTGGTTAGGTGTTCGTTCATACTATGATGAATTTGCTTCAGGATTAGAAGGCCCAGAAACAGAAATCTACGACACTGAAATGCCTGGTGGTCAATATACAAACCTACAACAACAAGCAAAATCAGTTGGATTAGGTAGCCGTTGGAACGACATCAAGAAAATGTACCATGATGTGAACTTCCTATTTGGTGATATCGTAAAAGTAACGCCTTCATCAAAAGTTGTTGGGGACATGACATTATTCATGGTTCAAAATGACTTAACGATTGAAAAATTCTTTGAAGAAGGTAAAAAATACGACTTCCCACAATCAGTAAACGATTTATTCAAAGGTAAAATTGGTCAACCAGAAGGTGGCTTCCCTAAAGATGTACAAGACATCATCTTAAAAGGTGAAACAGCTACGACCAAACGTCCTGGTGAATTATTAGCACCAATTGATTTTGATGCTAAACGCCAAGAACTAATCGAACGCTTGGAAGACGATGATGTAGATGACAAAGATGTATTATCTTACATTATGTACCCAGACGTATTTGTGGATTACCGTCGTAAATTAGAACGTTACTCTGATGTTTCAATTATCCCAACACCAACATTCTTCTACGGAATGAAGACTGGTGAAACTGTGAATGTTGAAATTCAAAAAGGTAAAGTATTATACATCCGCCTAATCCAAATCGGGGAACTTGACGAAACAGGTCAACGTATCGTCTTCTTCGAATTGAACGGTCAATCTCGTGAAATTATTGTGCGCGATGCAAATGCGAAAACAGTTGCAGCCGTTAGACGTAAAGCAGATCACGGTAATACAAACCATATTGCCGCAACAATGCCTGGTACTATCTTAGACGTACAAGTGAAACAAGGGGATGAAATTGAAGAAGGTCAATTACTATTGATCTCTGAAGCCATGAAGATGGAAACAACCTTAAAAGCACCGCGTAAAGCAGTGGTTAAAGAATTACTTGTAACGAGTGGAGACCAAGTAAACTCTGGCGACTTATTATTAGTATTAGAATAAAAATAGAGTGTGATACAAAGCGTTCAGATTTGAACCGTTAGATTAAAATGAAATCAAGCCCGCACTTTGGGATTGAATGATTTTTCTGAAAAGCAGTCAAATCTGCTTTGTGAAGCACGTTTTAAATTCGTGCTAGCTGAGCGTATAAAAATCTCTTGACGCAAAGCACTTAGATTTGAGGAAGGGCTGGGCAGTTTTTACCCAGTCCTTTTTTCAAACTGTTTAGGGCTGTAAATTCCCAATTTTCCTGTTACAATAGGATTAATAGGAACTTTGTAAAAGGACGTTGATAATATGAGTATTTATGACAATCAACAAACACGTCAAGAATTGATCGTGTGGATGTATTCCAATAAAAAAGTAAAACAATTGCAAAAATATGGCTTTGTTTACTATATTTCTAAGAAAATGAAGTATGCCGTTTTATACACGGATATTCATGAAGCAGAACAAGTGCAACGCAATTTAGAAAAATTACACTTCGTACGTGAAGTTGAAGTTTCTCCTCGTCAATCAATGACAACTGATTACACAGGAACATTCGATGCCTATGTGGAGAAAGTGAAGGCAGCTAAAAACGCCAATGCTGAACAAAACGAAGTAGAAATGCATTAATGAACTGATTTAACAAAGAAGGCTGAGACAGATCCGTGTCTCAGGCTTTCTCATATGTATATTTTTGCATGGGTCAACACATATACCATCATTATTCACTTGGTAGTAGGGTGAAATTTTAGTATAGTAAAGGTATAAGTTATATTTGGGAGGAAAAGTGCATGGATCATAGCCCGTTTTTTTATTTAGCACTTCATGAGCACATATTAGATGTGCCGTATACACAATTAAAAAGACGCATTCGTGTCTTATTACCAAAGGATTACCATCAACATCCAGAGAAACATTATCCAGTGGTTTACATGCAAGATGGCCAAAATGTTTTTCACTCAAAAGAAGCTTTTTCTAAACATTCATGGAAAACCATACATGCCATTAAACGTAATCCGGACCTACCGCAAATGATCGTTGTAGGCATCGATAACGGCGAAGACTTGCGTACACTAGAATATCTACCTTGGACAATCAAGGGCGCCTATGATCCTACTTTAAATGGCCGTGGGGGTAGGGGCGCAGAGTATGCTGAATTTGTGATGACAATTGTTAAACAATTTGTGGATAGTCACTACCGAACCAAAACGGATGCTGACCATACGGCTGTGATTGGTTCATCATTTGGTGCGACCATTTCAACATTTTTAGGTGCAGCATATAAAGACCAAATCGGCCGATTGGGCATTTTTTCTTTGACCAATTGGGCGGTTGCCGACGATTTTGACCGATTTATTGGCCGAACAGCGCTTCCTTATAACCAACGCATTTATATTGAATGTGGCACGGAAGAGGGCGACGAGATCGATGAAATGATTATCGGCCCTTATACAGAACAAGCCTACATTTCCGATGCCGTAAAATACAGCCAACAAGTAGTTCAAGCAGGGGTTGCCTTGGAAAATGTATCCTTAAACATTTTCCATGGGGACGAACACTCGGAAAAATATTGGTCCAAGCATTTACCAGACTGTCTACGCTTTTTAAGCCAAGGTTGGTAACACAAAAAATCCACTCGCCTGAGTGGATTTTTTTATTGGTTATCATAAATAAAGTAGGAAAAAGTTTCATTAGTGTCAGCTGTTGCATCGTTTGATAGTGTCATTTTCCCAGCTTGGCGCCAACCTTTATGGTCATAAAAAGTATAGTCACAGGATTCATCGGTAAACAAATAGTAATTTTCAATCGCTTGTTTTTGGAAATAGTCCAGAGCTGATTGGAATAATTTACTACCGATGCCTAAACCTTGAAAAGTTGGATCAACAACAAATAGCACAATGCGACCTTGATAATCGACAGATTTTGCAGCTTCAGCGTAAAGGGCATTATCAGTGTCCCTTTCTTCTTGCATGATTTGGTAAAAATGATGCGACACTTCCGGCGCTTGCGCATTCAAGGTAATCACGGCATCTCGTGGACTCGTCATGATCATACGCATATGTTTTTGGTCATTATCTGCTGAAGCTAGGATGAGGCCAGCTACCTGACCGTCAACGACTGCTACCTGACCAAAACTACTGTCTTGTAAGGCGTTGTTTAAATCAAGTTCGACACAGGCATCTGTGGCTTCTGGATATTTTTCATAGCTTTCTTGAAACCAGGCTTGTCGGTCTAAACGATGTAACTCGGCAAAGTCGCTAGCTTCAATAGGTCTAATGCGTAATTCTTGTGTCATAAAACACCTCCAAGCCCATTTTATTAAACGTATGGGCAGAGTGCAAATAAGTCGCCGTAAAAAGTAGGTGCTCTATGATGATGCAATTCATTTTTAAGTGATAAGATGAAATGTGCTAAAATGGGATGTAGGCTTGTGTCATTAAAGATGAACACGTTTTCGTGAGCCGAAATGGAATTGCTTTTAATCAAGCTAACGCTTATAATAAAGTTGATATTCTAATCAAAAATTAATAATTTTTGTAAAACGATAGAGAGCGGAGGGAAATGCATGAATTTTATCGTGACATCACCATTTTATCCAGAAAATTTCCAACTATTTACAAATCGATTGAAAAAACAAGGATTTACGGTTTTAGGTATTGGACAAGAACCTTATGACCAATTATCTGCGAATTTAAAGAGCGATTTGACTGAATACTACAAAGTAAATGATTTAGAGAATGTAGATGAAGTGAAAAAGGCGGTAGCCTATTTATACTTCAAACATGGAAAAATCGATCGCATTGAATCAAATAATGAGCATTGGTTGAACTTAGAGGCTGAGATTCGCGAACAATTTAATATCCCTGGTAACAAACCAAGTGATTTGAAAAAAGTAAAATACAAATCTGAAATGAAGAAATTGTTCAAGAAGGCTGGTGTACCTACAGTACCTGGTAAAATTGCCAACAAGAAAACAGCTGTCAAACGTTTGGTAAAAGAACTTGGTTTACCCGTTGTAGCGAAACCAAACTCAGGTGTAGGATCTTCTGCGACCTACAAATTGATTGATGATGCTGATGTAGATAAATTTGTTGCTGAATGGGATGAGAAAGAACCTTACTTCTTTGAACCATATATCGAGGATGCGCGTTTATTATCTTTTGATGGTTTAATCGATCAAGAGGGGAACATTGTCTTTGAAACAGGCTTGTACTACAAGGAACCAACACTTGAAGTCATCAAACGCCAAGGTGACTTCGGTTACTGCATTCAAAAACAAATGCCTGAAAAATTACGTAAATACGGTCATGCCATTGTTGAACAGTTTGGCATGAAAGAACGTTTCTTCCATATTGAATTCTTTGAAGATGGTGATGACTTCTTGGCTGTTGAATACAATAACCGTGTTGCTGGTGGTTATACAATTGATATGTATAACTTTGCCAACCATATTGATTTATTTAAACAATATGCACGCGTGGTAGCAGGCCTACCGTTTGAACATTCAGATATTCCAAACCAATACTGCGTTGCCTTATCTCAACGTGACCAATTCACGTATGTACATAGTGATGCAGATATTCGTAGCCACTATGGCAATCGTTTTGTTTTCTCTAAACGAATGCCTGATGGGTTTGCTGAATTACAAGGTAATCAATTCTATGGTATTTTAGCGGATACACAAGAAGAAGTTGAGGATGTATTTAACTATATCCACCAACGTGTTGAACAATAATCGTTACCCCCTATAAGGACATAAACTGGAGGAAAGCCCATGCACGTAGAATTTTTAAATCATTACTCAGGACAACTTGGTCAAGAAATGTATCTAAATCGATATGGCCATGCAGGAATGCCGGTCGTTGTTTTCCCATCTTCTGGTGGGTCAAAAGATGAATTCGCAGATTTCGGTATGGTAGAAGCTGCCAAATATTTTGTAGATGAAGGAATTATTCAATTCTTTACTTTATCAACTTATGACCAAGAGTCATGGTTAAACAATGGGAAATCGTTACATGACCGAAGTGAAGCTCACAATGCATACGAACGTTATGTGATTGAAGAGGCGATTCCTTTTATCAAACATTACACTGGCTGGTTTGATCCAATGATGACAACTGGTTGTTCAATGGGGGCTTACCATGCTTTGAATTTCCAATTGAAACATCCGGATGTATTCTCTAAGTGCCTAGCTTTATCAGGTGTCTACGATGCACGCTTCTTTGGTGGCGACTTCGGTGATGACCAATCTGTATACTACAATTCACCTGCTGATTATATCTGGACTTTGGATGACCCATGGTTCTTGGATCATTTACGTCAAGCAGATATTGTTGTCGTGACTGGTTTAGGTGACTGGGAACAAGATGGTTTACCTGGTTATTACAAATTAAAAGAAGCATTTGCTTTGAAAGATTTACCAGCTTGGTTTGCAGAATGGGGTCCAGATGTATCACATGACTGGATTTGGTGGCGTAAACAGTTACCATTCTTCTTAGGACAAATGTTTTAAACTTTGAATGAACATGATGAAACGGTTGGAAGCGATTCTGACCGTTTTTCTTTGGCTTCAGATAAGCCAAGTCAATGTAGCGTGGGTTTAGAAATATGGTAAAATGGGAACAAATTGATAACGTGGGGTGACTAGTCTATGCGCGTCATAGCAGGAAAATACGGTAAACACCGTTTGAAGGCAGTGCCAGGAAATAATACGAGACCAACGACGGATAAAATCAAAGAATCTTTGTTTAATATTATCGGTCCTTATTTTGATGAAGATACACGAGTATTGGACTTTTATGCGGGGTCTGGTGCTTTAGGGATTGAAGCCATTTCTCGCGGTGCAGCTGAGGTTTATGGTTTTGAAAAGAACCGCCAAGCTATTGCGACGATTAAGGAAAATGTTGCGGCTGTTGGGATTGAGGACCAGTATACTTTAAAAGCTGGAGATAACCGGAAGGCTATAGGGCAGTTGCGGTTAGAAAAGCCGGACTTACAATTTGATTTGGTCTTTCTTGATCCCCCTTACAAGGGACAACAACTGGTGGATGTGATTGAGTCCTTTTTAGCAGATAATTGGATTGCAGCTGATGGACGATTGGTATGTGAATTGTCGAAAGAAGATGTGTTGCCAGAGGCGTTTGGACCGCTACAAGTGGTGAAAGATGTGACTTATGGTATTACACGTTTGGTGATTTATCGAATGGAGGAAGAAGTTTAATGGTAGGTAAAGGGAAAGCTTTGTATGCAGGTTCATTTGATCCATTGACGATGGGTCATGTGGATATGATTGAACGTGCGGCGGATATTTTTGAGTTTGTGTATGTTGCAGTTGCGACAAATACAACTAAGACGAGCTTATTTACTGGTGAAGAGAAATTGGCTTTGGCTAAAGAAGCGACGAAACATTTGGATAATGTGGAAGTTTTATACTTGAAATCTGGTTTGACAGTTAATTTCGCACGCGAGTTAGGTTGTAATGTTTTGATTCGTGGCCTACGTAATAGTGCAGACTTCGAGCAAGAGACCAACATTGCCATGATGAACAAAACACAAGCGCCAGATATTGAAACTGTTTTGTTGTTGTCTAGCGAAAAATACCGCTTTGTTTCAAGCTCAATTATCAAGGAAGTTGCGCGCTTTAAGGGTGATATTTCTGATGTGGTTCCTGCTAATGTGAACGAAGCCATCATCGCGAAATATGCGGCAATGGAAGATTAATTAGCGCTTTCCCACCTTTTCTACGTATAGATTAGATGAGGTGAGAAAAAATGAATCGATTCCAGGATTTCCTATCGCAAATAAAACACGACTTACACCATCATTCGTTACAAGTCTTTTGGGCCAAATACCAAAAAGTCTTGATGGCCGTTGGTGTCACAATCATATTATTTATCGGACTGGGGGTCTATACGGCTACCCAGTTATTTGGCGTGCCATCAAATCAACAAGATTTGATAGCTAAAGACAGTGAATTGCTTGATACAGCCTTAGCACTTGAAAATGATGTGTCCACTGGATCAAGTGTGACTTCTGAAGAATCGATTGCTTCATTAGAAGAAAGCACAGCAAAAACTGCCACGTCAGTAATCGTGTCATCAAGTGTAAGTAGTCAACCAGTGACTTGGTATGTGGATGTGAAAGGAGCCGTTCGCGTGCCACAAGTAGTCCCTGTGACTGAGGGGATGCGTATCCACGATGCTATTGCCCTGGCCGGTGGGTTAACACCGGATGCAGATCAGGCACAAGTGAACTTAGCCCAATTAGTCACAGATCAGATGGTAATATATGTTCCTAAAACAGGGGAGGAAGTTCAAGCGAGCGTGACGTCTTTGGTTGAAGCTACACAATCGACGCAGACTTCCAGTGATGGGGCAAATGCAAGTATTAGTGGGAAAGATGAAGCACAAAAAATCAATATAAATACAGCGGATGCAAATGAGCTGCAAAATTTATCGGGAATTGGTGAAAAACGCGCTGCTGATATTATTCAGTATCGTGAAATCAATGGTCCATTTGAAACAATCGATGACCTAGATAAGGTTTCGGGTATTGGCGAGAAAACCATGGAAAATTTGCGCGATTTTATAGTGGTTAAATAGATGAAATATGGGTTAATTTTTCATGCGGTAGGTATTTTGTTGTTAATATTGCTTGTTTTTAAGCCACATTTTTGGAGTTTTTTATTATATCTAGTGTGGTTAGTGCGGGTGTTTTGCCTTCACAATAGGCAGTTCTTGCGCCAATTTGTGGTCATCCAACTATTATTAGGCATGTTTTTTGTATATCACAAACAAGAGGAAGTTAGTCATTTGACTGGCAAGGAACAACAATTTATGTTGGATGTTGCTGTTACAGATATTAAGGTGGAAGGGAATTTGTTGTCCTTAAAAGGGCAAACATCTGATACCGTAGACGGCAAGTCAGAAAAAATCCAGGTGTTTTATACACTGCCGGATGAACAAAGTCAAAAAGATTGGATGACTGTACCACAATCAGTGCGCGTGTTCGCAGAGGGTACTTTAGAAGTTCCAAATCAAAATGGTAATTTTTATTTATTTAATTACCAAGAATATCTGAAGCGTCAGGATATATATTGGATATTATCAGCGGATGAAATCAGGATTGAATCCTCACTTTCCAGTTTCACCTATTGGTTGCCGAATACAGCTCAGGCAATTACCCAGTGGCTACAAACGCTAAGCAACCAAACTGTCCAGGCCTACAGTTTATCTTTATTCTTCAATCAAATGGACGCCTTAGATGAAGATGCCTTGTCCGCTTATCAGACAATTGGATTGATCCATTTATTCTCCATTTCAGGCTTTCATGTGCAATATTTCTTGCGTATTTTCAAGAATATATTTTTGCGCATGGGTTTGACAGTAGAGCATTTTGACTTGATTGCTATTCTTATTTTAGGTCTATATACCATGATATTAGGTATGCCGTACGGTTTAATTAGGTCAACCATGGCGTACAGCTATAACGTTATTCAAGACAGACGGGGACAAGATCCGTCGTCAATCATGGGGACGACTTGGGCAATGCAAGTGTTAATGATTTTAGATCCTCAAGTAATTTTTAGCTTGTCCTTTCAACTAACATTTGCACTTTCCTATACCATCTTATTCACAGGACAAGCAATTCAGGCCAGATACCAACATCCACTCATGGTCGAATTATGGCAAAGTTTTACCTGCACCTTAGTCACCATCCCTTTTCTCATCATGACCTATTTTGAATTTTCTTGGATTGCTTTATTCCTGAATTATGTTTACTCATGGGTATTCGCAGCCTTTCTATTCCCAGGCTTGCTCAGTATTTTAGCCTTACATATATTTACATTAGCGAATTACTTTTGGTGGCTACAATCCGCTATCGCCTATATCATCCAAGGGGTAGAAGGAATTGCCAAGTTTGCCCAATCTTGGACCTGGTTCCATTGGATAACCGGTCGTCCGCAAACATGGGTCTTGCTATTCTTTGTCTGCAGTCTCTTATATTTCCTGGTTTCATTATCCGAACCACAACTTCAAAAATCAGCCCATATATTTATCGCCATAGCCATATTAGCCTTATACGCCAATCCTTATTTGCACCGTTATGGGCAGGTTGCCATGGTAGATGTCGGTCAGGGCGACAGTCTTTTACTTGAAATGCCCTACCAATCTAATGTATATGCGATTGATCTGGCTGGAAAAATGAACTTCAGTGAAATTGCCGGCGAAACGAAGGAAGAAGATGCCTGGAAAATGAGGGATAGCGACTCCCTCGCTGAACGGCAACTGATACCAATGTACAAGGCTGCAGGCGTTCGCCGATTGAAGGGTGTCTTTTTGACCCACGGTGACTATGATCACATTGGTTCTTTTGTTGAAATTGCAGCTACTTTTCCCATAGAAAACTTATATCTGCCTATTGGCATGCAAGCTGACAAGGAATCGCTCACGACGATAGAGGCAGGGATTCAAGCGGGGCGAAATCCGGATATGAACATCATTTGGCTAAGGACTGGGGATCAGATGAACCTAAATCGCCACACCAAATTACTGGTATTGGCACCTAGTGAAGTCAGTGATGGTGAGAATAAGGATTCACTTGTCCTGTACGGGCAAATTGGCTTGCATCGATTCTTGTTTACGGGTGATATTGAGGGCGCGGAAGAGGGAATTTTGCCGCAAGTACCGGTGGATATTTTGAAGGTTGCCCATCATGGGTCTGAGAATTCGACACCACCAGCGTTTATTGAAAAGATCCAACCAAAGATTGCTTGGATTTCGGTGGGGAAGGAGAATCGTTACGGTCATCCAAGTGAGCGGGTCGTGGCGGATTTAACTGCTGCGGGTGTGGAAATTCAAAGAACTGATACAATGGGCGCTGTCCACTATATTTATTGGCCAAAATCAGCTAAAATAGAAACAGTGCATTAAAACTAGGAGGTGTGAAATGGAATTACAAAAGGCAATTCAGGCTTTAGAACATGGGCAGTTTGACCCTATCTATGTCTTACAAGGACCAGAAAATTACCTCATCGACCGCTTCTTGACTGCTATTCAAAACCGTTTTTTAGGCGATGAAGCCAATTCTATGAACTATGTATCATTTGATTTGGAAGAAGATAGTTTGAATGATGCGATGATTGAAGCAAATACCATTTCATTCTTTAATGAGCCACGTCTGATTATTATGCGTCATCCATTATTCATGACGGGTAAAAAGAGTAAAGGCGCAGTGAAACAAGACGTTACTAGTCTATTGGATTATTTGGATAACCCCGCAGAGGAAGTCATTATAGTGATTGTAGCCGATTATGATTCTATCGATAGTCGTAAAAAAATAGTAAAAGAATTGAAGAAAAAGGCAACATTTGTGGATACAAGTCTGATGCCCGAAAATCAGGTAAAAGATTACATGCAACGATATGTGAAATCTGAGGGTGTAGAGATGACGCGTGAAGCGATGGGCTTATTTTTGGAACGTACGCACTATCAATTAACTTTGTCAGTGAGAGAAATGGACAAGTTAATTTTATATGTGGGCGAGGAAAAGAAAATCACACATCACGATGTGGAAGTGCTGGTGTCACCAACGATTGATGATAATATATTCCATTTAACAGATTATATTATGCGTCAAGATGCGGGTGCAGCCCTTAGCATGTACCGTGAGTTGATTGCACAGAAACAACAACCGATTGCGATTTTGGGTTTGTTAGAATCAAATTTCCGCTTGTATACGCAAATCGTGCAACTGTCTAAAGCAGGTTATGATCAAGGGTCAATTGCCAAAACAATTGGCGGACATCCATACCGAATTAAAATGGCTGCCCAAGCGATGCGTGCCTATGCACCAGAACGATTGATGCTAGGTTACATGAAATTGGTCGAATTAGATTTCGATATTAAACAGGGGAAAGTAGACCAAAACCTTGGTATTGAATGGTTTATTTTAGATTTTTGTGGCAAACGTGCCATGGGCTAAGAAAAAGACAACAAAAAAAGAAGGAAAATGCGTACGTCATTTTCCTTCTTTTTATTTACTTGAATTTGGTAACACCATTTACCAAGAACAAATTATAATTTTTTAGCTAAGCGAGATTTTTCGCGAGCAGCTTTGTTAGCGTGGATTAGACCTTTGCTAGCAGCTGAATCGATTACTTTAGAAGCGTAACGGAATAATTCTTCCTTGTTGTCTGCGTTTGTAGCAGCAGCTTCTTCGAAACGTTTAGCAGCTGTACGTACAGAAGCGATTTTCGCGCTGTTACGAGTATTAGCAGTTTCGTTTTGACGAACACGTTTGATTGCAGATTCAATATTTGGCATTAAAAACACCTACTTTCTTGTCAAATTATAAGAGTGAACTTGTCACTAACAGACAATATTATACAGAATTTAACCCATACAAGTCAAGGTATATTTGTGAAAAGGCATATATTTATTAAAAGTGAACAAAATATGGTGTTGGGATAAAAGTATAAAATTTTAGCTTTTCGTCCTTGCAGTTTAAGTTCCTTATGAGCCGTGGCACCCCCGGGAGCCAAGGTCTCCCGGTTTGAAATCGAGCCAAGGTATCGATTTCATGCTCTTTCACGGCTAAGGAACAACACTTACAGTCCTTCAAATTTTCTATGAAATATATGCGCGTTTAAATAAATCATATACGCTAAATCAAAAGGCGCGAATAATTCTTTAAATAAATAATTCCGTTTATTGAAGGTATTTTGTCCAATATACTATTATCAAAAATGGAATTATTTCAGCATTAGTCACTAGGATGGTATAATAAATTGATATGAAATAGTGTAAATGAAATAAGAAAGTGAGGTTCATGATGAAAGATCAATTTGAATTAGTTTCAGAATATGAACCAAGTGGAGACCAACCCGTAGCCATTAAAAAAATTGTTGAAAGTATTGAAGAAGGGCAACCAGCCCAAGTATTACTAGGTGGTACGGGTACTGGTAAAACCTTTACCATGGCCAATGTAATTGCACAAACCAACCGTCCAACCTTGGTATTGGCACATAATAAAACATTAGCAGGGCAATTATATGGTGAGTTAAAAGAGTTTTTCCCCAATAATGCAGTAGAGTACTTTGTATCTTACTATGACTACTATCAACCCGAAGCATACGTACCATCAAGTGACTCTTATATAGAAAAAAGTGCGTCGGTCAATGATGAAATTGATAAATTGCGTCATTCAGCAACTTCAGCCATTTTGGAACGACGAGATACGATTATCGTTGCATCTGTATCTTGTATTTATGGGTTAGTGAATCCGGCAGAATATCGAGAACACGTCATTTCCATTCGCCAAGGTCAAGAAATGAGCCGCGACAACTTTATGTTACGTTTAGTTCAAAACCAATATGAACGGAATGATATTGATTTTCAACGTGGTACTTTCCGTGTTCGTGGCGATATTGTGGATGTGTTTTTAGCATCTCATGATTCATCTTCAATTCGTGTGGAATTCTTTGGTGATGAGATTGATCGAATTCGTGAAGTGGATGCCTTAACTGGTGAAGTCCGTAATGAAGTAGAACATTTCCCAATCTATCCGGCAACTCACTTTGTGGTTGACCATGAGCAAGTAGAAAAATCAGTTAAATCGATTGAAGAGGAGTTAGAAGCACGTCTAAAAGAATTACGTGATGATAACAAACTATTAGAAGCACAACGTTTAGAGCAACGAACCCGTTATGATATTGAGATGTTACTAGAAATGGGTTATTGCAATGGTATCGAAAACTACTCACGTCATATGGATGGCCGTCAACCAGGCGAAGCACCCTATACTTTATTAGACTTCTTCCCAGAAGATTTCCTATTAATGGTAGATGAATCACATATGACCATGCCACAAGTACGTGGTATGTATAATGGAGATAAAGCACGTAAACAAGTATTAATTGATCATGGTTTCCGTTTACCTTCAGCCTTAGACAACCGACCATTACGTTTAGAAGAGTTTGAAGAGAAATTAAATCAAGCACTGTATGTATCTGCGACACCAGCTGATTACGAGGTCGAAAAATCTGGTGAGGACCATATCGTCCAACAAATTATCAGACCAACAGGTTTATTGGATCCAACAATCGAAGTTCGACCTATTGATGGACAAATTGATGATTTGATTGGTGAAATCAATACGCGTATTGAAAGGGCAGAACGTGTCTTCATTACAACGATGACAAAACGTATGGCAGAAGACTTGACTGACTATTTAGAAGATGTGGGCATTAAGGTGAAATATCTTCACTCTGACATTAAGACTTTGGAACGTACTGAAATTATTCGCGACCTACGTTTAGGTGTATTCGATGTTCTGGTTGGGATTAATTTACTACGTGAAGGTATCGATGTGCCTGAAGTTTCCCTTGTTGCGATTTTAGATGCTGACAAGGAAGGTTTCTTGCGTAATGAACGTTCCTTGATTCAAACAATTGGACGTGCAGCGCGTAACCAAAATGGGCATGTAATTATGTACGGTGACCACATTACTGATTCAATGCGTCGAGCAATGGATGAAACTGCTCGTCGTCGTGGTATTCAAGAAGCATATAATGAAGAACATGGTATTGTGCCGAAAACAATCAAAAAAGATATTCGAGATGCTATTCGCATTACCCATGTAAATTCAGAAGAAATGAGCAACTCGTTAACAGAACAAATCCGTTCATTGAAACGAGATGATAAAGAACAAGCATTACGTAATGTAGAATTAGAAATGAAACAAGCGGCTAAAGAATTGAACTTTGAAAAGGCGGCCGAACTTCGCGATATTATATTAGAGTTGAAAGCCGAAATGAAACGGTAAGGACGCTGGCAATTAGAGGGGGAACGATGGTTCAACCTCTATTTTGCTATATTGGATTGCATTGAATGGGGTGATTACAGGCAATATACATTGAAAATTGATTCACGATTGGTAAAGCAGGTAGTCAAATGTTTATTTTGCAGCATAAAATACCTAATTTTCGTCAAATTATCATTAAAATCAAATGTGTAACACTGTATTTTTTAGAAAAGTCAAAAAAACGTTAATTACCAATATAAATGACGTATGTAAACTGTAATAGTACAATTCGAAGTCTTGTATCACTTTTGGCCAAAAAAGGCAAAAACAGAACAATATTGTACTCAAAAGTGCCTTTTTTTGATAAATATTTGGCTCACAAGCACGAATTTCATGAAATCTTTGGACGAAACTGTTTTACATGCTAGAATTCAAGTTGTTAAATTTTAAATACATGGAGGGCAATCTAATATGTCAAAAGACAAAATTAATATCGGTTTAGCCGTAATGAAAATTTTGGAAAGCTGGGGAGCGGATACAGTTTATGGTATTCCTTCTGGTACATTAAGTGCATTTATGGATGCAATGGGTGAAGAAGGCCACAACGTTAAATTCATCCAAGTGAAACACGAAGAAGTAGGGGCTATGGCTGCTGAAATGCAATGGAAATTCGGCGGTAACTTAGGTGTTACTGTTGGTTCTGGTGGTCCAGGTGCAACTCACTTAATCAATGGTTTATACGATGCAGCAATGGATAACATTCCAGTAGTTGCTATCTTAGGTTCTCGTCCTTCAAAAGAATTAAACATGGACGCATTCCAAGAATTAAACCAAAACCCAATGTACGATCACATTGCAGTTTACAACCGTCGTGTAGCTTACGCTGAACAATTACCTAAATTGGTTGACGAAGCAGCTCGTACAGCGATTGCTAAACGCGGTGTTGCCGTATTAGAAATCCCTGGTGACTTCCCACGTGGTGAAATCGATGCAGATGCATGGTACTCATCAGCTGACAGCTTACGTGACTACGTTCCATCAGCTATCAACGATGCAGACATCGATGCAGCAGTTGAAGCATTAAACAATGCTAAACGCCCTGTAATCTATGCTGGTATTGGTACTATGGGTCACGGTCCAGCAGTTCAAGAATTAGCTCGTAAAATCAAAGCTCCAGTTATCACTACTGGTAAAAACTTTGAAACATTTGAATGGGACTTCGAAGGTTTAACTGGTTCTACTTACCGTGTAGGTTGGAAACCAGCTAACGAAGCTGTATTAGAAGCAGACACTGTATTATTTGCAGGTTCTAACTTCCCATTCGCTGAAGTTGAAGGTACTTTCCGTAACGTTAAGAACTTCATCCAAATCGATATCGATCCAGCTATGTTAGGTAAACGTCACCACGCAGATGTAACAATCTTAGGTGATGCTGGTCAAGCAATTGATCAAATCTTAGCTAAAGTTGATGCTGTTGAAGAATCAGCATGGTGGAACGCTAACTTGAAGAACATCGCTAACTGGCGTGAATACATGAACAAATTGGAAACTAAAACTGAAGGTGACTTACAGTTCTACCAAGTTTACAATGCGATCAACAAATACGCTGATGAAGATGCAATCTTCTCTATTGATGTTGGTAACTCAACTCAAACATCAATTCGTCACTTACATATGACACCTAAGAATATGTGGAGAACTTCACCATTATTCGCTACAATGGGTATCGCTATCCCAGGTGGTTTAGGTGCGAAAAACACTTACCCAGATCGTCAAGTATGGAACTTAATGGGTGACGGTGCTTACTCTATGACATACCCTGACGTTGTTACAAACGTACGTTACAACATGCCAGTAATCAACGTAGTGTTTGCGAATACTGAATATGCGTTCATCAAGAACAAATACGAAGACACAAACAAAAACTTATTCGGTGTAGACTTCACTGATGTAGACTACGCTAAGATTGCTGACGCACAAGGTGCTGTTGGTTTCACTGTTCGTCGTATCGAAGATATGGACCAAGTAATGGCTGACGCTGTTGCTGCTTACAAAGAAGGTAAGACAGTTGTTATCGACGCTAAGATCACTAACGATCGTCCAATCCCTGTAGAAACTTTAGAATTAGATTCTAAATTATACAGCGAAGAAGAAATCAAAGCTTACAAAGAACGTTATGAAGCTGAAGAATTAGTGCCATTACGTGAATACTTAGAAGCTGAAGGCTTAGAGTCTCAATACATTAAATAATGTTATTGATCATCTTGTAACTTACGAATATTCAGACAATTAAGAAAGGTCATTCCAAGCATGCTTGGGATGACCTTTTTGCGTATATGGGAAAACTGACCACAAGAAAAACCGTTAAGGCCTCATTCTTGTTGAGGTCTTAACGGTTTTAAAATTGTCTTATTTCTTTTGTTTACCTGCATTGCGATTTGATGTTTTCAATTGTTTTTGAATACTTGCAGGATTGCTTTCTTCTTTTACGCTGTTCGTAACATCTTTACGGCCAGTGCTTGAAGGTGTAACGACTTTAATCGGATTTTCTTTCATTTCCTTGTCAACTTCCGCTTGAATTTTTGGACGGTAGTAGAAAGTAGTGAACACTGTTTGTAAGATTGACCAAATAGCACCTGTTAAGAAGTATAAAGTTAAACCAGCTGGTGTTGTAAATACGATGAATCCCATCATAATTGGTGTCATGAATAAAGTTGAACGCATTTGCGCTTTTTGCTCTTCAGGAATACCTTGTAGTGAAATAAATGATTGAATTACGTACATAATGATTGTGATAACCGCTAATACCAAGTTTGAACTACCAAGAGAAATACCTAGGAATTGTGAACTTGCAATCGCATCACTTACGCGGATAGCAGTATACAAACCAGAGATGATTGGTAATTGTAATAGTAACGGTAAACAACCCATACCACCTAAAAGGTTAATGTTGTTTTCGCGCATGAATTCTTGTTGCTCAGTTGCTAAACGCATTTTTTCTTCTTGCGTTGTTGCATTCTTTTGACGTTCTTGAATTTCTTTCAAGTGTGGTTGGAATGCTTGCATACGAATTTGTTGGCGAGTTGAAGATTTTAATTGATTCAATGTTAATGGTAATAAGATGACACGAATTAAAATCGTAATGATGATAATCGCTAGACCATAGTTACCAGAAAATTGATTCGCAATCCAAGTGATTAAGCTATCAATTGGTGCTACAGTAAGACGGTACATAATACCATCTGGGTTATTTGGGTTAGCACATCCACCCAAAAATACCACGAGTGACATCACTAAAAACATTAGTGATAGTCGTTTATTCTTTAAACGGCTTGACAATTCTTCACGTCCTTTGATTTTTTGTATATAGATTAACGATACATTTAAGCTATACTATATTTTGCTTAACGTTATCATTGTAGCTAATTTAAGGATGAGTTTCAATAAATGGCGCTAAATTTCGTCATTTTTTCACTTTCATAGCTATCAATCAGCTGGATACCATCGACGCGGGCGAACGGATTGTTTCGATTATGTTTAAGTGCTTGAAGAAACTCAGCCAATTGTTCCTCATCAGCTTGGACAATAACCTCCACACTACCATCATCCAAATTTCTGGCAGAGCCGCCTAAGCCCATTTGAGTGCCTAACATGGTTGTAGAGTTACGGAAACCAACGCCTTGAACGCGTCCGATGACATGGTATTTATAAGTTTTCATTATATACCTACTTTCTTTTGATCAAAATGCCTAGAATAGTTAAGTGTGTAATATCTTTAGCAAGCGTATTTCTCAATGATTTGTATAGAGGCATGAAACGTATCGTCTTTAAATTTGGCCTTGCGTGAAAAAAAGACCTAAGTTTGTTATAATAGGGTGCTGATTGGAGCGTGAAAAATATGGGTTTTCAAGTATATCAAACCGAGGGCTTTGAGGAACCTTGGTGGTTTAATGACGATTGGCACGAAGATGTCGTGTCTGTTTACACAACCGATTCTATTGAAGAAGCAAGCAAAAAATATGCACAAGAAACTTTACAATTAAATAAATTATTTCCTAAATATCGAAGTCGGGTTGCTGGCATGGCTGCTTTTTGGCAACCAGGTGAATTATCTTGGTGTGAGCCATGCGCTAACGATGAACAAGTGTATCATTCATTAGTGATTTTTGAAGATAACCAACCTTTATCAGATAATATGGTAGCAGAATTAACCGCGTTACTCAATCAATATCCTGGTCTAAACGACCAAGAAATATAGTAAGAAGAGGGGGTCTATCGTGGCGACGAAGAAAAAGAGAAAACGTACAAAAAAACAACAAGAGCTTTTTCAAATGCAATTATTCTCGGGAATGCAATTATTCTTTTCCATTATAGGTGTTCTTGAATTAGGCGCGTTAGGTCGCTTATTCATGCATTTGATGGAATTCTTTGTAGGTGGATTAGCCATTCCTGTATTTATTATTGAAATTATTTTTTCTGCTTGGATCCTAGTAACAGGACATGGCCCACTTGTGTTGGGGCGCATCATGAATACATTAATCTGGGCAGTACCTATTTTTGCCATACTCATGCACGCATGGGATTATTTAGCGATTGCAGTGTCATCGGATACGAGTGTTTTACAAGTGACTTGGCAACGTGTGATCGCCAATTTCACGGCTGAGGGTGCAGGGTTACCACTTGGTGGTGGTTTACTAGGTGGATTGTTATATTCATTTACCTATTATACGGTCAGCCAATTGGGTACCTACATCTTTGTCGGCATCGCGTTGATGATTCTATTGTGCTATCTATTCAGTATTACTTGGATTGATTTACTAGAAGGTATCCAATCGATTATCAGTGTGGTAGGTGAATGGTTGGCTGAATTTTGGCAAACTTCCAAAGCACAAATTGCTGCTTATCGTGAAGATCGTGAAGCCTATAAAGCAGAGCAAGCGAAAAATAAACCTGCGACCAAGCAAACAAATAAAAAGGTAGAGAAAGCCGAAGAACCAGAATTTGAAATTGCGGGTGCTCAAGCACCAGTTAATCGCATCAAACCAGCACCAACTACGCAAGAAGCCGATGATGTGGTCATCGTTGGACCAGCGCCAACAAGTGCTAAGGTGGAGCAAACCGCCTTGCCTATTGGTACCACAGCGGATGAAATGCATGCGAAAAATCAAGCGACTGCAAGTAATCCTCAAGCACAAGCTAATACTGCGGATGCTGACGATGAAGCAGATGTCGATGATGGGACAGATATTGTGATGGACATGGCCGCAGAGCCAGAAAATCCGGAATATCGATTACCGCCAGTGACTTTATTGAAGCCTGTTAAGGAAATTGACCAAAGTGGTGAATATGCGGTCATCAAAGAAAATGTACGCAAATTGGAAGCAACCTTCAAGAGCTTCAATGTGGATGCCAAAGTAACAAAAGCCAATTTAGGACCAGCGGTTACCAAATATGAAATTCAACCGGCAATAGGTGTTAAGGTTAGTAAAATCGTTGGTTTAGCTGATGATATTGCCTTATCATTAGCCGCTAAAGATATCCGTATTGAGGCGCCAATTCCAGGTAAATCCTTTATCGGGATTGAAGTGCCAAACCGCGAAGTAAGTCTTGTATCCTTCCGTGATTCATATGAACATCAAATGAAATCAGGTAAGGTGCTGGAAGTGCCTTTAGGAAAAGATATCTCAGGGAATATCCGTTCAGCCGATTTAACCAAAATGCCGCATTTGTTGATTGCGGGTTCTACTGGTTCTGGTAAATCGGTAGCCATCAACGGTATCATCGTTTCTATCCTGATGAATGCTAAGCCAAATGAAGTGAAATTGATGATGATTGACCCTAAAAAAGTAGAGTTATCGATTTATAACGGCATTCCACATTTGTTAACACCAGTTGTTACAAATCCACGTAAAGCGGCGCAAGCCTTGCAAAAAGTGGTGCAAGAAATGGAACGACGTTATGAATTGTTTGCAGCGTCAGGTCAACGTAATATTGATGGCTATAATGATTTTATCCACGAAGAAAACTTGAATGAAGGAACGACACATCCAACCTTGCCGTATATTGTGGTAATTGTAGATGAGTTAGCAGACTTAATGATGGTCGCTTCAAAAGAAGTGGAAGCTGCGATTACACGTTTAGCGCAAATGGCGCGTGCAGCTGGTATCCATATGATACTAGCAACGCAACGTCCATCGGTGGATGTCATCACGGGTATTATTAAAGCCAATGTACCATCGCGAATCGCCTTCGCAGTATCATCAGGTACCGACTCAAGAACCATTATCGATCAAAATGGTGCAGAAAAATTACTTGGTCGTGGGGATATGTTGTACTTACCAATGGGTGAATCTAAACCGATTCGTGTCCAAGGTGCATATTTAACGGATCAAGAAGTTGAAAATGTGGTTGATTTTGTAAAAGATCAACAAGAACCTAACTATATTGAGTCTATGATGCCAACAGAGACCAAGGAAGTTGGTCCAGGAGAAGACTTGGATGAAATGTGGGACACAGTGCTAGATTTCGTTAAAACACGGGAGACTGTCTCTATATCCATGTTACAGCGTCAGTTTAGAATCGGTTATAACCGGGCAGCTCGATTAGTGGATGATATGGAGCAACGCGGTATCGTAGGACCACAAGATGGTTCTAAGCCACGTGTCGTGAATATTTTCCAAGAAGCTAGTAACGATGACCAAGCGAGTTCTATGAATGAATAATTCTTTTCGTGATATACTGAATAGTATAAAAAACACCGAAAGTAGATAGTCAACCTAGGAGGGATCTTTTGAATTTACCGAATAAATTAACCGTGATCCGAATCATTATGATTCCAATTTTTATGATTTTTGTGTCCATTCCAGCCAATGGCGAGGGTAGCCAAGTTCTTGGCAGTGAATGGCACTGGCAATATGTCATTGCAGCGATTATTTTTGCGCTTGCATCTATTACTGACTGGTTAGACGGCTATATTGCTCGTCGCGATAACTTAGTCACTAACTTCGGAAAATTTGCGGATCCATTAGCTGATAAAATGCTTGTAGCCACAGCGTTCATTGCCTTAGTTGGTATCGGTCTTGCACCTGCTTGGCTAGTATCGATTATTATTATGCGTGAATTAGCCGTGACAGGCTTACGCCTATTATTAGTTGAAAAAGGAACCGTCATGGCAGCAGGTGGTGCAGGTAAACTAAAAACCTTTACCCAAATGCTTTCAATTATTTTCCTATTGATTGGTGATTTCCCATTCGGTATGTTGCCTTTCTCAATTGGACAAATTCTTTTATACCTAGCATTAATCTTTACGATTTACTCTGGTGTCGATTATTTTGTGAAAAACAAAGCAGTCTTCTCAGATGGCTTATAATTGAATCATATGTAACACTTAGAAGAGTTCAGGATGTTCCCTGGCTCTTTTTTGTTTTATAATGAAACATAACTTTAAAAGCAGATTTTTGAATAAAAGACGTATATATATGATGGAGGGGTTTTAATGATTGCAGAAATCATTGCCGTAGGAACGGAACTATTAATGGGTCAAATTGCCAATACCAACGCCCAATTTATCGCAAAAAAATTGAGTGAACTTGGGATTGACCATTATATCCAAACGGTCGTTGGAGACAATCCACAACGCTTGATGAAAGTCACAGCCCAAGCAGAATCACGGGCTGATATTCTGATTTTCACAGGGGGATTAGGGCCAACACGTGATGACCTCACCAAACAGACAATCGCAGAATACTTAGCTGAACCTTTAATCATAGATAAAGCTGGCAAAGCACATATCATGGAAACATTTAAAGGTCGTGTGATGACAGATAACAATAAAGCCATGGCTTTACGTTTTGAAAATGGAATTTCTTTTCCCAATGTTGTGGGTCAAGCAGTTGGTACAGCCATTCAAAAAAATGACCGCACTTATATTCTTTTACCGGGACCACCAAGTGAAATGACCGCAATGTTCCAACACTATGTCGTTGATTACCTATTATCAATGGAGCAAGCACAATTACGTTTGAATTCACGATATTTACATTATTTTGGTATCGGTGAATCACAACTAGCAGCAACAATCGATGACTTCATTATGGAACAGACCAATCCATCTATTGCCATTTACTTTGGCGATTATGCAGTTACAGTCAGGTTAACTGCAGCCGGTCCGGATGAAGCGGAAAATGAAGATAAGTTGGACGAATTAAGCAAAGAATTGAACCAACGCTTGGGCGAATATTACTATGGCCAAGGGGAAGGTTTAGGTTTAAATCAAGTCTTGGTATCCTATCTGAAGGACCAAAATAAAACGATTGCCTTTGCAGAAAGTTTTACTGGTGGCCTAGCGGCGAAGAAATTAGTAGATGTACCCGGGGCATCAGCAGTGTTAAATGGTTCGGCAGTGACCTATACAGGTGAAGCCAAACATCATGTATTGGGTGTGAAGCAAGAGACATTGGATACAGTAGGTATGGTGAGCCCTGGCACTGCGATTCAAATGGCTGAAGGTGCACGAAAATTATACAATAGTGATATCGCTATATCTTTTACCGGGGTTGCGGGACCGGACCCAATGGAAGGTAAGGATGTAGGGACAGTCTATATTGGTATTGCAGAAAAAGGAAAAGAAACACGCGTATTACAACCCAATTTGCGTGGGCGTCGAGAAAACATTCAGTACCGATCTGTCTACACAGCATATTTTGATGTCCTAAAAAATAAATAGAACATTTGTTCGTTTTTCTCTTGCTTAATTACAGAATTAATTATAAAATATAGATGAAGCTACTGACCAATTAGGAGGATTTACGCATGAGTATTGATCAAAACGATAGCAATCGTCAAAAAGCATTAGAAGATGCAATGAAAAAAATTGAACGTAACTTTGGTAAAGGTTCAATTATGAGAATGGGAGAACGTGGAGATACGCGTATTTCTACAATTCCATCAGGTTCATTAACCTTAGATATTTCTTTAGGTGTTGGTGGATACCCAAGAGGTCGTATTATTGAAATTTACGGACCTGAATCATCTGGTAAGACAACTGTATCGTTACACGCAATTGCTGAAGTGCAAAAACGTGGTGGGATTGCTGCCTTTATCGATGCTGAAAATGCGTTAGATCCAGAATATGCAGCGAAATTAGGTGTAAATGTTGATGAACTATTACTTTCTCAACCAGATACTGGTGAGCAAGGATTAGAAATCGCAGATGCCCTAGTAAGTTCAGGTGCTATTGATATCATCGTAGTCGACTCAGTTGCAGCTTTAGTGCCGCGTGCTGAAATCGAAGGTGAAATGGGTGACTCTCATATCGGTTTACAAGCCCGTTTGATGTCTCAAGCCTTACGTAAATTATCAGGTACGATTAACAAAACCAAAACTATCGCCATTTTCATTAACCAAATCCGTGAAAAAGTTGGGGTTATGTTTGGTAACCCAGAAACAACACCAGGTGGTAGAGCCTTAAAATTCTACTCTACAATCCGTTTAGAAGTTCGCCGTGGTGAACAAATTAAAGAGAGCGGTAATGCCATTGGTAACCGTACAAAAATCAAGATTGTTAAAAACAAGGTTGCGCCACCATTCAAAGTGGCTGAAGTTGATATCATGTATGGGGAAGGGATTTCCCAAGAAGGTGAGCTAGTTGATTTAGCTGCTGAATTAGATATCATTAACAAATCTGGTTCTTGGTATTCATACGGTGAAGACCGTATTGGTCAAGGCCGTGAAAATGCAAAACAATTTTTACGTGAAAATCCAGAAATCCGCGAAACGATTGATGCCCAAGTACGTCAACACTTCGGTTTCGGTCAAAATGGTAAACTAACGATTGATGAATTAGCTGCTTTAGAAGCAGAAAATGCTGATCAAACTGAGTTATTCGAAGAAGATGCAGAATAATTTACCATTATAATTAAAATAGTAGCGTCACACTAAGTCTTAGGACAAGGTGTGGCGCTTTTTTCTTACACCAATAATTGAAAAGGCTATCATGCTTTTACTTGCTCACTTGATTGACAATCCCATCAGTTAAATATAAAATAAACTTATGTGCATGTAATGCATATTTTATAAACTTTTAATCTTAACTAGAATAGAACACAATTAAATAGATACGGAGGTGAAACTATGGGATTTACTGAAATTGCCTTCGCTATCATTGCTTTAATTGTTGGTTTATTGGGTGGCGTTTATGCTGGGAAGAAATCTTTATTGCAAGAACAAGCTCGCGAAAAAGATGAAGCACACATAACCGCACAAGGAATCATTGAAAATGCTAAACGTAGCGCAGAATCTGAGCGTAAAGAAATTATCTTAAACGCGAAAGAAGAATTGCAACGATACAGAAATGAAGTAGATAGTGAAGTTAGAGATCGCCGTAGTGAAGTTAAGAAGCAAGAAGACCGATTAGCTCAAAGAGAAGAGAAATTGGACAATCGTGATTCTGCTATTACTGACAAAGAAAATCAATTAAGTAATAAAGAACAATCTTTACGTGACCGCACCAAGAAAGTTGAAGAAACTGAACGTGCAGCTGATGAATTAATCAATAAACGTAATGAAGAGCTAGTTACCGTTGCAGAAATGTCACGTGATGATGCGAAGAAATTATTGCTGAAAGAGATGGACGAAAAATTAGCACATGATAAGGCAATCATGATTAAGAAAGCCGAACAAGAAGCTAATGATACGGCAGATCGTGTAGCGAAACAAATCGTTCTTCAAGCTATTGAACGCTCAGGCGCGGATACCGTTACTGAATCTACAGTAACAGTTGTTCACTTGCCAAATGACGACATGAAAGGTCGTATCATCGGTAAAGAAGGTCGAAACATTAAAACGTTAGAATCTCTAACAGGGATTGACCTTATTGTTGATGACACACCAGAAGCTGTCGTATTGAGTGGTTTTGATCCAATTAGACGTGAAATTGCGAAATTAGCTTTGGATAAATTAATCGCAGATGGTCGTATCCATCCTGCTAAGATTGAAGAAGCTGTTGAAAAGGCACGTAAGCAAATGGATAGTAAAGTTAGAGAAGTAGGGGAAGAAGCTACCTTTGATTTAGGTATTCACTCACTACATCCAGATTTAGTGAAAACACTAGGTCGCCTTTACTACCGTACTAGTTATGGACAAAACGTCTTAAATCATAGTATAGAAGTGGCGAAACTTACAGGTGTAATGGCGGCAGAACTTGGCGAAGATGTACAATTAGCTAAGCGTGCTGGATTACTACATGATATTGGTAAGGCAGTCGACCACGAAGTCGAAGGCTCTCACGTACAAATTGGTACTGAGTTTGCAATTAAATACCAAGAACCTGAAACAGTGATCAATGCCATTGCGAGTCACCACGGAGATGTGGAACCGACAAGTGTCATTGCTTCATTAGTTGCGATTGCGGATGCTTTATCAGCCGCTCGCCCAGGTGCACGAAGTGAATCATTAGAAAACTATATTCAAAGATTACGTAGTCTAGAAGCAATTGCTAAGGATTATAATGGTGTTCAAAATGCCTTTGCTATTCAAGCCGGTCGTGAAATCCGCGTGATGGTTCGACCAGACGAAGTCGATGACTTGAAAGCAATCGAATTGGCACACGACATTTCAAAACGCATTGAAAATGAACTGGATTACCCAGGACAAATTAAAGTAATCGTGATACGCGAAAAACGCGCCGTTGATTACGCGAAATAATAATGAACCAAAAGGAGCATGCAAATGCTCCTTTTTTGTTATGCTTTGGTGGTATGTATAAGTAATATATTCATTTTATTGCAAAATCATTAACTGTAAGAATCAAAGATTAAAAGATGGGCTAAAAATATATTATTGATACAAGGTATGAGGACTGGAAGTGTAGTTCCTTAGCCGTGAAAGAGCATAAAAGCGAGACCTTGGCTCGATTTCAAACCGGGAGACCTTGGCTCCCAGTCGAGTTCGAAAAAGCACCCCTCTGCCCATTTCAGAATAGTTTGTCGATGACTACCGTCATCGTCTACACTATTCTTCCACTGGTTGAGGGCTGAACGCTTTTTCTATCATCCTATTGCTGGTGCCACGGCTTACCAGGAACGTACACAGTAAGGACGAAAATCGAAGATTTTAAACTTTTGTTCTAGCTTTTTTCGTAAAATGACAAGTGACTTTGCAATCGTTTCCAATAAAAGTACGAAAATGTGCTAATTTGATACAAGTTTGGTAAATCCATTGAGATATAGGTCTTTGGTCTCGTATAATAAGGGGAAATGACTAAAACAAAAAGGTGTGAAGCTATATGACAGATCGCGTTGCAGGATTAACCTATTCATCCGTATATAAAGGTTTAAACTTATTACTTACACAAAATACAGCAATCGTGCCGAATATCGTGGGTCATGGAGGCATTGGGAAATCACAAATGATTCGTGATTTGGCGAAAAATAATGGCTACGGTTATTATGAAATCACTTGTTCACTATTACAGCCAGGTGACTTAACTATGCCAGTACCAAAGGAAGACCACATTCAATATTTCTTGAATCCACAAATTCAAGCTGCTATTGATGAAGCCAATGCGCATCCGGATACCAAAGTGATTCTATTTTTAGATGAATTTAACCGTCCGATAGCCATGGTACAAGGGGAATTGATGAACCTTGTCTTACAACGCAATTTGATGGGCCATAAATTGCCTGACAATATTGTGATTATCACAGCCGAAAATCCGTCGAGTGATGTTGAAGGATTTGAAAATACGGCTTATGCCACAAATGCGCGGGACTTGGCGATTAATGACCGTACCATGCGTATTCGTATGGGGGCAGACTTGGAAGATTGGTTGGCATCTTTTGCCAATTTACAAATTCCTGGGAACTCTGGGCGCACCATTATTCATCCACTTGTGAGCGAATTTCTGCAAGCGGAAGGACGTCAGTATTTTATTGTCATTGACGAGACACGTGATAAGAACCCAACACCACGTGCTTATGAGCGTTTATCTAGATTACTCTATGCCTTTGAAGATGATGGTATGGATTTGGCCAATATGGCAGATGACTATTTAGAATTCCTCATTGAGGGGATTGAAGGGAATATTGGTGAGGAGGCTGGGCAAGTCTTTGTCACTTTCTTGCGCCGTCAAAAAGCCGATTTCATCAAGCCAACTGAAGTGGTGAATGCTGAGGGTGAGCATCTAGATCAAAGTATTATCGACCGTTACCAAGCAATGCCATTGGTACGTCGTAAACGTGTAATTGAAGATTTGACCGATTATTTAGTAAACCATCCTGATTACATCCAAGATGTGCATGTGATTAGTCGCTACACCGATTTATTTGTGATGAGTGAGCCAGATGAAATTTATATTTTGATGAAACGCATGCATGATGCAGCACCAGCTTCTGATTTAGCCAAATTACATCATGCCTTGAATCAAAATGACACCTTCGTTGAAAAGACATTCGATGTCAGTATGGCGGTCAATGCCAATAGTTAAGCTATAGCAATTTAAGCGAAAGGAGAGGGCAAATGGCAGATAATGACTTATTCTCAGCATTTGAATTTGAAAATATCGAAACCAGTTTTCAACGCATGCGCATTGCCTATATTACCTTCCTAAATCATGGTCACTATGATGATTACGAGAAATTCAGTGATGCCCAAAACCATTTGCTAGGGATTTTAACCGCAACCCTGATGAATCCACAAGATAATTATCGTGGGGCACGTGATGTCCTATTTGCGGGCATTCTCTACCATACTGATAGGGAAATGAATGGTAATTTAGCCAAACCCATTACGATTGGTTTTCGCGGGTTGGACCTTGTCATGACCATTAATCCCATTCTCTTCTATCTCTACTATGAAACACCGGCGGGTATGCTGGCTGCTATTCGCCAGATGTGTTATCACGTCTTGTTCGGCCATATTGTCGAGTACGACTGGGCATTTAAGGACGCAGAGTCGGCCAAGGTCATGAGTGTAGCCATGGAGGCAGAGGTTAACCAGTACGTGGATGACCTCCCTGAAACGGCCGTGTCCTTGAAGTGGATCAAGCATATTACCGAGAACCGCCTCATTTTACCCAAAGAAGGGTCTTTATATTACTATGACCAGTTGATGGCGGTGAAGAATGATCCGAAGAAACAGGGGCACAACCGGACGGAATCGACTTTCAATAAGATGTTGGGGTCGGGGCAAATGGACGAATTATATAGCCAATTGGCAGGAAATTTTGATCCGAATAAGGCCAAGGAGTTGCGGGTCGATTCAGCGAATCAGTTGAAGAATGAGATGAAAAATAATCGGTCTATGCAGGCAATTAGCCCCAATCGTCAACACCAAGATTTGTATCGCAAATTGATGAATGGATTGATTAAAGAATCTTACAACCAGATGACGGAAGAGCTGCGGATGAAATTGTCGAGTGAGCTTCAGGTGAATATTAAGCAAATCACCAAGCAAAGGGCGCTAAATTGGCGGGACGTGATTAAGCGGGGCATGGGGACAAGTTTGGTCCCATACAAGTTGTCGAAGAACCGGATGAACCGCCGGCAACCCTATCGCGTGGATTTGCCGGGACGCGTACTGGATACTGCTAGTCGATTAGTGGCTTTCTTCGATACGTCGGCATCACAAAATGAAGAAGCTTTGGCTTATTCACTAGGTGAGTTGGCCAATATTCAAAAGACGTTACATGCAGAAGTATGGGTCGTACATGTGGATACCGCAGTACAATACGCTAAGCCTTTATCCTTTCAATCATTGAAGGACATGGCTTTTACTGGGCGCGGAGGTACAAGTTTCGCACCAGCTTACCAATGGTTGCATGACCAAAGTTTTACGGATACAGATACTGTTGCGGTCTATTTTACGGATGGTTACGGTGATGATGGTTTTGAACGCTACGGCTTCCATAATATGTACTGGGTATTAACGGAAACTGAAGTGGGTGATCCATCGCCTTTATCAACTGATGGTGGGGGTAAAGTATTGTACCTGAAAGCCGATGAACGATATAATCGTCGTATTTTAAGAAAAGGACATACCACCAATCAAAATAAAGACCATATCGAGTAAGGAGGACTTATGGATACCATTAAAATCAAACGGGCTTTGGTGAAGGCGCAAATGGGTGATTACTTGCCGATGGTGAAAGAAGTACCTTATGCAGTCTTTCAGCAATTACAAATTCCCTTTAATTTTCAATTTAAGAAAATCGATGAACAAGTGGCAGCCTATATTGTGGCAAATGGCTATTTAGCCATGTTTCCTAGTCAAATGAACCAATTGAATTTGATTCAAAAAGGCAATCATTTCCGACTAGAAACCGGCATCGATAGTGATAGGGATGCTCAATTTGTGGACAATACTTGGGCAACTTATCAAGCAATTAAAATTGCAGATATGCAAAATGAACGAAAAGAATCA
Source organism: Aerococcus agrisoli (assembly GCF_003797145.1). Lineage (GTDB taxonomy): Bacteria > Bacillota > Bacilli > Lactobacillales > Aerococcaceae > Aerococcus > Aerococcus agrisoli. The sequence continues at coordinate 59,749 of NZ_RKMG01000005.1, read as the reverse complement.
TTGATTTCTAAAACAGGTACCCAAATTTCTATGTGGGATAAGTTGGTTGGGGAAGATATACCAGAATTAACAGCAAAGCAAGACCAACTATTAAAGGAGTTGCATTAGATGGCAAAAGAGTACGACAAAATGACCAGCATGGAAAAGGTGAATGCCTTTCGTGATGCACGTAATTGGCGTCAGTTCCATAATGAAAAGGACTTGGCTTTGTCCATTACTTTAGAGGCTTCTGAATTGTTGGAAATTTTTCAGTGGAAGACAGCAGAAGAGGGCAGACAAGATATTGATGCCATTAAAGATGAGTTGGCAGATGTCTTGATTTATGCCTATATGATGGCTGATAATTTAGATTTGGATATTGATGAGATTATTGAACGAAAATTAATCAAAAATAATGAAAAATATCCGGTTGAGAAAAGCAAAGACAATAAAGCAACATATGATGATTTATAAAGAAAAATGTAGGTAGCGCGTTTGTTAAAAGCGCTACCTACATTTTTTATGCTGCGACTGTATGTTTACCACTGGTCTTGTAAATATCATAGATGGTCCAGGTGAGGAGACCGATGATAAAGACGATGAGTATTCCAGCAATCCAATGGGCTAAATTGATTTGGCCTAGGTTAGGTTTGTCGCCAAAGAAGGATAGGATTTCATCTGGTAGACCTAGTAGATTTAAACCAGTTAATGTGATGACTGCTAGCCAACCAAGCGCCTTAACAATATGTGTGTTTTTAAAGCGACTACCCATTTGTGTCACATCGTTTGTCAACATCAATAGGGGAATCATGGAAAACGGCAAGGCGAAGGCTAAGAAGACTTGGGAATTGTTCATCAAGTTATTGAGAGCGATATGTTCGTCAAGGGTACCTTTTTTGCTCGTAAAATAAACACTCATCACAACAGGAACAATAGCCAATAATCGGGTTACTAGACGGCGAATCCACAAAGGCAGTTTTAATTCGATAAAGCCTTCCATGATGACTTGGCCGGTTAAGGTACCTGTAATGGTGGCGTTTTGACCGGATGCGAGTAGGGCTACGGCAAATAAGATTGCGAGCACGCCTTTACATGCTAGGTCAGCGAGCACACCGTTGGCCATGATTTCAGGATTTGATAGGGCATCATATAAACCAAAGAATGATGGGTCGTTGACGGCGCCGGTTTTGAATACGGCAGCACCCATGACTAACAATAGGGCATTGACCATGAAAGCTAGACCAAGTTGGATATTAGAATCCCACATGGTAAAACGAACGGCATTGGCAATGCTGTTTACATTAGAACGATCCACTTTACGGCTTTGCGAAAGTGCTGAATGCAAAAACAAGTTATGGGGCATAATGGTTGCGCCAATAATACCCAAGGCACCGGTTAATGGCGTCATGCCATTAACTGTTGGATTAGATGCTAAAACAGCTGGTCCGGGGATAAAGGAAGCTATGATTGCAGCAATGCTAGGGTTCGACAAGGCAACTTGGTAGACAAAGACAAACAAGATGACAAAGATTAAGGCAACGACAAGTCCTTCAATTTTTCGAAAACCGATGTGGGTCAGTAATAACAATAGTAAGACATCAAAAACGGTAATCAAAACGGCTAACATTAATGGAATATCAAAAAGTAGGTATAAGGCAATAGCTGCTCCAATGACTTCTGCAATGTCGGTAGCCATAATCGCTAATTCTGTAATGATCCATAAGACAAAGGATAAACGTTTACTGGTTCGTTGGCGAATGGCTTGGGCTAAGTCTTGTTGGGTCACGATACCTAATTTGGCCGCCATATATTGCAAGAGCATGGCTATTAAAGAGGACATCAAAATTACGGACATTAATAGATATTGGAAATTTTGCCCGCCTGTAATGGATGTTGACCAGTTGCCTGGGTCCATATAACCGACGGCGACTAAGGCGCCCGGCCCTGAATAGGCTAGTAGTGTCCGCCAAAAACTTTTACCTTCGGGGACGGTGATGCTGCCGTTAATTTCGGCTAGGGATGTGTTGTGTTGTAATTGTTGACGTTTGCTTTGTATAGCTGAGTCTTCTTCCATGAGGGCCACCTTTTCTGCAATGCGATTGTGTTTCAATTGTTTTATTCTTCGTAACCAATCATACGCTTCTAAAAGGTGTGTGTAAACAATAAAATAAGGCTAACCTAAACTTTATAAAAATGAACACCAAAACAGTGCAGTCTTTTTTGCCCGCGAGAAGGGGCATCTAGGACGAGACCATAAGTGGGGGATTCATACTTGTGGGTGGATTTATGGTAAAATAATAAAGATGAACCATATTTACAAGTAGTGTAAAAATATACAGAAATTATAATTAAAGTGAGTTGAAAATCATGCCACAAAAAACCAAAGAGACACCAATGATGGTGCAATACAATGAAATGAAATCCCAACATCCGGATGCCTTTTTATTTTTCCGCTTGGGCGACTTCTACGAGATGTTTAATGAGGATGCTTTAAAGGCGGCACAAATTTTAGAAATTACCTTAACCAGCCGTAATAAAAATGCGGATGATCCCATTCCAATGTGCGGGATTCCTTATCACTCCGCAAGTGAATATATTAAAACACTTGTTAGCCAAGGTTATAAAGTAGCTATCGCAGAGCAATTAGAAGACCCTAAATTGACCAAGGGCATGGTGAAACGTGGCATTGTCAAAGTCATTACGCCAGGTACCTATCTAAATGAAAGTATCGGGATCAATGAAAACAACTATTTAGCCGCTTTGACTATGGCGAATAACCAATATATTTTGGCCTTTTCTGATGTGGGAACTGGTGAGTTAAAAGTAACAACGCTGGACGATTTCAATGCTGTGTTAACAGAATTTGCCCAATTGCAATCAAAAGAATTGGTCGTTTCTGAGGATATTAGCGCTGAAAACCTGGAACAATTACAGCACCTACAAAACTTCACTTTGTCACACTTCAGTTTAACTGCTAGTGACAAGGATGACACCTTAGCACGTTACCAACATGTTGTTGCAGAGGTAACCGATGCTGCTGAGCTACAAGGTTTATTAACGTTACTTGCCTATATTAATTCCATGTCTCACCAAGCTATCGACCATTGGCAAACTGCGACCCACTATGAAGTCGCACATTATTTGCATATGGACTACTATGCCAAGTCAAACTTGGAATTAACGGAATCAGTACGGACCAAAAAACGTCAAGGATCTCTATTAGCCTTTTTAAACAAAACTGAAACGGCTATGGGTTTCCGTCTACTTAAGCAATGGCTTGATCGCCCACTGATTTCTTTAAATGCTATCGAACAACGCCAAAATCAGGTAGAAGACTTAATTGAACACTACTTTGAACGCCTAGAAATCAAAGAATTATTGCATGGGGTTTATGACCTTGAACGTTTGGTTGCCAAAGTTGCTATGGGGAATGTAAATCCTAAGGAACTATTGCAATTAAACCAATCCTTATCCCGGGTTCCGGGCATTATTGCTACCCTAGATCATATCGTAGCGGACAACGAAGATACCGATGTTTGGGCGCAAATTAGGGGTAACATTACCGATTTGCCAGAACTAACCGATATGATTCAATCGGCTATCAAAGAAGATGCACCGGCAACCTTAAAAGATGGGAATGTCATCGCGGATGGATTTGATCCTCAATTAGACGAATACCGCGATGCCATGCGCAATGGCCAACAATGGATTGCACAATTACAAGCGGATGAACGTGCGAAAACAGGTATCAAGTCACTAAAAGTTGGTTACAACAAGGTCTTTGGTTACTATATCGAAGTCACAAAAGCCAATCTTCATCTACTTGAGGAAGGCCGTTATGACCGTAAGCAAACCCTAACCAATGCAGAACGTTTCATTACGCCAGAACTAAAAGAAATGGAAGCTAAGATTTTAGAGGCAGAAGAGCAATCACAAATTCTAGAGCATCGTTTATTCCAAGAAGTGCGTGAAGCAGTCAAACAACATCAAGTGGTCTTACAAAGTATCGCGCAAACAGTGGCAACGATTGATGTATTACAATCACTTGCTGAAATTTCTGAAAGTCACCAATATGTAAAACCAATCTTTACGACCGACAAACGTGACTTATATCTAAAAGATTCACGTCACCCGGTTGTAGAAGGCGTGATTGGCCAAGATAAATTCGTACCAAATGACATTATCATGAATCCAGAAACGAGCATTTTGATGATTACTGGGCCAAACATGTCTGGTAAATCAACCTACATGCGTCAATTGGGTCTGATTGTAATTTTGGCGCAAATGGGTTGTTTCGTGCCAGCAACAGAAGCGCGCTTACCAATTTTCGATAAAATCTTTACCCGCATTGGTGCGGCTGATGACCTATTAGCTGGTCAATCTACCTTTATGGTGGAAATGATGGAGGCTAACCAAGCCTTGCAACATGCAACCGATGCATCGCTATTGTTATTCGATGAATTGGGACGCGGTACATCAACCTATGATGGGATTGCCCTAGCCCAAGCCATCTTGATTTATATACACGATCATTTCGATGCAAAAGTTTTATTCTCGACGCATTACCATGAGTTGACGGCGCTAGAGGAAACCTTACCTCACCTCCGCAACATCCATGTAGGTGCAACTGAGGAAGATGGTGAATTGGTCTTTTTACATAAAGTATTTGATGGTGCAACGGACAAATCATACGGCATCCATGTTGCTGAGTTAGCCGGTATGCCAGATTCACTATTGAAAAATGCCCAGGCTGTCTTGAAGGACTTAGAAGCCAATAATTTGAACGAAGTGAATAAGGACCAACAATTATCCTTGTTTAGCCTAGCTGAGGACGATGCAAGTGCCAATAATCAAGGCCTTGTGGTATCACAAGATGAAGCCGATGTGTTAGACCAATTGAAACAAGAAGATATTTACAATTTAACGCCAATCCAAGCCTTAAATCTATTAGTTGACCTAAAGAACAAGTTATAAAGGATGATGTATATGGCCATTCAAGAATTACCAATTCAAGTAGCCAACCAAATTGCAGCCGGGGAAGTGGTGGAACGACCAGCCTCAGTTGTCAAAGAACTCGTTGAAAATGCCATTGACGCAGAAGCAAGTGAAATTTCAATCATCATTAAAGAGGCGGGCTTGCGGTCGATTCAAGTGATTGATAATGGGAAAGGGATTCCTGCTGACCAAGTCAATTTAGCCTTTAAACGACACGCAACATCGAAAATATTTACCTCAAATGACCTCTTCCGAATTCGGTCATTGGGTTTTCGAGGCGAAGCATTACCGTCGATTGCATCTGTTTCTGAAGTCACCATGAACACGTCAGATGGCGATTCGTCGACTGAAATTTATCTAAAAGATGGGGAAATCGTTGATCAAAAAGCCTCTGCACTAAGACGAGGGACATCGGTTTTAGTGGAAAATCTTTTTTACAACACACCAGCCCGTTTGAAATACTTAAAGGCCTTATCAACCGAATTGTCACACATTACCGATATCATTAACCGCGAAGCCCTGGGCCATCCAGATATCCAATTCCGTTATGTTCATGACGGCAAAACCTTGCTGACAACAAATGGGAAAGGGCGCGTAAACGAAGTCTTAGCAGCAATTTATGGCTTCCGACAAGCCAAAGATATGGTCGCAATTGAAAACGACAATTTAGATTTCCGCGTATCAGGCTACGTATCGATGCCGACCTTAACGCGCGCATCTAAGTCCTATTTGTCGCTGTTTGTAAACGGCCGTTACATCAAAAACTACAAATTAAACCAAGCCATTATCAAGGGCTATGGTTCCAAATTAATGGTCGGTCGTTATCCAATCGCCGTGATTTATATCGAGCTCGATCCGCAACTAATCGATGTGAACGTACACCCAACCAAGCAAGAAGTCCGGATTTCTAAGGAAGACTTGCTGTACGACATGATTCGTGACGCCATCATGGCCGCCTTGCAACCCGTACAACGGATTCCGGATGTCTTCGAAGACGAAAACCGTGGGGATGATGAGACCTATATTTATCCAGACGAGCGAGATGCCGATGATTATAGTGAAAAAAATACTTACCCAACCTTTGATACAGCATCAGATTATATCGGAGAACAGGCTAGTTTAGATTTCACTAGTCCCGCCAATGGCCAAGGAACGCCGGATGCGACCACGACATTTGACCAAGAAGAGGACGATACGGAAGGGCATATCCATCCTGTCCCATCTTATCTACAAGATTTGGTCCAAGTGGCTGAACTAGATGAAACAGATGTTGCCAACACTGGACACGAAGCAATTGAAGCAGTCCCTTATTTGGACACAGAAGCTGAAGTAGCTGCTCCTGCTAATCACGACAAACCAGTATGGCAAACCGTGAATAATGTCATTACGGCCGATAAGGAAATGCAAGACCGCAATTTGTCCTTCCCTGAATTGACCTATATTGGCCAAATGCAAGGGACCTATCTGATTGCGGAAAACGAAACCGGCATGTACCTGATTGACCAACATGCAGCCCAAGAACGGATCAAATATGAATACTACCGTGACATCATTGTCGAATTTGGTACAGCCATGCAGACGCTCTTGTTGCCGATTGTATTTGATTTTTCGTTAGCGCAAGCACAACAAATTCAAGGCGTTTTACCAAAACTCTTGGAAATGGGTGTGGATTTAGAGCCATTTGGCCCAACGTCCTTCCAATTGCAACAGCACCCGCTTTGGATGGGGAAAAAGAATATCCAAAAAATTGTAGAAGATTTAATCGATTTGGTCTTAGAAGACCCTAAAGCTACAGTGGCAGATTACCGTGAAGCAACGGCAATCATGATGTCTTGTAAACGATCCATCAAGGCCAATCATTATCTAAATGAACTACAAGCTAAACAATTGCTACATGACTTGGCTTATACCAAGAATCCGTATAACTGTCCACACGGTCGTCCTGTTTTAGTGCATTTTTCAAATTATGAAATTGAACGCATGTTTAAACGAATTCAAGATCCACACCAATCACCGCAAATTTAAGCTTCAGCAGTCGGAATTGTCGTCTATGACCCATGGGTGTGATAGAATATGAAGTAATCACAGTGGTCCTACTATAAATGATAGTATCGAAACCGCAATTTGAAAGGAAGTTTCACATGACAGAATTTAACAAAGAAGCACGCTTAAAAGAATTAACAGAGTTAGAATACGAAGTAACACAAAATGCTGCCACAGAACGTCCATTCACAGGTCAATACGACGATTTCTATGAACAAGGTATTTACGTTGATATCGTGAGTGGTAAACCATTATTCACATCAAGCGATAAATACGATGCAGGTTGTGGTTGGCCTTCATTCTCTAAACCAATTGCAGACGACGAAATCGAAGAATTAGAAGACAACACATACGGCATGCGTCGTATCGAAGTGCGTTCTAAAGATGCTGACTCACATTTAGGTCACGTATTCAACGATGGTCCTGCTGAATTAGGTGGCTTACGTTACTGCATCAACTCTGCATCATTACGCTTCGTCCCATTAGCAGATATGGACAAAGAAGGCTACGGCGAATTAAAAGGCCTAGTGAAATAAGAATATGTACGAGTTTATGATAGGTCGGGTTGATAGTGTATACCCAGATGCTCTTGTACTCGAAACGAATGGGATTGGCTATTATATTTATATGGCCAATCCTTATCGTTTTACAGACAAAATTGGCCAAGATACGCCAAGTAAAATCTGGTTATATCAATCCGTTTCAGAAAATGATATCCGTTTATATGGTTTTAAAAGTCAGGTAGAAAAAATCATCTTCCTTCAATTAATCTCCGTTTCAGGTATTGGACCCAAATCGGCCTTGTCGATTCTGTCTTTAGACGACAACACTGGACTAGTCCGTGCAATTGAAGCTGAAGATGCGACATTCCTAATGAAATTCCCAGGCGTCGGGAAGAAAACAGCCGGTCAAATCATCTTGGATTTAAAAGGGAAACTTGTCAAAGTACTTGCCCTCACAACTGATAATGGTGCTTTAACCGAAATGGCCACAAAAACCGAGCCTGCAGCGCAAGAAAATCTACCTTTCATGCAAGAATTGGAAGATGCCATGGCTTCATTAGGCTACTCACAAAGAGAAATTGCCCGCGTTGTGAAGAATGCTGATTTTACATCAGTTACCACAACCGCAGATGCAATCCGTATTGCCTTGAAGTTTATCACTCGCTAAAATGAAATCAGAAAGGGGGAACTAGCCGTGACACTTTATGAAGAAGACGAATGGCAAGATGACGAAATCGACATAGAGATTGTTCATAATGGGCAAGTCCACAACGGTCAAGCGCATGCTGACGAAGATAGTGAATTATCCCTTCGTCCGCAATTTTTGCGTGAATATATTGGTCAAACAGAATTAAAAGAAGAACTAGCCATCTATATTCAAGCAGCCGAAAACCGTGAAGAAGCCCTTGATCATGTCCTGTTATATGGCCCACCAGGTTTAGGTAAAACAACCCTGGCCAATATTATTGCCAACGAAATGGGTGTTAAAATCCAAACCACATCCGGACCAGCCATCGAAAAAACAGGGGACTTACTGGTTCTCTTAAATGAACTGGGACCAGGCGACGTACTCTTTATCGATGAAATCCATCGCCTGCCGCGTGTTGTAGAGGAAATGCTTTACTCAGCTATGGAAGACTATCAAGTCGATATTATTATCGGCCAAGATGAAGGTGCCCATCCTGTCCATTTCCCACTACCACCATTTACCCTAATTGGGGCAACAACCCGCCCAGGTTCACTGTCTGCACCTTTGCGCCACCGGTTCGGCATCGTGCAACATTTGCGCTATTACAATGTGGATGAATTAGCAACGATTGTGAAAAGAACGGCCCGCTTATTCGACGTGCCGATTGAAGACCAAGCAGCCATCGAAATCGGTATGCGGTCACGGGGCACACCACGTATTGCGAACCGTTTATTAAAACGTGTCCGCGATTTTGCTCAGGTTTACCATGAAAATGGCCTAATCGATAATGCCATTACAGACCAGGCCTTGCGCATCCTAAAAGTGGATGACGCCGGTTTGGATGAAACCGACCGTAAAATTTTAGATGTGATTATTCGCTACTATGGTGGGGGTCCGGTTGGTTTATCTACCATAGCCGCAAATATATCAGAAGAAACAACAACGATAGAAGATATGTATGAACCTTATTTGATTCAAAATGGTTTCTTGCAACGAACACCACGAGGCCGGATGGCAACACCCAAGGCCTATGATCATCTAGGCATAGCATATACGGAGGAAATTTAAGTGACTTTAACAACAAATGACTTTGATTTCGATTTACCAGAAGAACTCATTGCCCAAGTGCCAATTGAGGATCGTCTGGCAAGTCGCTTACTCAAATTAGATGCCCCAACAGGTGAATTTACAGATGGGCATTTTCCAGATGTTGCCAGTGAATTAAACGCCGGTGACGTCTTAGTATTAAACAATACCCGTGTCCTACCAGCTCGTTTACATGGGGTGAGACCAGATACAGGCGGACATGTTGAGGTACTATTACTTAACAACATTTCTGGTGACAAATGGGAAACCTTAGTTAAACCAGCGCGCCGTATTTATGTAGGTACGGAAATCGTCTTCGGTGATGGCCAATTAAAAGCAGTTGTCACAGAAGTCTTGGAACACGGCGGCCGAATTGTCGAATTCCATTATGATGGTATTTTCTTAGAAGTCTTGGAAGCCTTAGGCGAAATGCCATTGCCACCATACATCAAAGAAAAATTGGACGATCCAGACCGTTATCAAACAGTCTATGCCAAAGAAAATGGTTCAGCAGCTGCTCCTACAGCTGGCTTGCACTTTACCCAAGAATTTATGGCAGAATTAGCGGAAAAAGGGGTAGAAATCGCCTACTTAACGCTGCATGTTGGTTTAGGTACCTTCCGTCCCGTTTCAGTGAATGATATCGATGAACACAAAATGCACTCAGAATTTTATCGCCTTGATGAAGAAAATGCAGCGAAAATCCGCACTGCCAAAGCAAATGGCAACAAAATAGTAGCTGTAGGGACAACATCGATTCGTACCCTTGAAACAATCGGTACAAAATTCAAAGGTGACATCCAATCCGATTCAGGTTGGACAGATATCTTTATCGCACCTGGTTATACATTTACCGTAGTCGATGCATTTATCACCAACTTCCATTTGCCAAAATCAACACTAATCATGTTGGTATCTGCTTTTGCTGGTCGTGACCACGTATTAGCCGCTTACCAACACGCAGTAGAAGAAAAATATCGCTTCTTCTCATTTGGGGATGCCATGTTCTTACGCGGCCCTCAATTTAATGATCCAACCCTAACTGACGAAGACATTGCAGCAGCCAAACATCGCAACCGTCAATTTTTCCCAGAAGAAGGCTAGGATATCTTCCTTTATATAAAAAAGGGGGATACTTTGACGAAAAATATGATAATAATTACGGACTGAAAGTGACGGTCCTTAGCCGTGAAAAAGCATGAAATCGAGACTTTGGCTCGATTTCAAACCGGGAGACCGTGGCTCCTGGTGGTGCCACGGCACTCAAGGAACGTTAGCTGTAAGGACGAAAGTCCACAAGTTTATATTTTTGTTTCAAAGTATATACGGGTTTATACAAAAGATTTGAAAAGGAGGGTGCCTAATGTTTGTACCATTACATGTAAATTCCGCCTATTCCTTATTAACAAGTCCAATGTCTGTAGAGGCCTATGTCACTGCAGGTAAACAAATGGGCTATACCCATCTAGGGCTAGCGGATGTCAACGTAATGTCAGGCGCGCTTGCCTTCATTCGTGCCTGTCAAAAACAGGATATCCAACCCTTAGTTGGGTTAACCGTTCAAATTCAAGTAGACCATATGACGGAAGAAATGGTCATTTTTGCAAAAAACTACCAAGGCTATCAAGATTTGATGGCCCTTTCGTCGTATCTAAAATTAACCGAGGATCCAAGTAAACAGGCAGTCTACGAACAAATCGTAGCCCATGCGAATGATTGGATCCTCGTTTTTGCTGCAGTCAATGGCATGCACATGCGCTATTTGAAAATGGACAATGGTAGTATTGATAACCGCCAACTGCTTTCTGACTTGGCTTGGTGGCGTGCTCAGATTGGACAAGGACAACTATATCTAGGACTATCGGCCATCGAAAATGAGCGATTCCACGAAAAAGCTGTGCTCGATTTGGCAAAAACAGCAGACATACCTGTGTTGGCCATGCCACAGATTCAATATTTACATGCAGATGATTTTTTCACCCAAAAAGTTTTAGGGGCTATTGCTGAAAACCAACAGTTAACAGAAATCGCTAGCCTACAACAAATGCGGGGACAACATTATCTGCGGACCAATGATGCTTGGGCGACTTTATACCAAGAAACTACCTTACAAGCGGCTTGGCAGAATCTGGATAAAGTGGTGACGGACATTGATTTTCATATGCCAGAAGCGACCACTTTGCTACCTAAATTTGTGATTCCTGAAGATTTTCCAGATACGCAATCTTATTTAAAATCACTGGCACAAGCAGGACTTGAAGCAAGGGTAGCCAATTTTGGTCCAAACTATCAAGAACGTTTGGATTACGAATTAGGTGTCATCCATGATATGGGCTTCGATGACTATTTCCTAATTGTTTGGGACGTGATGAATTACGCGCACCAACATGGGATTCAAACTGGTCCAGGTCGTGGGTCAGCGGCAGGGGCTTTAGTAGCCTATGTCCTAAAAATTACGGATGTTGATCCTATTGCTAATGACTTGCTATTTGAACGTTTTTTAAATCCAGAACGTCAGAACATGCCCGATATCGATTTGGATTTTCCGGACGATAAGCGCCAAGATGTATTAAATTATGTCTACCGTAAATATGGGGCGAATCACGTGGCACAAATTGCGACTTTTGGTACGTTTGGTGCCCGACAAGCTTTGAGAAATGTGGGTTCTGTCTTTGGTAAGGCACAGGTCACACTGTCAGAATGGGCCAATACCGTTGGGAATAATCCCAATATTCCATCTGAAAATCTGGCCGAAGTGTATGACAAATCGCCAAAATTAAAAGAATTAATTGCAAATGAAGATAAAGGTCAATTATGGTTTGATACTGCACGCAAGTTAGAGGGGTTACCACGTCATGTGTCAACCCATGCGGCGGGAGTGGTCATTTCAGACCAACCTTTAACCCTACATACGCCCCTGCAAACATCATCAACGCATATTCCAAACACCCAATATACAATGGGGGATGTGGAAGCTGTCGGTTTGTTAAAAGTCGATTTCTTGAGTTTATCCAACTTAACTATTTTGCATGATGCGCTTCAAGCAATTCATAAACTAACTGGCCAAAAACTGGATGCCTTAAATATTCCACTTGATGATGACAAAACCTATGCCTTATTCCGTAAAGCGGATACTAATGGGGTCTTCCAATTTGAATCAGATGGGATTAAAAATGTGTTGAAGCAAGTGGCTCCGACTACAATCGATGATATCGTAGCGGTCAATGCGCTCTTTAGACCAGGTCCCGTCCAACAAATTCCACATTTCGTGGCACGGAAGCACGGGCGCGAACCAATCGTATACCCGCATCCTGATTTAGCCAGTATTTTGGCACCTACATACGGCATCATGGTATACCAGGAACAAGTTATGCAGGTAACCCAAAAAATTGCTGGATTTAGTTTGGGTGAAGCCGATATTTTACGGCGGGCCATTGGGAAAAAGAAACGTGAAACGATTGATACCATGCGTCAAGAGTTCGTCCAAGGGGCTGTGGCGCAAGGGTATCAAGAGGCTGTAGCGATTCAAATTTATGATTATATCGAAGCTTTTGCCAATTATGGTTTCAACAAATCGCATTCATTTGCCTATTCTTACCTGGCTTATCAGTTAGCATGGATTAAGGCCAATTATCCAGTTGCATTTTACTTTGGTAACTTAAAACATACACGGATCTATGATAAGAAAGGGAAGAATTTAATCCTTGAAGCGAAGAGCCATGGCGTAACGGTCATCAATCCAGATATTCAGACTTCCTACTATGGTTTGAGTGTGGTGGATGCTCACCAGTTACGGTTGGGTTTAGGCGATATACGAGGGATTCCAAAACGAGCGATTGAAGAAATTATTGAAAGCCGCGAAATTGATGGTCCGTTTAAAGATTTTAATGATTTTATTCAGCGTTTAGGCAAGTTATCTTTGAAAGAGGATATCTTAATTAAATTAGCCCAAGCTGGCGCCTTAGACTCTTTTGGATACAATCGCCGCACCTTGGAACTTGAAGCAATACCCAAAATGATTACGCATGAACAGCTCTTTCATAAAGACCAACAATTACAAACGTCCTTGTTGGGTGATGATGATTTATCGACGATGTTTGCACCAAAAATTGACAAAATCGATGAATTTGACCAACACACGCTGATTGAAAATGAAATGGCTACCTTAGGCCAAGCATTATCAATCAATCTTTTTGAAGATTTTGAGCAATTTTATCAATCAGGGACGATTGAATATATTGAGAATTTAAAGGCCAATGAGAAAATCTATTTTATTGGCGAGGTGGTGTCGGTTAAACGTATTACGACCAAGAAAAATCAGCCCATGGCCTTTGTCACAATCGAAGACCAAACAGGGCAGGTTTCTGTAACAGCCTTTCCTGAGCCTTATATTGCTTATGCGAAGCATTTGAATCAAGGACATACCTTGTTAGTGTTTGGCCAAACTCAAATGCGTAATGAGGAACTGCAAGTTGTGTTGACCAAGGCATGGCCTTTGGATGAACAAACGCAAGCATATTTAACGAAATTAGCGCAGCAAACGACACCGAAACAAGCAAGTGGGGTTGCAAATCACCCAGATTCGACAGCAGCGGCAAGCAAAACTTGCTATATTCGTGTCAAGGATAAACAAAAAGCAAGTGACTTGAAGGGCGAACTATTGTCTGTGATCAGTCACCATCCTGGCCATGTACGCATGCATTTTACCATCCAAGACAGCCAGGAAAACTACTGGCTAGCGCCAAAGTACGCGATTGATGGTAGCAAGGAGGCGATTGACTACCTTGTGAGGGTCTATGGACCTGAAAATGTGGTGGTCAAATAATGGGTCAGGACATGTACAATATTGCACAAAATAAGAAAACGTAAGACATTAGGCGCGAATAATGGTAGAATAACACTGTAAATAAATTAATTGAGGTGGAAATATGGGAAAACGTATAGGAGTTTTAACTAGTGGTGGAGACGCTCCTGGTATGAACGCTGCTATTAGAGCGGTTGTCCGTAAAGCAATTCATGATGGAGACGAAGTATTTGGTATTCGTTATGGTTACCGTGGCTTAGCCGAAGGTGATATCTTCCAAATGGAAGAACGCGATGTAAGTGATTTAACTGCTCGTGGTGGTACGATGCTGTATACAGCTCGTTATCCTGAATTCAAGGATGCTGAGGGTCGCCAACCTGCAATTGATCAATTGAAAAAACACGGTATCGACTCATTAGTTGTTATCGGTGGAGACGGTTCTTACCGTGGTGCTGCTGCATTAGCTGCAGAAGGTATTCAAACAGTTGGTATTCCAGGTACTATTGATAATGATATCCCTGGTACTGAATATACAATTGGTTTCGACACTGCATGTAATACTGCCCTAGAAGCAATCGATAAAATTCGTGATACAGCGACAAGTCACTTACGTACTTTCATCATTGAAGTAATGGGACGTAATGCTGGTGATATCGCAGTTTGGACTGGTATCGGTTCAGGTGCGGAACAAATCATCATCCCAGAAGCTGATTTCAATATGGACGAAATTGTTGCCAACATTGAAAACGGCCGTAAACGCGGTAAAAAACATTCTATCATCGTTTTAGCTGAAGGTGTAATGGAAGGGCATGAATTTGCTGATAAATTATACGAATATGACGACTATCATGCACGTGTTACTGTTTTAGGTCACGTACAACGTGGTGGTGCGCCAACAGCTCGTGACCGTGTTTTAGCAGCATTATTTGGTTACAAAGCAGTTGAATTAATTCACGAAGGCGCTGCCGGCGTATGCGTTGGTATGATGGGTGAAAAAATCGTTGCTACAGATATCAATGAAGCCCTAGAATCAAAAGGTCATTCTCATGACAACCAAGTTAAGCTATATAACATTAACACTGAAATTTCATTTTAATTTTTTCTAAGACAAGAAAGGATGCATTAATCATTATGGAAAAAAACACCAAGATTGTATGTACCATCGGACCAGCATCAGAATCAGTAGAAACATTGGTAAAACTTATTGAGTCAGGTATGAACGTAGCACGTTTAAACTTCTCTCATGGTGACCATGAAGAACATTTAGCACGAATCAAAAACATTCGTGAAGCTTCAAAAATTACAGGACGTCGCGTAGCTATCTTATTAGATACAAAAGGTCCTGAAATTCGTACAAACAACATGAAAGATCATAAAGCTGTAACTTTAGAAAAAGGTTCTGAAGTTCGCGTAGCTATGCATGAAGTTGAAGGGGATGCATCAAAATTCTCTATCACTTACACTGAATTAATCAATGATGTTGCTGAAGGTTCTCATATCTTGATCGATGATGGTTTGGTTGATTTATTAGTAACTGCTATTGATACTGAAAATAACGAAATCGTTACTGAAGTTCAAAACACAGGGATCATCAAAGACAAAAAAGGTGTTAACGTTCCAGGTGTATCAATCCAATTACCTGGTATCACTGAAAAAGATGCAAACGACATCCGTTTCGGTCTAGAAAATGATATCGACTACATCGCAGCTTCATTTGTTCGTAAAGCTAGCGACGTTTTAGAAATTCGTGAAATTTTAGAAGAAACTGGTAACGAAAGCGTACAAATCATCCCTAAAATCGAAAGCCAAGAAGGTGTAGATAACTTAGCTGAAATTTTATCTGTATCTGACGGTTTAATGGTTGCTCGTGGTGACTTAGGGGTAGAAATCCCAGCTGAACAAGTACCAATCGTTCAAAAAGACATGATTCGTCAATGTAATCTAGCTGGTAAACCAGTTATTACTGCGACTCAAATGTTAGACTCTATGCAACGTAACCCACGTCCAACACGTGCAGAAGCATCTGACGTTGCCAATGCTATCATCGATGGTACTGACGCAATCATGCTTTCTGGTGAAACTGCTGCCGGTGACTACCCAGTAGAAGCAGTTCAAACAATGAACCGTATCGCTTTAGTAACTGAAGCACAAGCTTTATCAAAAACTAAAATTGGCGACCTTAAACGTGACGACACTGATATGGCAGAAGCAATCAGCCAATCTGTAGCTTATACTGCTCGTAGCTTACAAGTTTCTACAATCGTAGCTGCAACTGAATCAGGTCACACTGCTAAAATGATTTCTAAATACCGTCCAGATGCTAAAATTATCGCCTTAACTTTCTCTGAAAGCCAAGCACGTAAATTAGTATTAGCATGGGGTGTTGAACCATTTGTTGTTGAAAAACCAGCTTCAACAGATGAAATGATGTCATTAGCAGGTACTGTTGCCAAAGATTCAGGTTACGCTAAAGATGGTGACTTAATCATTATCTCAGCTGGTGTACCAGTTGGTGAAAAAGGTACTACAAACTTAATGAAGATCCAAGTAATTGGTGAAAAATTAGTTTCTGGTACTGGTATCGGTGAAAAATCTGTTGTTGGACATGCAGTAATCGCTACTGATGCAGCAACTGCTAACGCTAACGTAAAACCTAACTCAGTATTAGTTGTAAACAATACTGATAATGACTACAACGACGCAATTAAAACTGCTGCCGCTGTTATCGTTGAAAAAGGTGGTTTAACTAGCCATGCAGCTGTATTAGGTATCGAAAATGGTGTACCAGTTATCGTTGGTGCAACTGACGCTACTTCAACAATTAAAGATGGTCAATTAGTAACAGTTGATGCTCGTCGTGGTATTGT
The DNA here is from genome assembly GCF_003797145.1 of Aerococcus agrisoli. Classification (GTDB taxonomy): domain Bacteria; phylum Bacillota; class Bacilli; order Lactobacillales; family Aerococcaceae; genus Aerococcus; species Aerococcus agrisoli. The sequence goes on along the minus strand of NZ_RKMG01000005.1, from coordinate 42,784 downwards.
TTACGCTGGCGCAACAACAACTATCTAATTTGCCTTGCTTCATCGACACAATTTGAATATTCAGACATTTGAGAAAAGGTGGTTGGACCGATGCGTCCAATCACCTTTTTTATGTTTTTTTCATTATTTTCTAATTATTTTGTAAATATAATTGCCCCATTCACAATTTAAGGATAAAATGATACAGAGACTAAAGAAATTAGGGGGAAACAGTACATGTTACGTTTCATTACTGCTGGAGAATCACATGGTCCATTAGAGACTGCAATCATTGAGGGTGTCCCAGCCAACTTACCAATTGATATTGAAAAAATTAACGAGAACCTTGCACGTCGTCAAATGGGTTATGGTGCAGGTAACCGAATGAAAATTGAACGTGACGAGGTGCGCATCACATCGGGTGTCCGTCATGGTAAAACATTAGGTTCACCAATCACTTTAATCGTAGAAAACCGCGACTTTAAAAAGTGGACGGAAATCATGAATGCTGAAGACGTTGAAGATGGTATCAAAAAACGTCGTACGGTTCATCATCCACGTCCAGGTCACGCCGACTTAGTTGGTGGGATTAAATACCATTTCAAAGACTTACGTAACGTGCTTGAACGTTCATCTGCACGTGAAACAACCATGCGTGTAGCTGTAGGTTCAATTGCTGAACAATTATTAGAAGGTCTTGGAATCAAAGTTATTGCTTACGTGAAAGCCTTAGGTGGCGTTGAAGGTAAAGTTGAAGGCTTAGATTTACCATATGATGAATTACGTCAAAAAACGGATGAATCTGAATTGAAAATGATTGATCCTTCAATTGATGAAGAAATCAAAGCTAAAATTGACCAAGCGAAAAAAGATGGTACTACACTTGGTGGGGTTATCGAAGTTATCGCTAAAAATGTGCCGGCTGGTTTAGGCTCATATACACACTGGGATAAAAAATTGGATGCTAAATTAGTAGGTGCTATGGTTTCTATTAATGCCTTCAAAGCAGCTGAAATTGGTGATGGTGTGGAAGTGGCTCGTCGTTTTGGTAACGAATTAATGGATGAGATTGCATACTCTGAAGCTGATGGTTTCTACCGTCTAAGCAACCATATGGGTGGTTTAGAAGGTGGTATGACGACAGGTATGCCAATTATCGTTCGTGGATACAAAAAACCAATTCCAACGCAATACCATCCATTACAATCAGTTGATATTTACAGCAAAGAACCATATAAAGCATCAATTGAACGTTCAGATATCACGGCTGTACCACGTGCAGCAATCATCGGTGAAACAGTTATTGCAATGGAATTAGCGCAAGCAATTCTTGAAAAATTCCCACATGATGACTACAACGAATTAATTAAAGCAGTGGATGCTTACCGTGAATACGCGAAAAACCCTGATATGTGGCAAACAGAAGGAGAGTAATTATCCATGAAAGAACTATTAACGAATGCCAATCGCATTCAAGGCGAAATTGTGATTCCGGGAGATAAATCAATTTCTCACCGTTCAATCATGTTCGCTGCGATTGCACATGGTACAAGTAAGATTACTGGTTTCTTGCATGCAGAAGATTGTATCTCAACCATGAATATTTTCCGTGCTTTAGGTGTACAAATTGATGAACTAGAAGACGGTTCAGTGATTGTGCATGGTAAAGGAATTGAAGGATTACAAGCACCAAGCGAAGCGTTAGATGCAGGTAACTCTGGTACAACGATGCGATTATTAGCAGGTTTGTTCTCAGGCTTTCCATTTAAATTGAAGATGATTGGTGATGCATCATTGTCTAAACGACCAATGAACCGTGTCATGATTCCATTGCGCCAAATGGGTGCGTCTATTTCTGGATCTGAAGGTAGCGAGTTTGCACCTTTATATATTCAACCAGTAGATCACTTAAATGCCATTGAATATGATATGCCTGTTGCTTCAGCTCAAGTAAAATCATCTATCTTATTAGCTGGGTTAACAGCTAAAGGGACCACAATTATTCATGAAAAAGAAAAATCTAGAGACCACACTGAACGTATGTTACGTCAATTTGGCGTAAATATTGAAGTAGATGATAAAGATATTTCACTTGAAGGTGGTCAAACACTAACTGCCAGCGATGTGAAAGTACCAGCTGATATTTCTTCAGCCGCATTCTTTATCGTGGCAGCCTTATTGGTGAAAGACAGTCAATTACGTATGCCGAATGTGGGCTTAAATCCAACACGTGCTGGTATCATTGAAGTCCTAAAAAATATGGGTGCATTCATTGAAACTGAATACAATGAAACTGGTCTAAGTGCAGACTTAACCGTTCAATCAAGTGATTTAAAAGGAACTGAATTTGGTGGGGATATTATCCCAACATTAATCGATGAGATTCCAATTATCGCTTTAGCGGCAACACAAGCCGAAGGCACAACGATTATTCGTGATGCACAAGAATTGAAGGTTAAAGAAACAGACCGTATTCAAGTAACAGCGCAAGAATTAAATAAAATGGGTGCCAATATCATTGAAACAGAAGACGGTATGATTATCACTGGGCCGACACCGCTACACGCTGCGGATGTGGACAGTCACGGTGACCACCGTATTGGTATGATGTTGCAAATTGCAGCCTTGCTAGTTGAAGAAGGTACTGTGAATTTAGCAGATGCAGAAGCTGTAAACATTTCATTCCCAAGCTTCTTTGATGATTTAGCAAGTATTGTAGATTAGTAAGGTGTTTCATAGGGAGGTTTTGAGAAAATGCCAATTATTTTAACAGGCTTTATGGGTGTTGGAAAAACCACCGTTGGACGTACCTTGGCTGAAGATTTAGCTGTACCTTTTGTGGATATGGATACTTATATTGAAGAACAAGAGGGCAAATCTATTTCAGATATATTTGCCGAAGGTGGGGAAAGTCTTTTTCGCCAAATCGAATTAGGTGTTTTGAAGAAATTACTGCAAAATCCAGAATTGGAAAATGCAGTCATTTCTACTGGTGGTGGTGTCGTTGAAACAGCCGAATGCCGTCAATTGTTAAAAGATCAAGATCAAGTATTTTATATGCAAGATGTGTTTGAAACTTCTTGGCGTCGTATTAGTCGTCACAATCCGGCCAAAGCGCAACGTCCTTTAGTAAAAGTGAATACACGCAAGGACATGCTAGCCAAATATAACCGACGCATTCCTTTATATTTAGAATCAGCTACCCACACGTTAGACGTGCAACAATCAAATGCATATCAAACAGCAAAAACGATACAAAGATATCTGTAAAATCAGAAAGTTAATCGCATTAGGACATGTGCCTGGTGGGGTTAACTTTCTTTTTGTTTACCTTTAGCTTGAAATAACGTATAATCAATTGTTTATGACGTATAAGCTGCGGCCAAGTATTCATTAAATATGATACAATAACAAAAGAAACAAAGCCTTAAAGGAGATAGAATATGAGCGTAGAACTAGGAACTGTGACAAGTGCATTGGTGATTGACCAAAATGATAAATATTATTCAGTTCAAAAAGAAGGTATTACATACCAATTAGACAAAACGGAAGGTGAGCATGAAATCGGTGATGCTGTCCTTGGTTTTATTTATGAAAACATGAAACATAATAAAATGATGACGACCAAATTACCGGATGTACGTCAAGGGCGTTATGGTTGGTCAACAGTGACTATGGTTCGTAAAGACCTAGGTGTGTTTGTTGATATCGGTTTGCCGGATAAAGAAATCGTTATTTCATTGGATGATCTACCAAGTGAAAAACACTTGTGGCCTAAGAAAGACGACCGTTTATTGATTCGTCTAGAAGTAGATGCAAAAGATCGTGTTTGGGGTAAATTAGCGGATGACTCAATCTTCCAACAAATTACCAATAAACTATCACCACAATCTAAATCTTGGACCAACCAAGAAGTGAAGGGTACTGTTTACCACGCTAAAATCGTTGGTACCTATGTCATTACAGATGACTACTTCTTAGCTTTCATTCATGAAAGTGAACGTTTGGAAGAACCACGTTTAGGTCAAGAAGTTACAGGTCGTGTCATCGGTATCGGTCAAAATGGTAACTTGAATATTTCATTAAAACCATTAGCATATACAGTGATTTCTGAAGATGCGCAAATGATTTTAGCCTTATTGGAACGTCAAGATAATCATTTCTTGCCATACCATGACAAATCAAATCCGGACGATATTCGTAGCTATTTTGGTATCTCAAAAGCGCAATTCAAACGTGCAGTGGGTAACTTGTTAAAAAACAAACAAATCGAACAAGTTGATGGCGGCATCAAACTGAAATAAAACGAACCTAAAGATTAAAGAAGGGGTAAGTATGAAGCTAGCAGTAGCGATTGAAGATTTCTTAAATACCATGCGCGTGGAAGAGGGTTTGGCCGAAAACTCAATTATTTCCTATAAACAAGAACTGCAACGCATGTCCGTTTATCTGGAACGCCAAAACATTGAGAACATCCAACAAATCAACCAGGATAGTATTTTAGAACATCTCAAATGGATGCATGAAGAGAACCTAGCCACATCGACTAGATCGCATTACGTGTCCACCTTACGCCATTTCTTCCGTTATCTAAAACTCGATGGGGAAATTAAGGATAATCCTATGGAAAAAATATCCTTGCCGAAAAAGACACAGCACTTGCCATCTGTCTTAACCCTTGAAGAAGTCGACCGTCTACTGTCAACGCCTGATATCGCTAAGCCACTTGGCTTGCGTGATCGAACCTTGCTGGAAACCTTATATTCAACCGGCATGCGTGTATCCGAAATCATTCATATCCAATTAACGGATATTCATTTAGATATGGGCTTTATCCAAACCATTGGTAAAGGGAATAAGGAACGCATCGTCCCAATAGGGGAAGTAGCCGAAGAATGGATACAACGATATATCCAAGAAGGTCGACCAAAATTAGTCAAAGATGAAGTAGCAACCCAAAATTTTCTATTCGTGAATAATCACGGCAAACCTTTGTCGAGACAGGGTGTATGGAAGAATTTGAAGAAGCTGGTTATGCTGGCCAATATCAATAAAGATATTAGTCCCCATACCTTGCGCCACTCATTTGCCACCCATTTACTGGAAAATGGCGCAGACTTACGTGTAGTTCAAGAATTACTTGGTCATTCAGACATTTCTACAACCCAAATTTATACGCACATTCATGCACAGCATATGAAAGATATTTATTCTAAGGCACATCCACGTGCATAGCCAAAAAGGCTTCCTGAACAAAAACAGGAAGTCCTTTTTTGTATTGACTATATAACTTTATGTATATAATTTCTATACTTTTAAATGCAGTTATGTTACATTGGTCTTGAAAACGATGTCATCAAGTATTTCACCTAAATACTTAGGTTTATGGGAGGGACGCACATGCTACAAGTAGAACATCTACGCAAGACCTTTGGCAACAAAGTAGCTGTAGACGATGTAAGCTTTGAAATTCAGCCAGGTACCATTTTAGGTATTGTGGGGCAAAATGGTTCAGGTAAGACGACCATTTTTCGAATGATCCTGAATTTTTTAACACCTGAAAATAATGGGCGCGTAATGTGGCAAAATGAGCCAATGCATATGAAAACTGTCTATAACACAGTAGGCTATTTACCTGAAGAGCGTGGTTTATATGAAAAGATGACCATTGAGCAACAAATTATGTATTTTGCTCGTTTACGTGGGATGAAAAAGGCCGATGTAAATGCCAAAATCGATGAATGGATGGACAAATTCAATGTAAAAGGGAATCGAAAAGATAAGATTAAAACCTTATCCAAAGGGAACCAACAAAAGGTGCAATTGATAGCAACCTTAATTCATGAACCAGTCTTAGTGATTTTGGATGAGCCATTCTCTGGGTTGGACCCGGTGAACGCAGAATATTTAATGCAAGGCATTTTGGAGCTTCGAGACAAAGGGTCATGTATTATTTTCTCAAGTCATAATATGTCTAACGTTCAATCTATTTGCGACACGGTCATCATGATTGATAATGGGCAGCAAAAATTATATGGCACCATCGAGGATGTCCGTAATTCCTATGGTAAAACGCGCTTATTTGTGAAGGCCGATGGTTGGGACGCAGATAAACTTGTTGCCCTAGAAGGTGTAGATGCCGTAACAGAAGTGACAGCTGGCGAATATAAATTGATTTTAGCCGATGAGTCATTTGGTAAAAATTTATTCAACACCATTTCCCAAGGTCAATATATTCAAGAATTTAGCCAACAACCGCCAACGTTAGATGAAATCTTTAAAATGGAAGCAGGTGGCAAACATGAACAATAGTCATATTGGGATTATTATAGAAGAAGTTTACAAAAAGAATGTGAAATCATGGTCCTTTATTATTTTGCTATTGAGTCCGATTATTCTAGGTGTTGTCGTCATTGCAATATCCGCGATTATCGGTTCAGCGACAGCGTCTGAAAGTATTGGTAAAGTGGCTATTGTTGGTGCGAACGAACAAACGGTCCAAACAATTGAAAGCTACAATCAGGATGCCAACGAATTAACCTATGTAGCGGATGAAAGTCAGGCAGAAGATGCACTGACGAATGGTGAAATTGATGGCTACTTAGCAATTGATGAGAGTGATCCAAGCAACATTCAAGCAACATTTTTCCGTGATGCCAGTGGGAAAAATGTATCAATCACTCCCTTTCAAGACGCTTTAAAAGCTGTTCAAACAACCAACCGAGCAGCTGATATGGGCTTAACTGAAGAACAAGCACAGTCCTTGGTTACGTCGACAGTAGCCATCGAAACGACCGCACTCAACTTTGAAAAAGGGACGAGTGAAAGTAGCCAAGATATTAATGCCCTTGTTCGTCAAGGCGCAGCTTATATCACGTCCTTTGTTGTCTTTATGTTCGTAGCCAACTATATTTCAATCATTTCCCAAGAAATTGCGGTCGAAAAAGGGTCTCGTATTATGGAGATTATCCTTTCTTCTATATCAGCAACGGAACATTTTATGGGTAAAATGATAGGGATTTTCTTAGTCCTATTTACGCAGGTGGCATTCTACGCACTTTTAGTCTTGGGCGCTTACCTATATCTAGTCAATGTTGACTTGCCGGCTGATATTCAAGTTTTCTTAGGTGACGAAACGGTGAACAGTTTAATCATGACGTCGATGCCTGTAATTCTTTGGTCATTATTATTTGCCTTCTTGGGTATCGTGACCTATTCGGTATTAGCAGCATTCCTAGGATCACTTGTATCGAATGTGCAAGATGTGAATAAGATGGTCACACCAATTATGATGTTGAGTTTAGCAGGTTTCTATATTGGTATGTTCGGGATGGCATTCTCAAACAATGCCTTTGTAAAAATTTCATCGCATATCCCATTCTTCACACCTTTTGTCATGCCATTCAGAATTTCTGCAGAAACAGTGTCAACGGGCGAATTATGGATAGCAGTAGTTATTTCACTGATTTTCTCTATCCTTTGCCTATGGATTTCGGCGAAATTCTACAAAACAAATGTGCTCACATACTCAGATAAAGGCTTGTTTGGTACCTTGAAACAATCATGGCGCTTGCAACAAAGTGAACGAACAAGTGGCGATGCAAAATAGTTTAGATGATTGTTCTCGTTGAAAGGAGTTAGGTTTCATAAACCTAGCTTCTTTTTTTACAAAAAATGATTCAAATTGATAACTTTAATTTATGAATTCTTTGTGAAAACTTTAGAAAAAATTGCCATGCTTGTCGATGTATGCTAATGTACTGTTACGAATACTTTGTTATTGCAGTAATTGAAGGAGGCAAAACATGCTAGTGCCTTACATAGGAAAATACGAGAAAGTCGTAATGGGCCTGCTATCCTATATTCCTGAATTTAAGGAATTTTCTGAATTAAAAGCAGAAATGGATAGAATACATAAACAAGAACGAAAAATTTATTTATGGAAAGACGCAGAAAGCGACAATGTAATTGGTTTAGTGGGTTTTGACCAACATGACGATACAGATACAATTGTAGTCCGTTATTTATCCATTAATCCCTCATTCCGTGAAGAAGGACGCACCTACGATATATTGACGGCTCTGAAAAAAGAGTATCCTGTATATACGTTGACAGGCGTTATTAGCTTATCTGGATTGCTTTCTAAATGGGCCAAACATCGCCAAGAGCAAACAGTGAAAGATTCAATTTCCGGTGAATAGGGAGATAGGCCAATCATGATAGAGAAAACAAGTGAATTAACGTTAGATCTAGCGGCCTTTGAAGGGCCGCTAGATTTACTATTACACCTAATTAAAGACTTGAAAGTGGATATTTTTGATATTCCAATTAATATAGTCACTGACCAATATCTGGCATATATTCATACTTATGAAAACTTATCTTTAGATATTGCGTCAGAATATTTGGTGATGGCAGCAACACTCTTGGAAATCAAAACCCAAATGATGTTGCCAAAAACACCCAAAATGAGTGATGAAGAAGAGGATGAAGATCCCCGTGATGCTTTGGTTGAACAGCTATTGGCTTTTCAACAGTATCAAGAAATTTCACATATTTTGGCGGACAAACAAGCTGAACGTTCATTGGAGTATACCAAACAACCATCAGACTTATCAGCCTATCAAGATAAAATTCCAATGACAGGTCGTCAATTAACACCTGATGATTTATATCGTGCTTTGCAAAAAATGGCTTTCCGCTTGAAAAACCAACAACCCATTCAAACGACCATTGCGAATGATGGTTATTCGGTGAATATGGCTATGTCGGATATTCGCCAAGCATTTGTGGATGCGGACAAGCAAATCTTGATGTTTCAAGAAACGGTCTTTGCCGGTAAAGTACCTTCAAGGGGCTATTTCGTAACCTTATTTTTGGCTATTTTGGAATTAGTGAAGGCAAATGAGTTATACTTGTATCAGGAAACAATTTCAGATGATATTCAATTAATTAGACGGGAGGAAAGTGAATGAGTGCTGTAGGCGCGATTGAGAGTTTACTTTTCGTAGCAGGTGAAGATGGCATTGCCATCGATGAACTAGCAAACTTGCTAGAGATGCGACAAGAGTGGGCTTTTTACTACGTCATGGTTTTGGGGCAAAAGTTAAAAAATGATGATCAAGCAGGTTTACGGTTAACGGTCATCAATGAACGGGTGCAATTAGTCACAAAAAGTGAATACGGTCAAATTGTTAAAAATTATGCTGTGTCACCTTTTGCAACGAAACTTTCCCAAGCTGCCCTTGAAACTTTAGCAATCATTGCTTACCAACAACCAATTACGCGAATGGCCATCGATGATATTCGAGGTGTGCAATCGTCGAATATGATTCATAAATTGTTGGAGCGTGATTTAATTATGGAACAGGGTCGTCAGAATTCACCAGGGCGTCCCATAATTTATGGCGTGACAAACTATTTTTACCAATATTTTGGTCTAGAATCATTGGAAGACTTGCCAGATATCAACAACTTGGTATTAGATGGATCAGTTAACGAAGAGACCCTATTTAAGATTGATGAAAATGGGGAGCCGGAACAGAAAGATTTTTCAACTAAAGTAGCAACAAGTAAAGAGGAAACAATTAGCGAAGATGCAGACGATGCATCAGCAGACGCTTAAGTTCTTCTAAAAATAGGAGTTAAGAAAAAAATGGAACGATTACAAAAAGTAATGGCGCACGCGGGTGTGGCATCGAGACGTGAATCAGAAAAATTAATTGAAGCTGGTCGCGTGAAAGTGAATGGTCAAGTAGTGCGAGAACTTGGTTTCAAAGTATCTCACCAAGACCGTATTGAAGTGGATGAAGTCCCAATCTATAAAGAAGAACCAGTATACTACTTGTTCTATAAACCACTAGGGGTTATTTCAGCTGTTAAAGATGACAAAGGACGTAAAGTCGTTACGGATTATTTCCCAGATGTGCAACAACGTATTTATCCTGTTGGTCGTTTGGACTACAATACATCGGGCTTGTTATTACTAACCAATGATGGTGAATTTGCCAATACTTTAATGCATCCACGTTATGAAATTGATAAAGTGTATGTAGCCAAAGTAGAGGGTGTCATCAAAGGGGAAGAACGAAAAGCACTTGAACGTGGTGTAGAAATTGATGGTGTGATGACTGCACCTGCGAAAGCACAAATTCTATCTGTGGACCGCGATAAAGATAGTACGATTATTGAAGTAACCATTCATGAAGGTCGTAATCGCCAAGTACGTAAGATGTTAGAAGCAATTGGTCATCCTGTGACCAAATTGAAACGGGAACAATACGGCTTCTTGAATTTATACGGTTTGCGTCCAGGTGATGCACGCACTTTATTGAAACATGAAGTGCAAGAATTAATGGATAATGCTAAAAAGAAATAATTTAAAAAAATGAAGCAACTTACTTGAAATAAGTAAAAATGATGCTATAATAATCTTGTAATTAAATTTAAATTTAAATTTTAAGCAATCTTCAGGGCAGGGTGTAATTCCCGATCGGCGGTAAAGTCCGCGACTCCCATTTGGGACTGATCTAGTGAAATTCTAGAACCGACTGTAAAGTCAGGATGGAAGAAGATGGGCGAACTATGCTTGTTTGCTCGTACTCTTTTTACCTTGAAGGTGGAAAGAGTTTTTTTATTTCCACCTTTAAGTGCCAACCCCATGAAGTAGAAAAGGAGAAAGTAACATGGGAAAAAGTAACACGCAACAAATCGTTTTGGTCGCAATCGTAGGAGCTATATCATTTATACTAATGTTTGTTGGTTTTCCAGTAATTCCAGCATTACCATTTTTAAAGGTTGATTTTTCAATCGTTCCATTATTACTGATTGCATTTGTATATGGTCCTAAAGGTGCAATTGGTGCAAGTTTTATTGCCAACTTCCTCCACTACATGTATACAGGTGGGGAAATGGGTATTCCAATTGGTGATACAACAGCATTTATCGCAACAATTGCTTATATCTTACCAATCTACTACATTCTAAAAGACCAAATGCTTGCAGCATATACCAATGTTGGTAGCGATGTTAATATTAGTCACGGCAAAACAATTACAGCATATGTGATTTCAATCTTGTCTTTAACAATTGTGATGACTATCTTGAACTACTTCGTAATCACACCATTCTACATGCAAGTAATGAACTTTGATGTTGGCAACATGCAAACATATCTTTTAGCTGGTATCGTACCGTTCAACTTAGTAAAAGGTGTATTGGTATCATTATTAGCACACTTTGTATTAGTACAAACTCTACCAACAATGATTCGTCGTTTTGGTAGCCCTCAATTATCTCGTCAATAGAGATGCGTTTTCGTTTCATATTTGTTATAGTAAAGCTATCGAGTATTGAACGAGTAAAAATAAACAACGTTATTTGGAGGGATTTTCTTGGACACTTTATTAATGGCTATCGCATATAAAGCCCAAGAACTCCCTGCAAATTCGGTATATCAAGTGTTGATTGGCAAGCGAACCGCCACAACACTTTTTTTTGCGTTTTCAAACCATATGATTAGTCATATTGGTTTATATCCTAAGCTTACAAAAGAAACATGGGCAGCCTATTTAAAAGAGGCGACCAATTATCCGTCTATTTCAGCTATCTATCGTCACCATGCACAAGCTGAGTTCCTTGAGATGTTAGTGGAGGATATCCTTCCGTTACGAGATGGCTTGATTATCTCTAGTAGTCGTCAAGTTTACCGTCAATCTTTACAATTGATGATGCAGGTTGTGTCCTATGCCAACGTACACGAACACACCTATATTCCAATTATTCAAGATATTCATGCGCAGTTTTTGGTGAAAATGTGGGTAACCCGCGTGAAAACAACATTCAATTATCAGTTGGCTGACGTCGCTAACTTGATAAAATCTCAGTTGTTGACCGACTTGAGTCGTTATCCGGATGAAGCAGCCATGGTATTTTTACAACAATTTGAAGGGGCGCATATATCTGCCGTCACACTAGACCAAGTCGCCGAAATTCATGAGGCAAGCAAACGAGAAATGCTCATCGTGCAACAAGCTTTGACGGATGATTTGTGGGCGCGATGGTTGAATGCAAAAACAATGGATCCCGGCCAAGTTTTACTCACGGACTTTGTTCAAGTCGTAGATTCATTTTTCAAAAAGTGGAATGATTCAACGAACAAAACGGCCATCATGATGAAAAATACCACCACACCAGTGGCAGAAATGGCCAATAAACGTTACTTAAAACCATCGACGATTACCGAGCATTTTGTGGAAATTGCCTTCAGTCAGCCAGAGTTGTTGGTGGAACGCGTAAAGGCGTCTTTAAAACTTGCCGATATCCAGGTCTTATTAGATCATGAGCCGGATGCAACTTTTGATGCCTTTAAAGACCGATTTGGCGAACAAGATTATTGGTTATATCGTTATTGGAAAATTATTTATCAGAAGGGACAGGATGGCTTATGGTATGGCAAACAAAATTAAAGCAAATGACCGGTTACGATCATTTTAAGCCTGGCCAAGCAGAGACATTAGCGGTTTTAGAAAAAGGTCAGAATGCCTTAGCCATTTTGCCAACAGGTGGCGGTAAATCATTGATTTATCAACTATATCAATACCAAGCACCGGGCATCACTGTGATTGTGTCACCCTTGATTTCGCTCATGCAAGACCAAGTTGGACAACTTCAAACAATGGGGCTGGGACCTGGTATTGCGCTAAATTCAACCTACGAAAAGAAACAACAAGCCTATATTTTACATCACTTGGACCGTTACAAATTCGTATTTATATCACCTGAAATGCTGCTAAAACAAGAAGTTCGGTCAAAACTAAAAACAATGCCTATTCATTTGCTAGTGGTTGATGAAGCACACTGTATTTCACAGTGGGGCTTTGATTTTAGACCAGAATACACGGAATTAAAGGCCGTTCGTCAATTTCTGGGTAATCCACTGACCCTTGCTTTATCGGCAACTGCATCTAGTGAAACCTTGCAAGATATTCAGACCTATTTATTTGAGCCTGAAGAACAAGCGGTACTGATAAAGGAATCTGTTGACCGTCCAAATATTTTTTATGTTTTTGAAGAATTAGGGCACACAAATGAACGCGAAACAAAGCTATTAGAGTGGCTAGCAGAATTACCTAAACCAGGCATTGTCTATGTACATCATAAGAGTGAGTTAGAGGCCCTAACTAAATTTGTCAAAGCACAAACTGAGTTTCAGGTGGCATCTTATCATGGGGACCGTACATTAGCAGATCGACACATTATTCAAAACCAATTTATAAATGGACGATTAGATGTTGTTTTTGCAACTTCAGCCTTCGGTATGGGGATTAACCATCCTAACATCCGGTTTGTCCTGCACTATCATTTACCCAAAAATATCGCTGACTTTGTTCAAGAAATTGGACGAGCTGGTCGGGACCAAGACCAAGCGGTTGCTGTCGTTTTATATGATCAAAGTGAACGCGCACGTCTTCAACAGATTCGCCGTGTGTATGAAGAAGAGGCCGACTTGTTAGAAAGTTTATTGGGACCATTATTTGATGGGCGGTTGACTGTAGAAATGTTGGATCGCTACTCAGATTCAATTGCAGCCATGTTGAGATTTTATAAACATCATTTTCGCAACTTAACTGAAGCTAAAGCACATGCGCAAAAACTGCGCCAAACCAAGATGCAACAAATTTACCAAATGCTTGATTTGATGAATCATGACGGTTGTTACCGAGAGCTATTACTGCATCACGCCGACGAGACCCTGGAAAAGAAACCAGATTTGTGCTGTACGCACTGTAATTCTGATTTTAGAACCCATGCTAGCTGGCTTGAATTCATGCACTTACCCAAAGTATTGCAATTTTTACAGGAACATGCACCCAATGAAACGAACAAGTTCGCCTGGCGGACACGTTTAGATGAATTATTTAGCTAGCAAAAGGGGATAAACTTTTGTTAAACTACTCAATGTGTTACTGACATTAAATGGGTTACATGGTACAATTCTTAATGATAAGAAAGGGGTAGCAGGATGAAGTTCTGGGATAAATTAACCAAAAAAGATCAAAAAAATTCAGAGGATAGCTTTGATCAAGTGCAAGATGATTCAGTTGAAACTGACCAAGTCCCCCCTACTAGCGATGATTTTCAAAATCAAGGCTTTGGTGAGTTTGAAAACTTAAAGAATCAAAAATATACACGAACTGCACGCAATAAGAAGAATAATAATGACACTATTTCGACCACTTCGAAAGTATTAGCCTTCTTGTTATTTGTGATGATTGTTGTGCCAATTTTAGTATTCGCTTATATGAATAATGAAAGTCGTGTACCTGAACCTGAATCTACGGAGCAAGTGATGGTATCTAAGACCCAAAATATTGAGTCGATGTCTAAAGCTAGCGAATCAGCTTCAGAATCAGCATCAATCTCTGTATCTGAATCTATTGCTGCCTCAGAAAGTGCTGTAGCTGCATCTGAGTCAGAATCTAAACGTTTGGCGTCAGAGCAAGAATCTTCAAGCATTGCAGCTAGTGAAGCAGCCGAATCAGCAGCAATTGTCGCAGCGCAAGCAGCTTCAGCAAGTGCAGCCGAATCAGCATCGATCGCTGCATCTCAATCACAAGCAGCTGAATCAGCATCAGTCGCTTCAGAAAGCGAATCATCATCTACAGGTACCTACACTGTTCAAGCAGGGGATAACTTATACCGTATTGCGGTAAACAATGGGATGACTTTAGATGAACTTTTAGAGTTAAACGGTCTATCAGCAGGTTCTAGTATTGGACCAGGGACTGTATTACGTGTAACAGAATAACAAAGCAAAATTGAAAGAGTGGTGGACAGATTGTCTAAAGCGATTCAAATCGCCATCGATGGTCCTGCATCGTCAGGAAAAAGTACCATCGCCAAAAAATTGGCTAAACGATTAGCCTATGTATATTTAGATACAGGTGCAATGTATCGAAGCATTACCTTACTTGCATTAGAACAAGGTATTGAAGCAAGTGATAATCAAGCACTACGCGCCTTAGCAGAAGCAAGTGAAATTGTCTTCAAGGTGAACGCAGATGGGCAAAGTGTCTGGGTGAATGGCAAAGATGTTACAGATGAAATCAGAACTGATCAAGTATCACAAGCAGTTTCTGCATATTCCGCTGTATCTGATGTCCGTGAAGTCTTAGTGGAAAAACAACGTGATTACACCAAGGGTGGTCAAGGCATTATCATGGACGGCCGTGATATTGGTACAGTTGTTTTACCAGCAGCAGAGTTAAAGATTTTTCTAACAGCATCAGCTGAAGAACGCGGCCAACGTCGCTTTCTAGAAAATCAAGCTAAAGGGTATTCAGAAATGAACCTGGAAGAATTGATAGCTGATATTAAGCGCCGTGATCTTTATGATTCAACTCGGGAAGATAGTCCACTGAAACCTGCCGATGATGCCATTATTTTGGATTCATCAGATATGGATTTGGATCAAGTGGAAGAAGCCATTTTTGCATATGTAAACAAAGTATTATCACAAAATTAAACTATGGACCAGAGAGAATACATAAAAGAACGCTAAATTCAATAGAAATTAGGGTTCTTTTATGCTGTTTTAAGTTTTATTGGTTGAATATAGTTGAAATAAGTGATATAATGATAATTGATCATTGGCTTAGTGCGAATGAGGTAGTACATTTAGGAGAGGATTTAGAGTATGTCAAACGAATTTAATCAAAATCAAAATAACGAAGAAATTCCATCAATGGAAGAGATTCTTGCTGAATCAGTAGAAGTAAAAATTGGTGATACAGTAACAGGTGAAGTATTATCAATCGACGATAACCAAGTAATTGTTGGTATCGAAGGCGCAGGTGTTGAAGGGGTTATTCCTTTCAAAGAATTATCTGCTACACCAATCGACTCAATTACTGATGTCGTAAACATCGGTGACACTTTAGAATTAGTAGTCATCAAACAAATCAAAGAAAAAGAAAATGGTTCATTCTTACTTTCTCGTCGTCGTATCGAAGCGAAAAAAGTATGGGCTGAATTAGAAGCTAAAGCTGAAAACGGTGAAGTAATCACAGTTCCAGTTAAGAGCGTAGTAAAAGGTGGATTAGTTGTTGACGCGGGTGTACGTGGTTTCATCCCAGCTTCAATGGTTGAAGACTTTTTCGTAGACGATTTCTCTCCTTACAAAGGCCAAGAGTTAGAAGTTAAAATCGTTGAAATCGAACCAAGCGAAAACCGCTTAATTCTTTCACACAAAGAAATCGCTGCTGAAAAACGCAAAGCGGAACGTGCTGAAAAATTAGGTTCATTCAACGAAGGCGACAAAGTTACAGGTACTGTAGCTCGCTTGGCAAACTTCGGTGCATTCATCGACTTAGGTGGCATCGACGGTTTAGTACATATCTCACAAATCGCTCAAGCACACGTTAACCATCCTTCAGATATCTTAAGCGAAGGTCAAGAAGTTGAAGCTTTAGTTCTTGCAGTTGATGAAGAACGCGGACGTATTTCATTGTCTATCAAAGCTTTACAACCAGGACCTTGGGAAAATATCGAAGAAAAAGCGCCTAAAGGTGCTGAATTAGAAGGTACTGTACGTCGTTTAGTAGACTTCGGTGCGTTTGTTGAAGTATTCCCAGGCGTTGAAGGTTTAGTTCATATTTCTCAAATTTCACATGAACATATCGCAACTCCTGCTGACAAACTTACAGAAGGTCAAACAATTCAAGTGAAAGTTTTAGATGTTGATCCTGAAAACGAACGTTTATCATTATCAATCAAAGCTTTAGAAGAAGCACCAGAAGTTGATGCATCTGCAGCACAAAGTGCTCCACGTGAAGAACGTCGTCAAAACAAACCTCGTAAACAAAACAACAATCGTCGTAACACTACATCAAACACAACTTCAGATGAAGAATCTGGATTCACATTTGGTGATTTACTAGGCGATCAATTAAAAGACTTCGATTTCGGTGACGATAACGAATAATTTTTATTAATAAACCATAATTTGGTTTGATGGTAGGTTGGGGAAACTCACCTACCTTTTTTATTGAAATAGATAAAGATGTCGAGAGGAGGCAAATACATGTCAAATTTAACAATAGCTATTGTAGGACGACCAAACGTTGGTAAGTCTACAATTTTCAACCGTGTTGTTGGGGACCGTATTTCAATTGTACAAGATGAACCCGGTGTAACACGTGACCGAATCTATGCACAAGGTGAATGGTTAGGAAAACAACTAAACGTGATTGATACTGGTGGTATCGAATTTAACGACCAAGATTTCATGACACAAATTCGTTTGCAAGCTGAAATCGCAATGGAAGAAGCTGATGTCATTATTATGATGACAAACGTACGTGATGGTGTAACCAAAACGGATTCGCAAATTGCCAGCATGTTACGTAAAACTGACAAACCTGTCGTTTTAGCAGTCAACAAAGTGGATAACCCTGAACAACGTGCAGAAATTTATGATTTCTATTCATTAGGTCTAGGTGACCCATTCCCAATCTCAGGTTCTCACGGTTTAGGTATCGGGGATATTCTGGAAGAGGTATTCAAGCTAGCACCAGACGATATTTCAAATGAAGAAGATGATGATACTATTTCATTCGCTTTAATTGGACGTCCAAACGTAGGGAAATCCTCTATGGTTAATGCGATTCTAGGTGAAAACCGTGTGATCGTTTCAAACGTAGCAGGTACAACCCGTGACGCCATTGATACAAGTTTCGAAGAAGACGGTCAAGTCTTTAAAATTATCGATACAGCCGGAATCCGTAAACGTGGTAAAGTCTATGAAGCGACTGAAAAATACTCAGTGATGCGTGCTATGCGTGCCATTGAACGTGCACAAGTATGTTTGGTCGTATTAAATGCTGAAGAAGGTATTCGTGATCAAGATAAAACAATCGCGGGTTATGCGCATGAAGCTGGCCGTGGTATTATCATCGTCGTGAATAAATGGGATACACTTGAAAAAGATAATCATACAATGAAGAAATTCACTGATGATATTCGTCGTGAATTCCAATTTATCGAGTATGCACCAATCTTGTTTGTATCTGCAGAAACTAAACAACGTTTAACGCAATTACCAGAGATTATTGCCCATGTTCATGGTAACTTTAACCGTCGTATTCAATCATCATTATTGAATGAAGTATTGGTTGAAGCGATTCGTGTGAACCCTGCACCATCTGATAAAGGTAGAAAACTTCGAATTTACTATTTAACACAAGTGAAGACAGCACCACCAACATTTGTGGCATTTGTAAATGATGAAGAATTAATGCATTTCTCATATGAGCGTTTTCTTTCAAATCAAATCCGAAAATCATTTGATTTCTTAGGCACACCTATACAAATCATTACAAGAAATCGGAAATAGCCGAAAAATTGTAAATTTATCGTGAAATTTGACTAAAAACGTTGTTATATAGCGGTTTGTATGGTATCCTAAAAAAGGATTATCTGAGAAGTATTTCGATTATCCTGATATTTATCTTAAGATAAATATTTCCGAGAATATTCGGAGGAGGTGAAATTAGAATGGCAAATAAAGCAGAATTAGTACAAAACGTTGCAAATGCAGTAGGTGATTCTAAAAAGAACGTCGCTCCAGTTGTTGATGCAGTTTTCGAACAAATCGAAGCATTTTTAGCTGAAGGTGAAAAAGTTCAATTAATCGGTTTCGGTAGCTTTGAAGTACGTGACCGTGCGGCTCGTAAAGGTCGTAACCCTCAAACTGGTGATGAAATCGAAATTCCTGCAAGCAAAGTACCAGCTTTCAAACCTGGTAAAGCGCTTAAAGACGCAGTTAAATAATGATTTTAGAAACGTCGTCGATGTCCTAGACATCGGCGGCTTTTTTTATTGGTTTTTGTCTCAGTAAGGTCATTATGATGATGTTGAATCCTTTTCAAACTAAACTTAATAGAAAAATGAAAAAGAGGGCTGCTTGGCCCTCTTTTCATATTGATTTTTAGAAGTGATTCGGTGGAATTCATACTGATAGTTTAGGATTTTATTAGGCTTGTTAGGGATTGTATTTATTGAAATTAAAATAGCCGCTATTTGAACACTTCAGGGCGCTGAAGTGTTCAAAATGAGAAAATTCGCGTCACACAGAGGGCTGTGTGATTTCCTTTTTTGAAGCCGAATCACACAGGCAGTTTTGTGAACCTTTTTTTCTCATAAATGTTCACACAAGCCCTTGAAGTGATCAATATCCGCTTTTATCCATTTTGATAAATAAAAAATTGTATTTTTTATATTATCCCTGTTAACCTTATGGGAAATCGTACAACTTAGATTCCAAGGTTTCGATTTTATGATCTTCCACGGTCAAGGCACTATACTTCCTAACTTCATAACTTGTATGAATTACATATTTTAACAAAACAAAAGCAGAGAACGTTTCTTTTAAAGAACTGTTCTCTGCTTTTTGTCGGCTGTTGTTTCAGCCGCTTTTTTGATGTATTTAAATGGTTTTGCCCGGGATTAATCTGACTGGCAAGACGAAATGTTTGTCTGCATCTTGTTTGACGTTCTTTTCGTTTTTAATTTGTTGTAACAGTACATCCACCAATAAATCGGCTAATTCTTCGATAGGTTGACCAATCGTTGTCAGATGTGGCATATAGGTCTGAATAAATTGTGTACCATCGTAACCAACGATTTTAATGTCTTCAGGAATACGCATGCCCAGTTCTTTGGCCATATTCATCACTAGAATTGCCGTCAAGTCATCGGAACAGAAGATGGCATCCGGTTTTTCATCAGCCAAAAATTGTTTAATCAGCATTTGCTTGCGTAGGTGAGAATAGTCACGCGATAAAGATTTCACTTGGCCTTTTAGTCCGGCAGCTTTTGTGACATCCATGAAGGCTTGGTAACGTAAAAATGTTGGCGAATTAGGATCGTTTGAACCAGTAATCATCCATAAATTTTTAGGCTCTTGACGAAGCAAGGTTTCTGTCGCCAATTGTCCACCTTGGTAGTTATCACCTGAAACGATGGGAATATTCTTCCCAATATAGCGGTCGAATGACACAACGGGTGCATTGATGCGTTCATAGTCGTCATAGTTAAGGTTATGTGCACCAGCGATAATCCCGTCAACCTGATTAGACTGTAACATTTGCAAGTAATCCTGCTCTTTTTCGGCATCGCGTTCAGAGTTACAGATAATTGCTTTATAGCCTTTTTTGAAAAGAATTTGTTCTAAATGATTCACTAGCTCTGCATAGAAAATCGTCGATAAATTGGGAAAAATAAGGCCCACGAATTTCGTCGATTTTCCTTGTAAACTGCGGGCTAAGGAATTGGGGAAATAATTCAATTCCTTCATGGCTGCTTCTACTTTTTGAATAGTTGCTTCTGATAGGTAGCCCTTATGATTAATGACTCTGGAAACCGTGGTCACACTCACGCCTGCCAGGGCAGCGACGTCTTGCAATTTTGCTTTCATGATTGAATTGCACTCACTTTCTATTACATGGATAGTGGCCAAACTTGGTTTTGACGTGTACCACTAGCAATGATATTTGTTTGATCCTTGTCTCCAGGGAAAATGCGTGAAGACAGGACGTAGGCACCATGGTTAACGAAAATTTCAAGTACTGAACTGTCGGCGAAAATATTTACGGTCACAGGTTCACCAGGAGTTAGGTCTAGCTGACGACTCGTACCGAAATCTGTCGCAAATGTTGTACCCATGTTGCTACGATCAAGGATAAGTGTACCATTTTTCGTATCAATCGATAAGGTAACTGCTTTAGATTTGTCGACATTCGCAAATAATGCAATTTCAGCTGTTTGATTTGCATCCACGGTGAAGGCATATTCATAATGGTTGTGGCCTAAGTCAATTTGTGTACCAAAAGTCTGTTCTTCACCGCGTAATTGTAAGGTTTCAGCTACTGGATATTGGAAGAGTTGATCATTTTGAATGCGGTACTCTTTGACTAACGATAGGGCACCTTGGTAGCCGTAGTCATCGCTCGGATAATCAACTTCAGGTAATCCAAGCCAAGAAACGCCAAGTACGCGACCATCTGGGCTGTTGATTAATTGACTGGCGTAAGCATCAAAACCGTAGTCTAAATTCTGTAATGTGCCGGCTCCTGTCAATGTGCCATCTTCAGTAAACGCATCGGCGATAAAATAGGCATTTGGATAGATATTTTTGCTGTCGAGTTGGTCTGAGGAGATACCTTGTGGACAGAAAGTCACAAAGGCTTTGCCGTCTACGAAATTAATATTGGGACATTCAAACATATAAGCTGTGTCTGCTTGAGGGACGGTCAACTCACTATGGAATGTCCATTTAGTTAAATCATTGTCCGTGGCTTTATATAGATATAAAGCCGCTTTTAAATCAGACTTGCGTTGACCACCAATCACAATCCATGATTCGCCATTTTGACTGAAATACATAGGATCTCTAAAATGATCAGTCGCTAGGTCAAGTGGTGGTATAATGGTCATTTTTTCAGATGCCAGCTGGTTGTCGCTATCCATGGTCACGGTATTTTGAAGAGGGATACGTGTCCAATCTTCATCACGGACATTACCTGTGTAAAAAAGACGTAGCACATCACCATCAGCAATCGCTGTACCTGAGTATGCACCATGTGAATCTAGGGCACTATCTGCTTCTAAACCAAGACCTAGCGCTTGCCAGTGGATGAGATCCTCACTCACTAAATGGTTCCAACTCTTTAAACCATGAACTGGTCCAAATGGATAGTATTGATAGAAGAGATGCCATTGACCGTTAAAATAAGAAAAACCATTGGGGTCATTTAGCAAACCGGTTTTGGGTTCGATATGAAATTGATTACGCCAAGGTGATTGGTCAGCTAGGGCATTTAGTTCAGCAAGATAACTTGGGGACCAGTCGGCGTATGCACGATAACGTGCTTGCTGGTCAAATTGATATAAAGAAAATGTCATAATAGGCCTCCTAAAATCTTGTGGGACGGGGGAATTTGTATATAAATGTCCGATGTCGTCAAATACTATGCATGTTTATTTTAAACATCCTTGCATAAAAAGGCAAACGTTTTCACTGTTTAAAGCCTATTAAAATAACTTTTTAAAAAAATCTAAAATAATTTATGTTAAACGTTTGACATAATTTCCCATACTTGGTATTATTTGTTTGTAGGAATGAAAACGCTTTATTTAAAAGTAAGCAATTATTTGTATTTGTTAGTAAGTATTTATCAATAGAAAGAGGTATGAAGATGGATCATAAAGAGGTAGCAAAACGTATTGATGCAGCTTTGGGACAAGACAATGTCGTAACAGCAGCACACTGTGCCACACGTTTACGTTTAGTCGTAAAAGATGTAGGAGCAATTGACCAAGAAGCTTTAGACAACGACCCAGATTTGAAAGGGACTTTCCAAGCCAACGGTCAATATCAAATTATCGTTGGACCCGGTGATGTAAACAAGGTATATGACGAATATACTGCGATTGCTGGTATCAAACAGGCATCAACTGAAGAAGTAAAACAAGCTGCGAAAGATCAAGGAAAAACAAATCCATTCATGCAAGTCATCAAAGTCTTGTCTGACATCTTTGTACCATTGATTCCAGCTTTGACTGCTGGTGGTTTGATCATGGCTATCAACAACGTCTTAACAAGTCCTAACTTGTTCGGACCTTTGCCATTAATCGAAATGTATCCAGCATGGGCTGACTTTGCTGACATGATTAACATGTTTGCTTCAGCAGCATTTGCCTTTTTACCAGTATTAATTGCCTTTTCAGCAACCAAACGTTTTGGTGGGAATCCTTACCTAGGTGCTGTTATGGGGTTAATCATGGTAATGCCACAATTGGTCAATGGTTATAACGTAGCTGCAGCCGTAGAATCTGGTGAAATGCCATACTGGAATATTTTCGGCTTACAAATTGCCCAAGCTGGTTACCAAGGACAAGTATTACCAGTTATTGGGGTAGCGTGGATCCTAGCTAAATTAGAAAACTTCTTCCATAAGATTCTAAAAGATGCAGTCGACTTTACCTTTACCCCAATGTTGACAATTATTATCACTGGTTTCATTACGTTTACTGTAGTAGGACCTGTATTACGTACAGCATCTGATTTCCTATTAAACGGTTTAGTAGGTATTATCTCAGCAACTGGCGCTATCGGTTACGGTATCTTTGGTCTATTCTACTCAGCAATCGTGTTAACTGGTTTACACCAATCATTCCCAGCAATTGAAACAGCATTGATTGCGGACGTTGCTAAAACAGGTGGGGACTTCATCTTCCCAATCGCTTCAGTAGCCAACGTAGCACAAGGTGCAGCAGCATTAGCAATCTACTTCGTTACCAAAAATGAAAAAACAAAAGGTTTAGCAACATCATCATCACTTTCAGCAATGTTAGGTATCACAGAACCAGCAATGTTTGGGGTTAACTTGAAAGCCCGTTACCCATTCTTTATCGCTTTAGGTTCATCAGGGATTGCATCATTACTACTAGGTTGGTTTAATGTTCGTAGTCAATCATTAGGGCCAGCAGGTGTAATTGGTTTCATTGCCATTATTCCAGAATTCATCCCTGTATTCATGATTGCTATCGTCATCTCAATCGTATTAGCCTTCACCGGTACATTCATTTACGGAAAATCTGTTATGAAAAAAGAAGCAGCAGTTGAAGCTGCAGCCAAAGCCGAAGAAGCACGCGTCGTAAAAGAACACCAACAAGCAGCTCCTGTAACGCCTGTAGCCGCTGATAAACAAACAACAACTACAACACCAGTAGCACATGCCGTTTTCGCACCAGTTGCTGGTACAACAAAAGCACTTGCAGACGTGAGTGACCCAGTCTTCTCACAAGGAATGATGGGTAAAGGAATTGCCATTGTGCCAAATACTGAAGGTAAAATCGTTGCACCAATTTCAGGTCAAGTAACGATTGCTTCTGAAACAGGACATGCATACGGCATTACTGGAACAGATGGTTTGGAAATCTTAATCCATGTAGGTATCGATACTGTTCAATTAGATGGTCATGGCTTCACGACAAACGTGAAACAAGGTGACACGATTACACAAGGACAAATCTTAGGTTCATTTGACCTAGCAGTGATTCAAGAAGCGGGTTATGCTAGCGATGTAATGATCATCGTAACGAACTCAGGAGACTATGCAGATGTAACAGGTAAAGCTGGACTTGAAGTAGCCACTGGCGATATCATCTTAAATGTTGATGAAAAAGCATAAGGTTTATCCACTAAAATAGATAAATGACTTGTATAAAAATGGTTGGGACTTTCGGGTTCCGACCATTTTTTGCATTCCCAGTGAAATTCCCTATCTTTTAGTCGCCTTGCAAGATTTTAAGGGGTGAAATATGCTAAAATAGGCTAGGTATAGGAGGTTGAAGACTTTGGATAACTTAGTAAATGAATTTATTTCATACATACAACAAAATCAACCAGCAAAAGCGAATGAAACATTCGAAAAATTATTAGATCAATTAGCAACCGCATCCTCAGAAGAGATTGCACATACCGGCTATCAACTTGCTCAACTAGGCTTTGTCGATTATGCCAATGAAATTTATACCTTAGGTGAAGAACGATTCCAGACAGAAGATTCTTGGGTCCTATTAAAAGGGGAACTAGCCCTGGATAATGGCCAAGTAGAAGAAGCTATCGATGAATTGTTGAAAATCATGCCTGAGAGTGACTTATATGTAGATGCATTATTATTACAAGCAGATGCATATCAAATGTACAACTTGCCAGAAGTAGCTTTAGTGAAATTGAACGAAGCCCGTCAATTAGCACCAAACCAACCGGTAATCTTGTACGGTATTGCTGAATTGCAATTCCAACAAGGTGAATTCCAACAAGCCTTACCATTATATGAACGCTTGTTAGGTTCTGAAGAAACACCGGAAGAATTGCTAGATATTATTGAAGAACATTTTACTTATGCGAAAGCAGCAACCGGTGATTTCGAAGAAGCCATTGAGTTAATCGAAGCTACACCAGAAGCTGACCGTACAGTTGGCCAACGTGAACAATTGGCCTTTTACTATGTTGAAACAGAAAACTTTGAGAAGGCGAATACCATTCTTGAAGCCTTGCATGAAGATGGTAAATTGTCAGAAAACTTGCTAGCCCTTTTTGCGACTGTAAAAAATAGCTTCCATGACCATGACGGTGCCTTAGAAATGATTGACCAAGCCATTCAAGTCAATCCATATGATGCCCGTTTATACTTCCAAAAAGCGCAATTTGCCCAACAAATTGGGAACTTGGAAACAGCTGAAGAAGCCTTAGAGTTAGCCATCGATATTGATCCAGAATACGGACAAGCCTTAGAGTTGTTGTTACAACTATTTATTGATGAAGAAAACTATGGTACAGCCAGAGCCTTGATTCAAGATATGGACGAACAAGGAATCGAATTTGACCGTTATGTTTGGATGAAAGCAAAAGTCTTCCAAGAATTAGAGGAATTTGAGTATGCAGCGCAAGCTTACCAAGATGCCTATAAAGAATTAAAAGAAGACCATTCTTTCTTACAAGATTACTTTATCTTCCTTCGTGAAGCAGGTAATTGGGGACAAATTAAAGCAGCGTTCGATGCGCAACCAAGCCTAGCGCAAGTTCCAGAATTCCAAAACACCTACGAACGTTTGCAAGAATGGTTAGCTGAACGCGGCGAATATTAAGACACATAGTTTTGCGGTAAAAGGAGAGACGAGAATGAGAGTTTTAGTGACAGGATTTTTAGGTCGTATGGGATCAACATCAGCCAAAATGGTTGTCGATCATGAAGGTTTTGAATTAGTAGCCCTTGTAAATACAGATTTAGATCAACATGTAGATGCGGTTACCGCTTGGTCTAAAGAAGCACCCGTATTTGCTAGTATTGAAGAAGCCATTGAACAAGTGGATATCGATGTTGCCATTGATTTCACTGTACCAGCAGCGGCTTTTGCTAATACCAAATACTACATCGACCACAATATTCATCCGGTAATTGGGACAACTGGTTTTACCGATGAAGAAATCGACCAGTTAACACAATTATCAGCAGCGAAAAAATTAGGTGGTTTAATCGCACCAAACTTTGCTATCGGTTCAGTTTTAATGCAAATTTTTTCAGCTAAGGCAGCTAAATATCTGCCAGACGTTGAAATTACTGAAATCCACCACAATCAAAAACTAGATGCACCAAGTGGTACCGCTGAAAAAACAGCAAAACTGATTTATGAAGCACGTGGTGAGCATGTTTCTGGTCATCCAGACGAAAAAGAAACCATGCCAGGTGCTCGTGGCGCTGATTTCCACGGTATCCGTATCCACTCATTACGTTTACCAGGTTACAACTCACACCAAATTGTACAATTCGGTGGGGTCGGCGAAGCCTTAACCATTCGCCAAGATTCATTCGACCGTAGTTCATATATGCCTGGCGTAGCATTGGCAGTTGAAAAAGTAGCGAATTTACAAGGTCTAGTGTATGGTTTGGAGCATCTTTTAGATGACTAATGCACGTGAATTTGAACAAGCTGCACCCATTTTAGCAATCCTACATGATGCTGGCTACGAGGCATATTTTGTAGGTGGGGCAGTGCGCGACTATCTATTAGATTTACCCATTCACGATGTTGACATCGCGACATCAGCATATCCAGCCGAAGTCCAAGCCCTATTCCCACGACATTTCGATGTAGGAATTGAGCACGGCACGATCATGGTTTGGTTTGAAGGGGAAACCTATGAAATCACCACTTTTCGTACCGAGTCAACCTATCAAGACTTCCGAAGACCGGATAAGGTAACCTTCGTCCAAAATCTGGAAGAAGACCTGTTGCGCCGTGACTTTACCATCAACGCCTTGGCCATGACAGACCAAATGACCATCGTTGACTATTTTGACGGTAAAACCGACTTGAAGGAAGAAATCATTCGTGCAGTTGGTGTACCTCATGACCGATTCCATGAAGATGGCTTACGCATGATGCGTGGTGTTCGTTTTGCCAGCCAATTAGACTTTGATATTGAAGACAAAACACTTCTAGCAATCGAAGAAAACGCAGCTATCCTAGAGCACATCGCAGTCGAACGTATCACAGTTGAAATGAACAAACTGTGGATTGGTAAGAATTGGCAAAAAGGCCTCGCTTACTTTTTGAAGAGTGGCCTTTATTTGCACGTGCCTGTGCTGAGTGACTATGCCACAAGTCTTCAACTACTGCTTGACGAAACAGAAGGAGAACAAGCTCTGGCTAATGCTGAATTCGCTTGGTCGCTCATGTTCTGGCGTCATTTTGTCCAATCAGGAGCCAGTGACTTACAAGACAGCCACAAAGCTATTCGCCAACTAGGCAAGGCTTGGAAGATGTCTAACCAAGCAGTCGATGACATTACGGCTTATTTTGATATATGGCATTTACGTACAAGTAAAGCCTCATGGGATTTGGCGGATTATTACGGCAAAGACCCAGAAAAACTATTGGCTGTTGAAGGCTATATGCAAGACCAAGTAGCCTCAGGTAAAAGCCTGTTCGCTGATTTGGCTAGTTCAGCAGATCCAATGAAAGTACAAACTGAAATTGACCGGTTGCCGATTCATTCTCTGAAAGAGCTAGCGGTTAACGGGCGTGTGATTATTGCTCAAATCAATCCTGATAACAAGCGTGAAATTGGCTTGATGCTTAGCTTTTTAGAGGCGGCTGTGCTTGATTTGAAGGTAGTCAATGAGGAAGCCGCGCTTTTAACATATTTAAGAGAACATTACCAAGCCAATTAAATTTGGGCTTGAGATGAAATTACATGTAGGAAGGTGTTTAAAGTGACAACCACTTATGCGGTTCTGGATTTAGAAACAACAGGATCTACATATGATAATGGTGACCGCATCATTCAAATTGGGGTGGCCTTTGTTCGTGATGGACAAATTGTCGACCGATTTGCTACGGATATCTTCCCTTATCAAGACATTCCAAGAGAAATAACGAAATTAACAGGTATTACCAATGACCAAGTGAAGTTAGCACCGCCGTTTGAGGATATTGCGGCAGAATTATGGGATATGTTGGCGGATACGGTGATTGTGGCGCACAACATTGGTTTTGACTATAAATTCTTAGACAAGAGTTTTCAAGCGCAAGGTTTTCCTGCCATGACCCACGACCGGGTGGATACGGTTGAAATGATTCGTACCCTATATCCGACGGCTGAATCCTATAAATTATCTGAATTTTGCCAACATCACGGCATTGTATTGGAAAATGCCCATACAGCTGTGGACGATGCCATGGCTACGGCAGAAGTGTTGTTGATGTCTATGCACAAAATCCAACAAATGCCACGTGAATTATTCGACCAATTGCGTCCGTTTGCCCATTATTTTATTGGCCAAACGGGTGCATACATGGCCAAATGGTTTGATGAAAGCACAGACCATCGTCAGGATTTCGAATATATTGCACCATTTGTGGTGAGCGAACATCAAGCCAATTTCCAAATTTTTCCAGACAAATTTGGTGATAAAAAAGCGGTCCGCATGCATCTAGCCAATACCAAAGCAGATGATAGTGACCAAGCGAGTATTGTCACCAGTAATAATGGGGTGACTTTATCAACCTTGCAACAGTCGATGGTTGATGAGGTTGGACCATTTTTCCATGCCACAGGAGATCCGAGTGTACACCCGGATACCAATAAATTTGCTTTCCTAACGGCAAATGCAGGTGTTGGAAAATCACTAGCCTACATGATGTCGGCTTTATCGGCAGTGGAGGCAGAAAAGACCAAGCAAATTCAGGATGGTCGTGTGATTGTATCCACGTCTACTGTGATTTTGCAACATCAATTTTTGGATAAAACCGTGAACCTGGCGACGACATTATTGGGTAAACCCCTAAAAGTAGTTGTTTTAAAGGGGCAAAGTCATTTTATCCAATTAACCAGATTTCAAAAATTCCTAGCCTATTTAAAGAGTCATCCGGAAATTGCCTTGAAAAGGGATGTATTAATTTCCGTGGCTGTTTTGGTATGGTTGGGTGAGACACAAACGGGTGATTTACACGAATTGAATAGTGGGTTAAATAATGAAGTCTACTGGCAAAATATGAATCGTTTTTCAACGGAAAGTCACAATGATGAAATTCAACGTTGGGGCGATTATGCGTTCTATGAACGTCATGTACGTGAAGCGAAAGATGCCGATGTTGTGGTTTTAAATCATGCCTACTTGGTATATCATTACCACGATTTGGTTGCAGAAGGCATCATGACCGAACATAGCAAGGTGATTATTGATGAATGCCATCAATTACCGGAAACTGTTCACCAACAAGCAACTCGTACCGTCCAAACTAAAGATGTGGAAGAAGCCTTAACGACAATTGAACGTTTGATTCACCGCATCATGGATAAGGTAGTCACCAATAATGTGAAGGTACATGCAGTCGATCAACTATTCCAAGTAGAAAAAAACTTGCAAGCGGCATGGGCAGGATTGGATAAATTCATTGATTGCTTAGCGGATGAGTACCAAACAAAATCCTATTACCAGCAAAAAGCCCAAGCAAATGCCTATTATATTTCGCATGAGTATTACATGATTGCCAAATGGCGTGAAGCATTACGGAAGTCGCTGAAGGCGATGGAGAAAATGGTGCATCCATTAAAAGTCATTGTGGGTCAGTTATACCACATGGACCTTTATACCAAACGCATCTACCAACAATTGCTCAACCAAATTTATCAATTTGATTATCAATTGAAGACTTGGTTAGTTGCTTCGGAAGCTAATCCAGATTATTATGCTGAACTAGATGTCCATTTTGGCAAGCAAAATACGACAGCAACCATTCAACGGAAACTGTATTCAAGTAAAGACCACCTAGCAAGGATTTTCAATGCTATTCCTAGTCAAACCTTGCTTGTTTCAGCTTCAATCGAAATTGTTGGGGCAAAACATATTATCAGTAATTTATTTGGTATCGATCATTTCCAATGGTTCTCCTTTATGGAGGCGTCTTATCAGCAACAACTAGCGCTTAGCCAACCAAATCAAATCAAGGGATACTATATTAAAGATTACCTGTCGATTGATAAATACAATGAGCATCAAGCTGCAACGATGATTGCAGATGTGATTGAAGAAGTATGGGCGAATAAAGCAAAGATTCATAAAATCCAAGTCTTCTTTCAGTCACGTGCTTTATTACAGGCAGTACAACATGAATTAAAACGACGCTTTAGTCGCATGGTCTATGGACAAGTGATTGTACAAAATCATCAACGGAATTTAGACCGTTTGGCCCGTCAATTCGAACAAAGTCAGCGTGCTATTTTATTGGCCTTGGCAAGTTTCCAAGAGGGGATTCATTTGAATACCAAGACGGATGCCTTCATTATGACGCGGTTGCCTTTTTCCGCGCCAGATACACCGGATGAATTGGCCAAACAAGATTATCTGAAATCTATTGGCGACCAATACTTTGATGATGTTGCCTTGCCAAATATGTTGATGAATTTAACACAAATATTTGGTAGAATGGCCGCAACAGTCAATGAAGCATCCATTTTTATTTCCTTAGATCATCGTTTAGAAAAAGCATCATATGCAGATCAAATTCAAGCAATTATGCCTGAAGCCTTAACAATGGATTGGATTGACTTAAAGGATTTAAGGCATTTAGATTAACATTGTGATAGAATGTAGGATATAAAAAAAGGGGCAATGAAACCATGAAACGCAAATTATTTTCAATTTTGATGGCCATCATGGTGATTTACTTGGTGGGCACATCATATGTATATTTCAGCTCACAACAACCAGTTGCCGAAGCTGAATCAGAGACCACAAAAATGGCCAAAGAAGCGGGTATTACGAATATCCAAAATTTTTATGTATTTAATAAAGATGAAACCTATTATTCTGTTTTAGGCGAAAATGCCGAAGGCCGTGAAGTTTATTTTGCTTATCAACCAGATACTGATTACACGAAATCAGGTTTTGTTGATGAAATGGTAAACGAAGAAAATGCCTTGGCCTTAACCCTATATGAAATGCCTGACGTTGAAGTGCGGAATGCCAACCTTGGTATCGAAAATGATACTTTTGTGTGGGAAGTTTCTTTCACAGATGCAGATGGTAATTTAGGCTATCACTATATTAATGCAACAACGGGCGAATGGTATGAGACCGTTAATGACCTTTAGGAGGACGATGGAATGGATTTAGCAAAAAGAATGGATAAGATGCAAGCCTCGCAAACGGCAGCAGCGGCGGCAAAAGCACGTGAATTAAAAGCCAAGGGTATTGACGTTATTTCCCTAGCAGTTGGAGAACCAGATTTCAATACACCAGAATACATCTTAGACCAAGTAAAAGAAGATATGTATGCTGGACGCGGTCACCATTATACAGACGGTACAGGGATTGTTGAATTAAAACAAGCTATTATTGATTACCATGCTGCCTACGATAATGTGCACTATAGTCTAGATGAAGTTTTCATTGCTGATGGTGCAAAAATGATTTTGTACTATACGTTCCAAGCCCTATTAAATGAAGGCGACGAAGTATTAATTCCTTCGCCATATTGGGTAAGCTATATTGAACAAGTAAATATGGCTGACGGTGTACCTGTTATTGTTGAAACAGATGCCAAAGACCAATTCCGTGTAACCCCAGAATTACTAGATCAATATGTAACTGAAAAAACAAAATTACTTGTTTTGAACAGTCCATCAAATCCGACAGGGGCAATCTTAAGCGAAGAGGACTTACGCGCGGTTGCTGAATACTGTCTTGAACACAATATCTTGATTATTGCCGATGAAATTTACTATCGTTTAGTCTATAACGGACACGAAGCACACTCAATCGCTGGTTTATCTCAAGCCATCAAAGAAAATACAATTGTAATCAATGGTTTTTCTAAGGCTTATGCCATGACTGGTTGGCGTTTAGGCTATGCTTTAGCTGAAAATAAATATATTAAAGCCTACGGTAAATTAGCGAGCCAAATCAACTCAAACCCATCTGGTCTTAGTCAATACGCTGGTTTAGCTGCCTTAAAAGGTTCAGATAGTCATCGTGAAGATATGCGTTTGGCCTTTGAAAAACGTTTAAATGCAGCTTACGATGAATTGTTGACAATTCCAGGTTTTGTCTTAGATTTCAAACCACAAGGTGCTTTCTATCTATTCCCAGATTGTTCCGAAGCAGCACGTAATTGTGGTTATGATTCAGTGACTGATTTTGCCGATGCAATTATTGAAGAAGCGCATGTAGTCGGTGTAGCTGGGGTAGCCTTTGGTAAAGCTGACCATATTCGTTTCTCATATGCGACCAACGAAGAAACATTTGCTGAAGCGATGAAACGTATCCGTGAATTCGTCATCAGTAAAAGCCAAGCATAAAATATCATTATTTAAATGAATGAATGCAAGGACAAAAGGCCTTAATAAAGGCGCGAACAATTCTTTCAAAGAGTTATTCGCGTCTTTTGCTTTAGATAAATTTTTTTCGTTTTTATGGAAAAATTTGAGGACGGGAAGTGTAGTTCCTAAGCCGTGAAGTAGGATGAAATCGAGACCTTGGCTCCAGAGGGTCCCACGGCTCTTTAGGAACGTACACTTTAAGGACGAAAATCGAAGATTTTATACTTTTATCTCAACCTCTTTTCACATCTAAGGCAAGCGCGTATTTCAAAATCCAGATTCAAATCCAGGCGCCTTTTACCATACTTTGATATATACTATAAGAGAAGCACTTTTAGATGCACATGATAAATAAATAAGAACAGAAAAAGAGGCATAAAAATGAACCGAGAATATTACACAGTGATGCGCAATAAGGTTTTAGAATCTTATCATCGGTTAAATATTTCTAACGAAGAAATGATGTTATTAATTCATTTCTTGAGTTTCCAACAAGCAGGGGAGGAGTTTCCTGCAATTTCCGCTATCGGACAACGGATGAACTTACCGGAAACGACACTTTTCGACATGATTCAATCGTTGATTGAAAAAGGCTTTTTAAGTATTCCGTCTTATAAAAATGCAGAAGGGAAATCTGTAGAATTTTATTCCTTAGATCCGCTATACCAAAAAATTGAAAGTCTTGATCAAGTTGATAAAACAAGTAGATTTCAGGAAGCGCAGGCTACTAAGGAAGGCGAAGTGTTTGAAATGATTCAAACAGAATTTGGCCGTCAATTGTCGCCAATTGAATACCAACAAATAGCTGAATGGTTTTCGAAAGATCATTATGAACCTGAAGTCGTGAAAGAGGCCTTGAAAGAGGCAATCTTGAATCAAGTATACTCACTGAAATATATTGACCGTATTTTATTGAATTGGGCAAAGCAAAAGAAAACCAAGGCCAATGACACACGCCGCTCAAATCATTACAACCAACAAAATACCAATAAGCAAGAATTACCACCAGTGCCGATGAAAAAATGGCTAAACAAATAAATAAGCTAGCAATGAAGGGAGGCTAAAAGGTGGCAGACTTAATTTCTGATGCTGAAGTCATCAATATTTTAGATCATTTAGACCAAATGTATCCTAATCCAAAGACCATGCTCTATCATGAAAGTCCATTTCAATTGGTGATTGCCGTGTTAATGTCAGCACAAACAACGGATGTTGGTGTGAACAAAGTGACACCAGCATTATTTGCTGCTTATCCGGATGCCAATGCAATGGCTGAAGCAGACGTTGCAGACTTAGAAGATAAAATCAAAACAATCGGTTTATATCGTAATAAAGCAAAAAACATGAAGAAAACGGCCATTATGATTCGAGATGAATTTGGTGGTCAAGTACCCAACACACGCGAAGAACTTGAGAAATTACCTGGTGTAGGGCGAAAAACAGCAAATGTGGTCTTGAGTGAGGCCTTTGGGGTACCAACAATTGCCGTGGATACACATGTTGAACGTGTAACCAAACGAATGGGGATTGTCCCACCGAATGCTAGTGTTCGTGAGACGGAGGAAATCTTGATGGCGCGTATCCCAGAAAATCGTTGGCGCGATGCACATCATCAATTTATCTATTTTGGACGTGAATACTGTACGGCTAGAAATCCCAAATGTAGAAAAGACCCAAGAATTGATTTTTGTGAATGCCGCGTATTACCACAATACGGCTAGATTTGGCGTGGTAATTGTATTTTAACAGCCGATTACTTGAAAATTATTTCGAAATTGTGTATATTTAAAGTAATAGATTAAAAGAGGAGGTGCACATATGTCTGAAAAGCAAATTGATAAAAAAGAAGCAGAAAGTTTACACGCCTTACGCGTCCACATGAAAGCCAATTTGTATATCCTTGAAGAGTTAAAACGCGATATGCGTAAAAAAGGATTAAGTGAGAACGAGTTTACCGTATTGGAATTGTTATATAATCGCGGTCAACAGCCCATTCAACAAATCGGTAAGCGCATTTTAATACCTTCTTCAAGTTTAACTTATGTCATCGACCGTTTAGAGGATAAAGGTTTTGTAGAAAGAACCAACAACCCTGAAGATCGTAGGGTTATTTATGCAAAAATAACAGATGAAGGTAATAAGAAAATGGCTGAGGTTTTCCCAGGTCATAGTCAAATTATCGCGCAAATGTTTGATAACCTATCGTTAGAAGAAATTGATACCTTTATTCGTTTAACGAAAAAAATTGGTTTACAAGCACAAGAAATTTTAGAAGAAAATAACTAATGAGCAACCCATATAGCGCATAGGCTAACTACTTTGCTAAATTTGGGCATTCAGAAAGGCTGGGACATAAGCTGTCCTGGCCTTTTTTCACAACAAGTTAGCATGATGTAAGAAATGTAGTGAACATTTTGAAGGAAATTTATCACCAATTTGTAAGGTTTGAGATTCTGCTAATCATGACAATATGATATGATTAGAGCGAACGAATGGGGTGCAGATATGAAAGAAATAATTCATTTTTATCATACAAATGATTGGCATTCACACTTAGAAAATTGGCCAAAATTTTTGAGATATTATCAAAATCAATCGGATAAACATAATCAAGAAGGTGAAGCCCATTTTCTCTTTGATATTGGTGATGCTGTAGATAGACAACATCCACTAACAGAAGCGACGCAAGGTCAAATCATGGTGGATTTAATGAATGAAATGGGCGTGGATGTGGCGACAATTGGGAACAATGAGGGAATTGGTAGCCATCATGATGTCTTAAATAGCTTATACAAAGACGCACAATTTCCTGTTGTATTAGGTAATATTTTTGACAAAAAAGATAGTACACGGCCAAATCATACGCAGGATTATGAGATGATTCAAACTGACAAGGGTAGTCGTTTTGCCGTGTTTGGTATGACTGCACCATTTGAAATTTCTTATGATATTGTAGGGTGGCAACCTTTGGATCCCATTGCATCCATCAAAAGAGTCATTCAAGATATTAAGACTAAGGAATCCTTTGACGGTATTATTTTATTAAGTCATTTAGGTTTACCAACGGATCGAATCATTGCAAAAATGTTTCCAGAAATTCTGATGATATTTGGCGCGCATACCCATCACGTGTTACCAGAGGGAGAATGGGTTGGACACACTTTACTGACAGGTGGAGGAAAATATGGTCAATTTATGGGGCATTTGACTGCTGAATTTGAAAAACCAATCAACAAAGATTACCTTTATGAAGCTGGTTCGTCAGATGTGACAGTGAATGAGACGATTATTGACTATAAACGTTATTTCAAATTAACAGAAGAACTCGTCGCGAGTGATCGTATTTCTAACTATCCAGAAGATGAAATGCAAGTAAGTCAATGGGTAGCACAAGGACAAGAAATCTTAAAGGGCAATATCGTTGGTCGCTTACCTTTTGCATTACCCGCTCATGAAATCGAGTATTCGCCACTACAACATTACACTTTGCTAGCAATGAAAGCTCAGAGTGGCGCAGATATAGCCATCATCAATGCAGGAATGTTTTTACAAGGCTTACCAGCATGTGAGGTGACGCATTTTGACTTACATAATGCCTTACCACATCCAATTCGCCTCATGATGGTAGAAACAAGACTAGCGGATTATAAACAAGTGATTAAACCGCAAGTGGCATCCTTAGGTGAAGAACTCAAATACACACCAATCAAAGGTTCTGGTTTTAGAGGGAATATTTTTGGCCAATTAGTGACAATTGCAGATCAAAATATCTATGATTTAGACGATTCAGCAATTGTTAAAATTGTGACCATTGATCATTTGTTATATCTACCATTCTTTACAAGCTTAGTTGCCCAAAAACATTATTTATGGGGACAACCATTTATACGAGAATTATTAGCGGATACAATTCATAAAAATTCAATAGATGGTGAACTAGACCAACCATCTGAATAAGAGAGGAGTTGCAATTATGTTAAGTCGTAAACGACAAGAAGAGTTAAAAGAAAAACGTGCGGAATTAAACTATCCAAAAGCGGAAGTTACACGTGTAAGCCCTGAGCAACTTTCCATCAATGGGCAAATATTTACGATTCAAGAAAATTTTAACGAAGCGATTAATATCGAAGCCATTGCGGATCGTTATATGGATATTTTAGATACCTATGATTATGTTGTAGGAGACTGGTCTTATGAACAGTTGCGTTTAAAAGGTTTCTATGCAGATGACGCCAAAATCGGCACACTTGAACAAAAAATTAAGCATCTACCTGATTACTTAATTGAATATGCCAGCTTTGGTGCAGCATATTTTGTTTTAGCACATGAACGAACAACAGCCGAAATTCAAGCGCGCAATGAATTGTTCTGGGAAAACCAACGTAAAGAAAATGCTGGCGGAAGACCGCGAAATAATAAAGCAACGTCAAATAGACCAGCTCAAAAGAAAAAACAAGCTAACCGCAAACCGGACAATAAACCAGCGGCAAATACTGGGGATAACAAAACAAAACGCAATAAAAATCCACACTTTAGTAAGAAAAAGACAAATAATCGCGGAAAAGCGTTTAATATTGTCGAGGTAAAAGATACGAATACAAATACGAATCAACAAACTAGTCGACCGGCCAAGAAAAAAACTACCGTGAACCGACCACATTCATTTAGTATTCGTGAGAAGGGGGAATAATAGACATTGAATTTTGAGGATAAAGTATTCTTAATTGACCTAGATGGTACCATGTATCGTGGCGAGGAACCTATTGCGGGCGCAAAGGAATTTGTGGAACAACTGCAAAATAAAGGGATTCCATATTTATTTGTCACCAATAATGCCATGCGTAATCCGGCCCATGCTGCTGCAAATCTTAACCAAATTACGGGTTTATCAGTAACGGCTGAACATTTCTATACCTCAGTAGAAACCTTGAAATATATCCTAGAAGCAGATAAACCAGCGGGACATATTCCATCTGATGGCTCAGGTATAGCTTACGTAATCGGTACAAATTATGTTCATGATGCAGTGACGGATGCTGGTTTTTCAATTACTACTGACGTCGATAACAATGAAATTGCGATAGTAGTAGTTGGTCTAGATCAATCTGTTACGTACCAACAATTGATGGATGCATCGATTGCAGTGCAAAATGGGGCACGCTTCTATTTAACAAATCCGGATGTTCAATTCCCGTCAGTTCGAGGCTATGTCCCAGGTGCGGGTGCTTTGGGTAAAGTAATTACGGCTGCAACTAGGGTAGAACCTATTGTGTGTGGGAAACCAAATGCGTTGATCATTGAAGGTGCTTTGGCAAAATTAGGTGCAAATAAAGCACAAGCAGTATTCCTAGGCGACAACCTAATGACGGATATATCAGCTGCAGTAAATGCTGGTATTGATTCCATTATGATTGAAACGGGTGTACATAACAGGACAGATTTTAAAATTTATGGCGTAGAGCCAACAATGGTGGTTGAAGATTATGAAACACTCTTATCAACCTGGCAATAAGCTGGGTAATGAATTTTTATTATGGATTGGCATTTTAGCGATACTTATTTTTTTACTAACTTTCTCGATTACAATCACCATCATTAATATTCCCTTATTCATGGTATCCTTGTGGTTTTCTCGAGCATATGAATTAGTTGGTTTAACTTTTTCAACAGTAATGGACAACTATTTAATTTTAATGGCGTATTTAAATTTTCCATGGATTGAAACTTTAAATATGCCAGATTTTCCTACATCGGTAAATGCCGCAATTCATTTCATGGAAGTGAAACACTTATTCTTCCTTAATTATGGGGCTATGGTTCTTTCTGCATTAATCGCAGCATATAGTTTATGGAAATTGAAGGCATCACGTAATGTGTGGCGTTTATATTGGCCTTTTAAACAACTTCGTTGGCTACCAATTATTATTATTGTCATATTAATTTTCAATTTTAATGCAATTTTTGTAGGTTTTCACGAGCTAGTTTTCCAAAATGACTATTGGCTATTTAACCCAGCAACGGATCCAATTATTCTTGTACTAGATGAATCATTCTTCTTATTATGTTTCGTTTCTGTTTTTCTGATCATACAAATTGGGATTGAGTTAGTATATCGAGCAGGTAAAAAAGATTTTGAAGAACGTATTTTAGGCAATTATACAAAAACACCTCGAAAACGCATTTAGCGTCTTCAAGGTGTTTTTTTTAATTATCAAACATGCTTGTTGAATGTAAGGGTTCCACACGGCGGTCTGGGTATAAGTAGTGGGCAACTTGATTCACTACATGTGGTGCTTCACCGAAACCAACAGCAATTAATTTTGTTTTATAAGGATAAGTGACAATATCACCAATTGCGAAAATTCCATCGATATTTGTTTGAAGGTTGTGATTCACAACTACAGATTCATTCTCAATTTGAAGATGCCAATTTTTAATATCTTCAAGTGATGAAACAAAGCCATACGTCATAAAAACATGGTCAACTGGCAAATCTAAAATATCTTCGCTACGCGCTTTGTTTAATTGAATACTCGTTAATCTTGAACCATCACCAATAAAGGCTTTAGGTACATACGGCGTCAAGATTTCAATTTTTTCATTTGCTTGTGCTTGCGCAACAGCATATTCGTGTGCTCTAAATCGATCACGACGATGGATTAAGTAGACTTTGTCTGCATATTCAGCCAAGTCATTGGCTGCGTCAAAGGCTGAATCACCACCACCAAGGACAGCAACGTTTTTCCCAACAAAGCGATTTAAATTCGCAACATGATAGGAAACATGATTTGCTTCATAGGTTTCTAAACCATCTACTTGAATTTTACGTGGCTTGAATGATCCATTCCCTGCCGCAATGATAATTGCTCCGGCTTGATATTGTGCTTTCGAAGTTTGTACATCGAAGCCTGTATCTGTTTTTTGGACATCAATGACTTTTTCATCAAGATGGAGGAAAGTTGTTTCAGCGAATCTTTGTAATTGTGCCATTAGCGCGTTGGTTAATTCAGCACCTGTAACTTTTGCAAATCCAGGAACATCATAAATTTTCTTATCAGGGTAAAGTGCCTTAGGTTGTCCGCCAGGTTCTGGTAGGGAATCAATGACACGTACACTCAAATTACGCATACCTGCGTAAAAAGCGGCGAAGAGGCCAACTGGTCCAGCGCCCACAATTAATATATCTGTTTTATCTTCTGTCATTTGAATCCACTTTCTAATTTTTATAAAGGTATATTTAGTAAGTTATAGATAAATCTTAAGATTAAGGTAACCAAAACACCAGTAGTCATTCCACCGATAACTTCGGAAGGCTTATGACCAAGGTAGTCATTAATTACCATTTTATCCTCATCCAAAGTATTTAATTGTTTTAATAACTCTGTATCATTCGTTTCGCGTGCTTTTTGTTTTAAGATTTTCATTAATGAATAAATTAGTACACCTTGTTCGCCATCTTGACGGCGAACACCCATTGCATCAAACATTACAATCATACCGAAACAGACTGCAATAGCGACATATGGGGAAAAGAATCCATACTGAAGAATCAAAGCTGTAATCAAAGAAGTCACAGCGGCTGAATGCGAACTCGGCATACCACCAGTCGCATGAATGATTGAAATATTAGCGCGTGGCTTATTGAATAGAACCGCAATCGGATATTTCACAATTTGTGCAACAGTAATAGCTACAAATGTAACGATTAAAGGAAAATTGGTTGTTGGATTCATGTTTTCCTCCTTAGAATGTTTTAGCCTAATAATATCATGAAAAAGAAGGATTCGGAAAATGTTTCGCTATAAATGATATAAAATAGGATAATTTTTAAAGTTTGCTTTGTTTCGGTGATTAAGTGAAGAATTTTTCCTTAGTATTTGTTACAATAATCATAGAAATAAATAGGAGGCAGAAAATGACTTATCCACAATTAGATATTAAAGATACACAGTTAAAAGCAACAATCGAAACGAATAAAGGTTCGTTCCAAGTAGCTTTATTCCCTGAATTAGCGCCGAAAACTGTAGAAAACTTCGTAACCCTTGGTAAACAAGGCTATTATAATGGGGTAATATTCCACCGTGTAATTCCTGATTTCATGATTCAAGGTGGAGATCCATCTGGAACTGGTATGGGCGGTACAAGCATTTATGGTGAAAAATTTGAAGATGAATTTAACTTAGAATTATTCAACATCAATGGTGCGTTATCAATGGCTAATGCTGGTCCAAACACAAATGGTTCTCAATTCTTCGTTGTTACTGCAAAACAAGTTCCAGCTCAAATGTTAGGACAATTAAAAGCAGGTGGCTGGCCAGAAGAAATCATCGAAGCTTACAGCGAAAATGGTGGAACACCATGGTTAGATCAAAAACATACTGTATTTGGACAAGTAGTTTCAGGAATGGAAGTTGTTTATGATATTGAAAACCAACCACGTAATGCATCTGATAAACCATTAGAAGAAGTAGTTATCACAAACATTACTTTTGAAAACGATCAAGATTAGTTAGCGAGAGGACGAACCTTCATGACAACAAAGGATTTTCCTTACCACATCGGTGACGTAGTTGAAGGTCAAGTAACTGGTTTGCAGCCCTATGGTGTATTTGTTCAACTTGATGAAGACCACCAAGGACTAGTTCACATATCTGAAATTAATCATGGTTATGTTAATAATGTAGAAGATAAATTTAACATTGGCGATACGCTGACTGTTAAAATCATCGATATTGACGAATATACAAGCAAGATGAGTTTATCTATTCGTGCTTTGAAGAAACTCGCCATATCAAATAAACCAGCTAAAAATGCATGGCCTAAAAAAAGGCATGCACCCAAAATTGGTTTTTCCTCTATAGAGGAAAAAATGCCAATGTGGATTGAGGAAGCATTATCAAAAATGGCAACAAAATAATTTTAGAATAAAAAGGGGTAGTAAAATGGCACATATCAAATTTGACTATAGTAAAACTAACCAATTTATTGCAGAACACGAATTAACACAAATGCAACCGTTAGTTACAGCAGCAGATACAATCTTAAGAGAAGGTACTGGAGCGGGTAGCGATTTTACAGGTTGGGTTAATTTACCACGTGACTACGATAAAGAAGAGTATGCGCGAATTAAAAAAGCTGCAGAAAAAATTCAATCTGATTCTGACGTATTAGTCGTATTAGGTATTGGTGGATCTTACTTAGGTGCTAAAGCTGCAATTGATTTCTTATCTCATACATTCTCTAATCTTCAAACAAAAGAAGAACGTAAAACACCACAAATTTTCTTTGCGGGTAATAGCTTAAGCTCAACTTACTTAGCAGAATTAATTGAAGCAATTGGTGACCGTGACTTCTCAGTTAACGTTATTTCTAAATCAGGTACTACAACTGAAACTGCAGTAGCATTCCGTATTTTCAAAAAATTATTGGAAGAAAAATATGGTGAAGAAGCGAAAAACCGTATCTACGCTACGACAGATAAAGCAAATGGTGCCTTAAAATCTGAAGCAGACGCACAAGGATACGAATCATTTGTTATTCCGGATGCAGTAGGTGGACGCTTTACTGTATTAACTCCAGTAGGTTTACTTCCTATCGCTGTTTCTGGTGCTGATATCGATGCTTTAATGCAAGGTGCAGCAGACGCAATGGAAGAATACTCAGATGCAGATCTAACAAAAAATGAAGCATACCAATATGCAGCATTACGTAATGTCTTATACCGTAAAGGTAAAGTAACAGAATTATTAATCAACTACGAACCAAGAATGCAATACTTCTCTGAATGGTGGAAACAATTATTCGGTGAATCTGAAGGTAAAGATGGTAAAGGAATTTACCCATCAAGTGCAAACTTCACAACTGACTTACATTCATTGGGTCAATATATCCAAGAAGGTCAACGTAACTTGTTTGAAACGGTTGTAAAAGTGGACAAACCTCTTAAATCAATCGAAATTCCAGCATTTGATGAAGATTTAGATGGATTAGGCTACCTAGAAGGTAAAGATGTTGACTTTGTTAACACTAAAGCTTTCCAAGGTACTGTATTGGCTCATACTGATGGTGATGTACCTAACTTCGTATTAACAATTCCTGAAATGGATGCATATTCATTAGGTTACATGATTTATTTCTTTGAAATTGCCGTAGCTATCTCTGGTTACTTGAATGGTATTAATCCATTTAACCAACCAGGTGTAGAAGCTTACAAGAAAAATATGTTTGCTTTATTAGGTAAACCAGGATTTGAAGAACTAGCTGAAGAATTAAATAAACGTTTATAATTTAACGATTCATTTATCATAAGCACAAAAAGTCGGAGTAAATTGTAGAGGCCCCCAAAAGTTA
>NZ_RKMG01000049.1 GCF_003797145.1 Aerococcus agrisoli | reverse complement strand
AACTTTTGGGGGCCTCTACATTGCGTCTCAGCTTTTTGTGTTAAAAATTATGGAACCAATTGAAAATCGGTAACATATTACTTTCATTATCGTCGTCCGTCATCATTTCCGGATGCCATTGGATACCAAAAATCTTGTATGAGGATTTCCGTGTATCTACTTCAAATGCCTCAATCACGCCATCATCTGCCCAGGCTGTTGCCTTCAAGCTTGGCGAAAGATCTTCAATTACTTGGTGATGGTAAGTATTGACATATAATGCTTTTTTCCCATCAAATAAGTTTGCTAGAATACTGTCCTTTTCAACATTCACAGAATGGTGAGGGTATTGCATACGACCCCATTCTTGAATGTGTTGTACGGCACTGGCTTGGCCGACAGGGTATTCGCTTAGATCTTGATATACGGTTCCGTTTAGTAGGATGTTAATTAACTGGAAACCACGGCAAATACCTAAGATAGGAATGTCCTTCTTGACTGCGGCTTCAAATAAGGCGCGTTCCCAACGATCACGTGGAGGATAGACATTTCGCAATTTAGGCGACGGTTCACGGCCATACAATAGGGGACTGACATCTTGTCCGCCTGTAAAAACAATCCCGTCCAAGTGGGCAACATATTGTTCTGCCAAAGATAAATCCTTTTGTAGGGGAATGATGATTGGCATATGTCTCGCTTTGGTTAAACTTGCACTATAGCCATGTGGGGAATAGTCGCGCATAAATTCGTCCCAGTCATGTTCTAATGCATTGTGATTGCCGGTGACGCCAATTAATCGTTTATGTATAGGTGCTTTTTTATTCATAGTGTCACTCCAGACTTTAGTGTTCCAGACTATTATACCAACAAAGATAGGGTCAAGGTCAAATCAGACTACTTTGAGCGTGATAGTTTGATATGTTAGCGTATGATAGAAAATAAACATTACAAATGATGTAAATCTTATGACAATTCCATGAGACTAGTGGTATATTAGGTCATAAGAAATTGTCAATCGACAGAAACGTTCAAGGAAGAGGGAAATACGTATGAGTTTATCAGTGAATCTACCAAGTTTTACAATTGGCCCGGATGCCTACGATGAGATCGGCAAATATGCTGGTTTTGCCGGTAACACAGTTGCCATTATTGGAGGGGAAACGGCATTAGCTAAGAGTCTTGACCGCTTGAAACCAGCGATCGAAAAAGCTGGCTTAACCATCACAACAATCGAATGGTATGGTGGCGAAGCTTCTTACGGTAACATTGACCGTTTAGTAGCCCTAGAAGACGTGGCAAAAGCTGATATGATTTTTGCAGTTGGTGGCGGTCGTGCGATTGATACTGGAAAAACAGTTGCCGATAATTTAAGTAAGCCTGTATTTACTTTCCCAACAATTGCGTCAAACTGTGCGCCAACATCTGCCGTATGTATTCTATATTATGATAACCATGAGTCAGCGGGTTCTTATCGAATCGATGCACCGGCTGTACATGCCTTTGCAGACACGACAATCATCGCTGAAGCCCCTGAACAATATATCTGGGCAGGAATAG
This sequence comes from Aerococcus agrisoli, assembly GCF_003797145.1. Taxonomy (GTDB): domain Bacteria; phylum Bacillota; class Bacilli; order Lactobacillales; family Aerococcaceae; genus Aerococcus; species Aerococcus agrisoli. The sequence goes on along the minus strand of NZ_RKMG01000049.1, from coordinate 4,496 downwards.
GTGATGCCCTTTCTAAAGAGGTAGAGGCGTCATTCTCTGCACAAGGTCGAGATTTAGCCTACAAGAATGCTATGGGTGTCCATATCGTTCAAGGTACCAACGAACGCTTGATGGCCAATGGTGTGGAAGCATTAGCTGCAGCAAAAAAACATGAATTATCCCCAGCAATCGATAATGTTATTTTAGAAATCTTGGGTACAACTTCATACACCTCTGTATTGGTTGATCATGCCTATAATGGGCATTTTGCACATTCATTCTATTACGGCGTGACTGTTTTACCACAAGGTGAAAAGCACTTGCATGGGGAAATCGTATCTTACGGTGTTTTAGTAGTATTGCAATTAGCTGGCGAAACTGAGCGATTAACCAGATTACGTAACTTCATGATTGAAGTTGGCTTACCAACATCACTTGCAGCATTAGATATCACTACAGAAGAGGACTTAGCCCTTGTTTTAGATAAAGCAATGACCACTGACCACGTAGATGTATCGCCATTCCCAATCGATCGTCCAATGATTGAAGATGCAATCAAAGCTGTAGAAGCTTTAAATGATTAATAGATGTCTTCCCTGGGTTTTCTTGCTCAGGGATTTTATTTTTCTATTTATGATAGGGTATAGTAGAATTAATGTTGAAATCTTGATATACTTGCAGTCTGAAAGCAAGAAATATACGAGAATCTCTTTTCTAAAGCTTGAAAAAGTGGTACTATTGAGTAGTTGCTTTACAGTTCTAAATATCAATTACTATATAAAACGAAGAAGACAAGCAAATGCCAAGAATAATCGCGGTATATTGTCTTATTTTTTTGAGAGGAGCCCAATTAAATGGATTTAAAACAACAAGTAGCTCAGGTGATTCATTCGAGCATTGAGACTTCATTATCAATTGAAGAAATTCAGAATCTTTTAGAAATTCCAAAACACGATGGTCATGGAGATATTGCTTTTCCAACTTTCGTATTTGCAAAAGAATTACGCAAAGCACCACAAGCAATTGCCCAAGATTTAGCACCACAAATGCAAGGTGAAATTGTTGACCACGTTGAAGCAGTTGGACCATACATCAACTTCTTCTTAAATCAAACTTTGATTACCCAAGCAATTCTTGAAGAAATTTACCAAGCAGGTGAACACTTTGGTGAATTAGCGATTGGTCATGGTGAAAACATCACAATTGACATGTCTAGTCCTAACATTGCGAAACCAATGTCTATGGGTCATTTACGCTCTACCGTTATTGGTAATGCTATTGCCAATATTGCAACAAAAGTTGGTTTTAACCCAATCCGTATCAACCACTTAGGTGACTGGGGTACGCAATTTGGTAAATTAATTGTGGGTTATAAAAAATGGGGTTCTGAAGAAGCCGTTCGTGCAAATCCTATTTCTGAATTATTGAAATATTACGTGAAATTCCATGAAGAAGCTGAAAAAGATCCAAGTCTTGAAGATGAAGGACGTCTATGGTTTAAAAAATTAGAAGACGGCGATCAAGAAGCTTATGAATTATGGGATTGGTTCAAAAATGAATCATTAAAAGAATTCCAACGCATCTACGATATGTTGGGTGTGAAATTTGATTCATACAACGGTGAAGCATTCTATTCAGATAAAATGCCTGCAGTTATTGATGAATTAGAAGCACAAGGCTTATTGAAAATTGACCAAGGTGCAACAATTGTTGACTTGGAAGCTTACAATTTAAATCCAGCATTGATTAAAAAATCTGATGGTGCCAGTTTATATATCACACGTGATTTAGCAACAGCCATTTACCGTAAAGAAACATATGACTTCTCGCAATCATTATATGTTGTAGGGAATGAACAAAGTAACCACTTTAAACAATTAAAAGCTGTTTTAGAATTAATGGGTTACGATTGGGCGAAAGACATTAACCATATTCCATTTGGTTTGATTACACAAGATGGTAAGAAATTATCAACGCGTAAAGGTAATGTCGTATTACTTGAAGAAGTATTAAACGATGCCATTGATTTAGCCTTAAAACAAATTAATGAAAAAAATCCAGACCTAGCGAACAAAGAGCAAGTAGCACATCAAGTTGGGGTTGGGGCTGTTATTTTCCACGACCTTAAAAATGACCGTTTAAACAATTTTGACTTTAACTTAGAAGAAGTTGTTCAATTTGAAGGTGAAACAGGTCCATACGTTCAATATGCAAATGCACGTGCACACTCAATATTGCGTAAAGCAAACTTTGATCCTGCAGCGATTGCTGAAGGTAGCCAATTTAACTTAGAAAGCGAAGAAGCCTTCCAAGTATTAAAAGAATTGAACCGTTACCCTGAAATCGTAGCTTCTGCTTATGAAAAATATGAACCAAGTGTAATTGCCAAATATTTATTAAGCTTGTCACAACAATTTAACAAATACTACGCACATACACGTATCTTAACTGAAGATGAACAATTAACTGCACGTTTAGCATTAGTATATGCGATGACGAAAGTAATTGAATCAGGTCTAGCAATTTTAGGTGTAGAAGCACCAACTGAAATGTAATCTCTACATATTATGGAAGATGTTGGGACAAAATCCCATTTATGGACGCAAACAATTCGTTAAAAGAGTTGTTTTCGTCTTTTTATTTGGACAATTATATATTTAACTAAGCTAAAGAAGAGAACATTTCTTTCTATGAATTGTTCTTTTCTTTTTTGTTTGCTATAGGTAACATCCTAAAGTTTAGTTCGCTTAGGCAGACAGGTCTTCACTTCAGATTAGTTTGCTGATGACTACCATCATTGGCGACACTAGTCTTCCAGTGTTTGGGTCANTCCACTTCGGAAATATTTGCAGCAAGCTGCGCTTGCTACTGCATATTCCCTCCAGTGCTACCAGTCAAAACGCCCGCGCTCGCATCCTAATTTTTTCTTTCATGTGATTTTAAGATAGCGCTTGAATTTTCATCTTTCTTTGCTTATAATAGTGAAAGCATAAAATCCTATGAAGATGAGTGGTCGGAAGACCGTTTATGTTTATACATGAATAAAAGCGATTCTAAAGGTCAACTTGCGAATGACCTTATTTTTTTGGGAAAAAATGGGGAAAGAACAGAAAAGAAGGAGATGTTTGTTATGGCGATTAAATCTAGACCACTTTTATTAGATGTAGAGGAAAAACCCTCATTAGTTAAAGGGTTATTATTGAGTTTTCAACATGTTTTTGCAATGTTTGGAGCAACAGTATTGGTGCCGATTCTTTTAGGAATGCCCGTATCTGTTGCTCTTTTTGCGAGTGGGATTGGGACACTGATTTATCAAGTGGCAACCCAAGCAAAAGTACCAGTTTACTTAGGTTCATCATTTGCATATATCACAGCAATGCAAATTGCAATTAAACAAATGGGTGGCGATGTTTCAGCGGCCCAAACAGGTGTTGTTTTAGCAGGTATTAGTTACGTCATTGTTGCGATTGTCGTTTCTATGATTGGAACTAAATGGATTGATAAATTATTACCACCAATTGTTATTGGTCCAATGATCATGGTAATTGGTTTAGGCTTATCTGCAAGTGCAGTAACAAATGCCGGATTTGTTGAAGGTGGCGAAGTTCGAAATGTAATTGTTGCAGTGGCAACCTTCTTGATTACAGCTTTCGTTCAAACACGTGCGAAGGGTTTCTTTAAAATCATTCCGTTCTTGATTGGTATTATTGGTGGTTATATCATCGCAGCCTTATTCGGTTTGGTAGATTTCCAACCGGTAATTGATGCACCTTGGTTCTCAATTCCAGATTTATACTTACCATTCGAAACAAGTATGTTTAATTCTTATGATTTGTACTTTGGTCCAGAAACATGGGCAATCTTACCAATTATCTTAGTAACCATTTCTGAACATATTGGTGACCATACTGTTTTAGGTAAAATTGTAGGCCGTAACTTCTTAAAAGACCCAGGTTTAGCGCGTACTTTAGTTGGTGATGGTGTGGCTACTGCAGTTTCAGCTTTCATTGGTGGTCCTGCAAATACTACTTACGGTGAAAATACTGGGGTTATCGGTTTGACTCGTGTTGCATCTGTTTCCGTAATCCGTAACGCTGCGTTTATCGCGATTATCTTAGCTTTCCTAGGTAAATTTACAGCCTTAATTTCAACTATTCCTAGTGCCGTAATCGGTGGTATGTCTATCTTACTATACGGTATTATTGCAAGTAACGGTTTGAAGGTTATGATTGAAGATCAAATCGACTTCAACCAAGTACGTAACTTAATTATTGCGAGTGCCATGTTAGTAATCGGTCTTGGTGGTGCAGTATTAGACTTAGGTTTTGTCACTTTATCAGGTACAGCATTATCAGCTATCGTTGGTATTTTATTAAACTTAATCTTACCAGCAGAAGTACCTTATGAAGAAGATACGCACGTTAAAGAATAAGCTTTTAAAGCTTTTGTAATAAAGACAAGACGACACAAAAAGCGCTAGCTTCCTGATAGAGGAGGTATAGTGGACCCAAAAAGTT
>NZ_RKMG01000048.1 GCF_003797145.1 Aerococcus agrisoli | reverse complement strand
TTGAGAGACCTTTTGTCCCAGCCCCTTCTTTGTTATTCATTTTTAGAAGTTTTTGTTCGTTAACGGGAGTATTTCGCTTTCGATTACATCGGTATACGCTTGTTTAGCGAATTTTTTCACTCTGAATTTCTTCTGCACTTTCTTCCGATTTTCTTCTAGATAACGGTCTTTATCCATATTCTCAAGGAGGTTACTCTCTCCAGTTTGTTTACCCGCTTTTTCTGGTTTGTAATTCTCGATTAAGTAATGCAAATCATCTTCTTGGACATAGAGACTTTCCGATAAATCATGAACCAATTCACTGACACGCTCATCAATACGTTTTTCGATTTCACTCGATACATTAAGCGTATTTTCTGCTTGTGCTAGCTCATTACCATCCTTAATAGTAGAGAAGATATCTTCAATAATTTCACCTAATTTAGGGTTATTATCTTTAAATTTCGTTAAATAAGCTTCAGCGTCAACAATACGTTTGATACGATTTTGACTATTAGGTTCATTAACGATCGTTTGCATTAACAGCATTAAGTACTCGTAATCAATTTGTTGCTTGCCTACTTCAGACAACTGATAATCGAAGTCAATCGTTAAGTCATCTTCTTCGTCTTCATCGATTTGTTCTCTAATTTTTTCTAAGGCGTTCTCATACTTACCATGGTAAGACTCTATTACTTCAGGACGTAAGTTGTATTGTTGTTCAAACACCTCTTCGTCAAACTCTGAATATACTTGGATAGCCCCTAAGCTCTTATCAAATTCTTGATAAGCTTTAACAAAGAGTTTAAGGGTATCAACATCATCATTGATATCAATACTCTCTGGACTAGGCGCAACAGAAATTAAACGCTCATAAGCGTCCTGGAAGCGTCCGTATGACTCATTCCACCCTGGCGCCTGTATTGCGCTCTCTCCACCGTTCGAATACAGAATAAAGGCATTTTCGACCGCTTCTTGATACTGACTTGGATATTGGAAAGTCATAATTTGGCCGTATTGTTTATCCTTGTCGTAGATACGATTTGTCCGTGAGAAAGCTTGAATTAAATGGTGCGGCTTTGCGGGTGGTCTATCCATGAATAAAATCGCTGTTGAAGGTGAATCGAAACCAGTTAATAGACGATCAACCACAATCACGATATCTAATTGTTCACTACGTGTACGGTATATATCTTTTTTCCGTGCTAAACGATTATTAATGTCTTGGTTAAAAGCTCTAACCTGTTCTAGGTCATAATGTGTGTTGAACGTTTCATTATAATCTTGAATGATTTGTTTATATTGTGATTGACGTTCAAAAGAAGTTTCTTCTGTTTCGTTTAAAGAATAAGTCACCGCTACTTTCGGGAAGTCTGATACTAGACTCTTTGTTTTTTCACTTATCTTAACGCTTGATTTACCTTCTTTTACTTCATTAAACAGTTCATAATAGCGTTGTGCATCAGGAATAGAACGTGTGGTCAAAATCGCACTATAGGTGTTCCCTGGGCCACGAGTGAGTTTGAATTTATGTCTTGAGTAATTAACGATTTGATCAATGACTTTTAGTTTGTGTTCATCATTTTCGTAAGCTTCTCTAGGTAATTTAGCTTCTATTTCGTGTTCACTCAACCCATCTATATCTATACCTGATTGGTCAAAATAATCTACAATAGAGTTCTTTTCAAGCGTATTAATATATTCAACTTGGAAACCGAGTACGGCTTTATCATGAATAGCTTCTTTTACCGTATATTCATGTAGACGTGGGCCATACTGTTCTTCTGTTGTACGTGGCATATCCCCAAATTCATCTCTCGCATTTTCCGCAAATATTGGCGTTCCAGTAAAGCCATACCAAAGGGATTTAGGGAAAAACTTCGTAATTTCTTGTTGTTTTTTAGGGGTCACAGCACGGTGACACTCATCTACAACGAATCCTATGTTTAAATTCCGTAATTTCTTTGCGATACGGTTATCTTCTTTGTCACCATAACGTTTCATGACATAATTTAATTTTTGTATCGTTGTAATGACTAAGTCACGGTCATTAGTGGTTAATTTTCGCACCAAATCGGATACGTTATCCGTATCATTCACTTCTACAACGTCATTCATTGCATAAGATTTAAAGGCGGTACCCGTTTGTTGGTCAAGGTCAATTCGGTCTACGATAAATATCGTTTTATCTAACGCTGGACTTCTCAATAGGTTTTTGGCCACTTTATAAGACGTAAGCGTTTTACCAGAACCTGTTGTATGCCATACATAACCAGACTGACGTTGTCGTACGGCTTGCTCTACTGCTAAGATCGCATGAATTTGATAAGGTCTAAGTAAAATAATGGCTTTATGGTCAGCATCTAACACAGAGAACTCGGTAATCATTTTATGACCTTGTGGAATAGACAGCACTTCTTTAGCAAAACCTAAATAGTTATTGACTCTATTGTTGTTTTTATCTACCCAAGAAGTTAAGAATTCTTTATTAATATGTTGGCCATCAGCAGCTGCAATATACTTCGTATCTACCCCATTTGTGACCACAAACATTTGAAGCATTGAAAAGATACCTGTATATTTACCTTCGTTTGAGTATTTCTTGATTTGTTCAAAGGCTGCCATATACCCTTCTGAACGATTTTTTAATTCAATCTGAATTAAAGGTAATCCATTAATCAATAAAGTGACATCAAAACGGCGGTTACGGTCTTGTTCATCACGTTTACTTGACGCATACTGATTAATCACTTCATAAACAGAAATCCCACCAGAAATATCTTGTGATTTGAATACAGTTAAGGAAACTTTTCCTAGTTTCGCATCTTCACGTTGTACAAGGACTTGTGCAATCCCATTTTCCCCTTTTAACCATTCACCAGCACGATAAAATGACCCGAAATTCAATTGCGTCTTGACTTGTTCAAACTCCATATCCGTTAACGGGACATCATTTAATTTATCTTTATTTGTACGAGTTAAGATTTGTCTGAAATTATCCCATAAATCGTCTTCGTTTCTTAAATCTGGCCGATAAGTCCATTGCGATTCACCGTTTACAAGCTGGTCTATCAGCTTATTCTCCATATCGCTCTCTAATTCAAAGCTTTTCACATCACACACTCCTCTGTGATTATTTTTATACAAATACCTCCGCTACATCAATACTCTTTATCAAAGCGAACTGAATATAGCGAAGGTGATTTATAAGTTTATATAAACATGTTTTCTAGTAAAACTTGTTTCATATTTTTCAGTTGATCTAATTTACGCTGTTGAATAGCGATAGTGGTGTCAAACTGTTTTAAAAATGCACTGATTAACTTAATTTCAGCATGATTTTGCGGTAAATATAGCATGAAATTCTTAACTTTATCCGCATTTAGATTAGCTTGTGTTCCAGTTGAAATAAGTTTATTCCACTCTGATAATTCGTTCGCTTTAATTAAACATTGATAAACAAAATCCCTTAGGTCATCATCATCAAATACCATGTTGTAGAATGCTTGTGATGTAGCTACATCAATGTTCAATACGGCTACTTTACCTACGCTAGCATACATAGCTAAACTTATTGACCCTCTAGGCACAACCCAAGCAGCTGAATTATTTAATCCGTCTACTGATATATGTTTTTCCGTGTTATTTATAAATCCATTTGATTTAGTAATATCAGATATACCTAAAAAGGGTATGTTGCCCTCATAAAAATCTTTATTGGTTGACTTAGGTGTTCCGCCTGATCCCCCTTTTATAAATAAAGCACTTAACTTCCGCTCTTCCCAATCCCCTTCAAACCCAGCAAACCGTAATTTCGGCACCGTTTCGCCTTTACCAGGGAACATTTGCTGTAATAACGCCTGTTTAAGCTTCTCTAATTGCTCTAACTTACGCTGATGAAGAGTGATAGTGTTGTCAATATTTTTAAGAAAGGAACCGATTTTAGTTTGCTCATCCAATTGAGGAATAAAAGTTTTGATTGACGACAAAGTTGGAAATTGAACTCTTTGCTTTTCGATTAGCGTACCAGTAGCAAATAATTTGTATAATCTTATAGCTTGGTCTGATTTAAGCCAAGTATTAAAGTATGCGCTATTGTATCCTTGATTCATATTCATAGTCACATAATAACCTGATACAGCAACAGTTTTGTTAGTATTGTTAAATCCAACTGAGCCGATAGTCATATTCATTGGATTGTAAACTATATCGCCTGCCTTAACTGTTTTAAATTTATCATTCTTTTTAACTAAAGCCTCTCTATTATATCTTTCTGTCTTCGGTGTAAGGCCTTTTTCAACAGTTACACTCCAGAGTTCTAAATTTTCATCCTTTGGATTTACATATTCTGCAGTTTGATTAAATACTTCCCCCAACTTACGCTGTTCCCAATCATCAGTAAAACCTTTAAACCGAAGATTTGGGGCTTTTTGTGAGTCTTTATTTATACTCATTATTCCAAGACCTCCTTCAATGCATCAATAATATCTTTGGTATCGTCTGTTACCTCTAAATCATCAACCATCGCTAAAAGTTCTTTAGAAACTGATTCAATCTCTTGATCAGTTTGTTTCATTTCATCTTTTAAAGCCACAACATCAATCGGTTCAGCTTCTTCAAATGTATCGACATAGCGTGGGATATTTAGGTTGAAATCATTTTCTTCAATTTCTTCATAGGTCGCAACATGTGCAAATTTCTCTACATCTTCACGTTTTAAATAAGTTTCATAGATTTTATCTAAATGCTTTTCTTCTAGTTTATTTTGAGTTTTTGCTTTAGTAAATTCATTTGAAGCATCAATGAATAAAACATCACGACTATCACGGTTTTTCTTCAAAATAACAACCGTTGTAGGAATACTTGTATTGAAGAAGATATTCGCTGGTAAGCCAATAACCGTATCAATTGCCCCTTGTTCAAGTAAGGCTTTACGGATTTTACCTTCAGCAGCACCACGGAAAAGTACACCATGCGGTAGGACAATGGCCATTTTGCCATCATTCTTCAAGTGGAAGTAACCGTGTAGTAAGAAAGCAAAGTCAGCTTTTGATTTTGGTGGTAATACACCATAAGAAGCGAAACGTGGGTCATCTAAGAAACCTTTAGCTGCTGACCATTTTGCTGAATAAGGTGGGTTCATCAGTACAGCATCAAAGTTTGTCGGTTCATCTTGTGGCCAGTCCGCATCTAAGGTATCCCCGTTACGTAAAGTTTGGTTTTCTGGATCTACGTTATGTAGGAACATATTCATACGAGCTAAGTTATATGTTGACGTGTTTAATTCCTGACCAAAATAACGAATTGTTGACGCTTCATTTGAATATTTAGACGCATTTAACAGCAATGAACCTGAACCCATTGTGGGGTCATAGACGGTTAAACCTTTCTTATCTTCTTTATTTGTCAAGGCTATACGGGTCATAAGAGTGGACACCTGAGATGGCGTGTAGAACTCCCCGGCTTTCTTACCTGAGTCTTCCGCAAACTGTCCGATAAGGTATTCATAGGCATCACCCAAAGCGTCCCCATCATAATTAGCCAAGTTTAAATTGTCTAAAGCTTTCATAACTTGAGAAATCGTATCGTTTTGTTTTTGTGGTGTAGCACCTAGTTTTTTAGAGTTTAAATCAATGTCCTCGAATAAATCTTCAAACACGTTTGATGATTGTTCAATATCACGTAAACCTTGTTGTAAGTGTTCACGTTGGAATGTATGGTTATTGATTTCTTCCATCAAAGCAGAGAATGTTAATTCTGGTTTAATTCGATAAGACATTTCATAAACCAATGCAGATTGGAATTCTTCGCTAAATTCATCATCCGCATAAGCTTCACGGTACATATCTAAAGCTTCATCTAAATTTTCTGTCTTTTCATCTAACATTTCCGATGAATGCACTAGCATCGTATCTGATAAATATTTGTAGAAAATCAACCCAAGTAAATAGTTCTTATACTCACTAGCGTCCATTTTTGAACGTAATACATCTGCCGAAGTCCATAATGCTTGATATAATTCTGTTGCTGTTCCCTTAGTCATGTAAAATCCTCCAAATATAATTTAATGTAATCACTTTTATTGTTTAAAATACATAATTAAATACTATGCATCTATTATAACAAATGAGTGAATGTTTATAGCGCCGATTTGTAAATGTTTCCCAGCCTCTTGGCATTTTTATTGACTTCTCTTATTTCAACTTATTTGTGATAATTAATTCGACCAAGAAACTACACAATCTCTGACTTGTTACTCTATTAACTAACTAGAATCTATCCTGAATAATTCATAGCTCTATAATTTAAGCTGGTTTCT
>NZ_RKMG01000047.1 GCF_003797145.1 Aerococcus agrisoli | reverse complement strand
CACCAAAAGTCTGAGACCCTTTTGTTTTAGATAAAATTATGCTTCTTTTCTTGGACGTGGTTTACGTTCGCCCCAATATTGGAAGAAGTCAGTACGGATGGCACCGTTGTATAATTTACGTTTTTTGGTTGCTTTTTCGCCATAATAATTTTCAAACAACAGGTCTGAAGTTAAAATATACTTGCTCCAAGTTTTCATTGGACGGTAAACATCACCCATTTGTTTGTATAATTTATGTACGTATTCTTCATCATTCAAACGTTCCCCATAAGGTGGGTTAGAAACGATAACACCGTATTCTTTCTTCGTTGTGAAGTCAGATAATTGCATTTGTTTGAAAGTAATTTGGTCTGCTACACCAGCTGAGATAGCATTTGCTTTGGCGATTTCAATCATTTGATGATCAATATCAGTACCTAAGATATCTAATTGAACATCAGTACGGATAGCTGCTTTAGCTGCTTCTCGTGCTTTAGGGTATTCACGGTCTTTAAAGATATCCCATGATTCTGAAACGTAGTCACGTTTGATACCAGGGGCAATATTCAAACCGATAAGTGCAGCTTCGATTAAGATTGTACCTGAACCACATGTTGGATCGTAAAGTGGTTTATCAGGGAACCAAGAAGTTAACTTGATTAAGGCTGCAGCCATATTTTCTTTCAATGGTGCGCCACCTTTTTCAGTACGATAGCCACGTTTAAATAAAGATGAGCCAGTCGTATCAATTGTAATTAAGGCTTGATCCTTATGAATAGATACTTCAATAGGGTACTTAGCACCTGTTTCAGGTAACATACCACGACGGTGGTAATGTTCACTTAGACGGTTTACAATCGCTTTTTTCACGATTTTTTGCACATTTGGCACTGAGTGAAGGGTAGAGTTAACTGATTTACCTGAAACAGGGAATTCAGCATCCATTGGTAAAATATCTTCCCAAGGTAATGCTTTCGTTGCTTCAAATAATTGGTCGAAAGTAACGGCTTTAAAGTCGCCCATTACAATCTTCACACGGTCGGCAGTTCGTAGATTAATATTGGTGCGGGCGATATCGCTCAAGTCACCTTCAAAACGGGCACGGCCGTTTTCAACTTGAACTTCATAGCCCATGTCGCGTAATTCTCGTCCTACAAGTGCCTCGATACCGGCAGCTGCGGTTGCGATTAATGAATATTTTGTCATTTTATTACTCCTTTTGCGTGGTTGATAAGTCAACGTTCTATTACATACATTCTACCACGGATCTGTATCAATAAAAAAAGGTTGGACAGAATCCAACCTTTGGCCTGAGTGTAAATTTCGATAAGCCATGTTCTGTTCCCCGGTATTTCAGGTAGAATACCGGTTCGGTAATCATCTATCTACTAAATAATTAGTCTCTTCTTCCGTTTGTTTCCGGTTGAAGAACGCCCCTACCAAAGTTTGGGTTGCTCGCTCGAGGGGTTTACCGCGTTCCATTCAAATACTTTCATATTTGACTCGTTTCTGTGGCACTTTCAAACTTACTTGCGCATAGTCAAAGACCTTAGCGGGTTTCAGTTGCCGTCAAATTAATGCTTCAGCTTATTTATTGGCTAAACACGAACACTACAAGCGTTGCAGCTTGTGCGAGCATGGACTTTCCTCAGGTATAAAAATATACCCGCGATTACCTGAAATTTACAACTTCTTATTATAACACACTTATCTTAAAAGTGCTAGTTGTTTTTGAAAACGATCGTGTGGTCAGTTTCATCTGCTTCCGCATCGTCTTCGAAATCTTCTGTTGTTGCTGTGTTAGCAGCGGACACACCTTGACCACCAAATACGGCTTTTTCCAATTTTGATAGACGGCGAAGAATATCATAATTCGTAGTACCTTTAGATTGTGGTTGGCTATTTGATTTAGAGCGTTGACTAGTAGTTGAACGGTCAGTATCGCTTGTGCTTGGTGACGCATGTTTTACTCGTTCTAGTTCGTTCTTAAGTGACGCAATTTCTTTTTCATATGATTCATAATCACGGATGATTAAGTCTAGGAATTCGTCTACTTCTTCAGTATTGAATCCGCGTAGTGCGGGTTTAAATTCTTTTTGTAGTATATCTTTAGTCGTTAGGTTACGATCGGCCATTTAACTTACACCTCATCATTTTTATTTCTATTATTTATTATAGCATAGCTTTCATTTTTTGTAATAAATGTAACATAATAAAACGTTAAGATTATGTGAATTTTCTTGTTTTGTGCGAAGGGCTTGATGACGGGCTAATATAGTCATTTTCTTGTGGGTATATTATAATAAGAAAAAAGACTTTGGAATAGGGGCGTAAGGAAATGCAAACAGTCTATACTTATATAGAAAAAGCACTATCAGATAGTCATTGGTCCATTCCATGGCGTGTGTCTTATGTATCTGTTGCCAAGCAGGTCATTGTACAAGCGTATTTGCCGGTGGATGACGTGGAAGATATTCAGTTATTGGACGGCAATAATCAATTGCTTGGGGATGTTAATTATTTAGAGTTGAAATTTATCTTAACGGAGACAAGTTTAACAGCCCAATCATCAGATGAAGTGATGATGATTCAAGCGCTGGATAATGGTCACTTTACAATTGGCTATTTGGAAGTTGTTTTCCAACAAATGAATCAAATGATCCACAATGGTCGTTTGCAAATAAAAGAATTATTGGCTGGTCAAATTACAGAAGTTGCGATGACATGGCCGGAAGAAACAGTCGCACAAATGGTAGCTACACGAAAATCAGTGAATCGCTACGATGAAACACAATTACAACTAGGAGATGATAAGAATGACGTGGTATGAGTTAACCATTGAAACAGACCATAAGAGTGAGAATTTATTAACGGAAGTCCTTTGGGGATTAGAATCTGCAGGGGTTTCTATTCGAGATGAGCAAGACTATATTGATTGGTCGGACGATGGTTTTGGTTCTGTGAAAAATGATCAACCAAATCCTGGAGATTATGAAAAAAATCCCGTTGTTCTTGGCTATTTTTCGGATGAAAAAGATATCAATGAAATCATTGCAGCCGTAAAAACATATCAAACCAACTACAACGAAGGTTTGTCTGAAGACCAACAAATTGTGATTCATGATATTCAATACGGCAAACTGGAAGAGAATGATTGGGAAACTGCATGGCAAGCCTACTATGAACCAATCCATATTTCACGTTTTATGGATATCGTGCCCATCTGGGAAAAGGATACAATCGAGCAAGATCCAAGCAAAGCAACTATTTTCCTTGATCCGGGGATGGCGTTTGGTACTGGTTCACATGAAACGACTAAACTAGCGCTACAATTGTTGGAAATTGGTTTAGATGGTGGTGAATCTGTGATTGATGTCGGTACTGGTTCAGGTGTCTTAGCAATTGCGGCGAAAAAATTGGGTGCGTCTTCTGTACGAGCTTATGACTACGACGAATCTATTTTATCGATTACAGAACAAAACTTTGCTTTGAATGACCTTGCGGGTGAAATTGAAGTATCACAAAACAACATTTTAAATGACATTCACACCCAAGTAGATGTGATTACGGCGAATATCTTGTTTGATATTTTAACCCCATTAGTCCCACAAGCATACGAAAACTTGAAAGATAAAGGGATTTTAGTCTTGTCAGGTATTTTCCATGATAAGAAAGATGAGATGGTTGCGCTTTTAGAGGCCAATGATTTTGAAGTAGAAGTCATCAACAATATGGGTGAATGGTTCGGTATCCTAGCACGTAAAGGACGCGAATAAGATGCAACGATATTTTGTAGATGTAGAAAGCTTAACTGTAAATGACGATTTTCAAATGGATAAGGAAGCATCACACCATATGTTAACTGTGATGCGGATGCAAGCTGGTGATAAGGCTTATGTGGTGACTCAATCGCAACAAGTTTTTATCGGTGAATTGGTGGATAGTCAGGATAAAATGGCGACACTTCATTTAGCAGAGGAAGTCCATGAAAAGAAAGAACTGGATACACCTGTAACATTATTTGTAGGCCTACCTAAAAACGATAAATTGGAGTGGATAGTGCAGAAGGCAACAGAATTAGGTGCGAGTCAAATTGTGCCTGTGGCCATGCGTTATTCAGTGACTAAATGGGATCAAAAAAAGGCGGGTAAAAAGATTGAACGCCTGCAAAAAATTGCCCAAGAAGCTGCGGAACAAGCCCACAGAACTTTTGTACCGCAAATAGGACAATTAGTAACAACGAAAGAAATGGCACAAATGATGGGACAGTTTGATCGTGTTTGTGTTGCTTATGAAGAGGTCGCCAAACAAGGTGAGAAACATCGTTTAGTACAAGTATTTGAAGGATTGGAAACGGGTCATCAACTGGCTTTTGTAACGGGTCCTGAAGGTGGCTTCCATCCGGATGAAATTGAATTACTGCAAGAAGATCATGACAATGTGTTTATTTGTGGTTTAGGGCCACGGATTTTACGTGCGGAAACAGCACCGATGTATATGCTGTCTGCCTTGTCATATGCCCGTGAATTGTTATAGTCTAGCTATTTTTACGAGGTTATTGACAGTGAAATGAAGCTAAATATGGTAAAATAGTTAAAATAGCAATTCTCGTTGAAAGTAGGTGGCCAACCATGCCAAAGAAAAAGAATTATACAAAACAAGAGGTACTTGATTTATGTGCCCGCTATATGACGGAATCAAAGGTTGCCTATGTCTCAAAGGCTGCTGATTTCGCCGAACGTGCCCATCGTGATCAAATTCGTAAATCTGGGGAACCATATTTTGTCCATCCTGTTCAAGTAGCTAGTATTTTAGCGGAATTAAAAATGGACCCGGATACAGTAATCACTGGTTTTTTACATGATGTTGTAGAAGATACAGGCATTACTTTAGATGATATTGCATATTTCTTTTCGCCAACAATTGCTACGCTGGTTGATGGCGTAACGAAGTTAGGTAAATTTAAATATAAATCTCATGAAGAACAATTAGCTGAAAATCACCGTAAAATGTTGCTCGCGATGGCTAACGATTTACGCGTTATTATGGTAAAACTAGCTGACCGTCTGCATAATTTACGTACGCTAAAATGGCATCGTCCGGAAAAACAAGTGTCTATTGCGACGGAAACACTAGAAATTTATGCACCTCTAGCTGACCGTTTAGGGATGAACCAAATTAAATGGGAACTAGAAGATACGTCATTACGCTATATGGATCCGGAATCTTATTATTCAATTGTTCAGTTAGTTGATTCAAAACGTGATGAGCGTGCGCAATTTATTCAACAAACGATTGATGAATTGCAAACCCAAGTTGAAGCATCGATTACAGGCAAATTTGAAATTTATGGTCGTCCAAAACATATCTATTCGATTTATCGTAAGATGAAAGACCAAGGGAAAGAATTTGACCAAATCTATGACTTGCAAGCAATCCGTGTGTTAGTAGAAACGATTAGAGATTGTTATGCAGTTTTAGGAATCGTGCATACCAATTGGAAACCATTGCCAGGTCGTTTTAAAGACTATATCGCAATGCCTAAAGCCAACATGTACCAATCCATCCATACGACTGTAGTAGGAAACCAGCCGAGTCCTGTTGAAGTGCAAATCAGAACTTATGAAATGCATGAGGTCGCAGAATACGGGGTTGCAGCTCACTGGGCTTACAAGATGGGGAATCATGAAAAGGTGGAAGCATCACCACTTGATGCACAACTTGATTGGTTTAATCAAATTGCTGAATTGCAAGATGACTCTAAAGATGCGACTGATTTCATGGAAAGTGTCAAAGAAGATATTTTCCAGGACAATGTATATGTATTTACACCAACAGGCGATGTAACAGAGTTACCAGCCGGTTCATATCCATTAGATTTTGCGTATTCAATTCACTCTGAAGTAGGGAATAAGACAATTGGGGTAAAAGTAAATGGCAAAATTGAGCCATTAAACTACCAATTGAAAAATGGGGATATCGTTGAAATTTTGACTTCGCCAAATTCTGCTGGTCCGTCAAGAGACTGGGTAAATTTGGTGAAAACATCTCGTGCCCGCAACCGAATTAAACGCTTCTTTAAATTACAAGACCGTGATCAAGCAATGGAACAAGGGAAACATGCCTTGGAAGAAACGCTTGAAAATATGGGCTACAAATTAAAAGAAGTCTATAAAAAAGACGATGTTGCGAAAACATTGGATCGTTTCAATTTTTCAACTGAAGAAGATTTATTTGCGGCAATTGGTTTTGGTGAATTATCATCTACAGCTGTTGCGAACCGTTTAACAGAACGTGACCGTCGCTTGAAAGCGGCTGAAAAAAATAGAGAATCTGTCGAAGATACATTAAAAGAATCTGAAGAACAGAAAAAACTTCAAAAGAACCAAAAAACATCTAGTCATGTACGTCGTAAAGCGAGCAAGTCTAGTTCCGGTGTTGTTGTTGAAGGGCTTGATTCCTTATTAGTACGTCTAGCACATTGTTGTAATCCTGTTCCAGGTGACGATATCGTTGGTTACATCACTAAGGGACGTGGGGTATCTGTTCATAGACGCGACTGTAAAAATGTCCAAGTTAGCGAAGAAGAACAAGATCGCCTAATTCCTGTTGAATGGGAAGATGGTCCAAAAAATACTGAAAATAATTATGAAGTTGAAATCGTGGTGGAAGGTGAAGATCGCTCTGGTTTCTTAAATGAAATCTTGCAAGTGATTACGCCAATCGCAGGCTCAGTAACGAATATTATTGGGAATGTAAATCACGATGATAACTCAGTGAAGGTTCGTTTGCGTTTTGTCATTCAAAATGTCAATCAACTAGATAAAATTATCGACCGCGTTCGTTCAATTCCAGATGTATACGTGGTATACCGGGCAAAAGAATAAAGCATTAACGTGGAGGATATGTATGCGAATTATTATTCAAAGAGTAACTGAAGCAAGTGTAGCCATTGAAGGCAATGTCGTGGGGCAAATTGACCAAGGTTTTATGTTATTGGTTGGTGTTCATGACAATGATACGCCGGAAACAGTGGCTTACATGGCACGAAAAATTGCCAATATGCGCATTTTTGGTGATGAAGAAGGGAAATTGAATTTAGCAATCGGCCAAATCGGTGGCGCTATTTTATCAATTTCTCAATTCACCTTGTATGCACGTACAAAGAAAGGGAATCGCCCTTCATTTGTAGATGCGGCCAAACCAGATCATGGCTTAGCCATGTATGAATTACTGAATAAAACCCTTGTTGAAGAATATGACTTGAAGGTTGAAACAGGTGAGTTTGGCGCTGATATGCAAGTATCATTGGTAAATGATGGTCCAGTAACTATTATTTTGGATTCAGATGAAGCGTAATCGTGCAATTATTTGTATGGGTCGGTGTTAGGACTTAAGTCCTGATGCCGGCTTTCTTATTACCATACAGCATAAGAATGGACTTGATTTTAGGCACTTTGGTCAATTTGGATAAATGTATATGTGAAAAAGCGGCTGGTACATTAAATTGGGTTCTATAATAAATAGTGT